>NZ_JBHFKW010000050.1:0-29513 GCF_042879395.1 Photorhabdus sp. RM322S
CTCAACAGCAGGATATCCGTACCCTGAGCCGCGATACTGATAACGCTGGCAATGCCCTGAGTCCTATCTTTGATAAAGAGAAAGAGCAGCAGCGGCTGAAACAGGCGCAACTGATAGGCGAAATCGGGGCGCAGGCAAGGGATATTGCCAGTACGGAAGGGGCGATAATCGCTACGAAGGCGGCGAAGGAGAAAATCGCCAATATTCATGAATCAGACAAAGCGGCGGCAAAAGAAAAGCTGGTAAAAGCGGGCAACCGCCACCCGACCGAGGATGACATCAAAAAGCAACTCTATGACACCGCTTACACTCAGGCGCTGAATGAATCCGGCTTCGGGACGGGAGGTAAATATCAGAAAGCGTTACAGGCGACAACAGCGGCTCTCCAGGGGCTGGCCGGGGGTGACTTGAAACAGGTGCTGGCAGGCGGGGCTTCACCGTATCTGGCCGGGGTGATTAAAGACCTGACCACTGACCCGCAAACCCATCAAGTCGATATCGCGACCAATACACTGGCCCATGCGATTTTGGGAGCCGTTGCCGCTGAAGCCAGTGGTGGCAGTGCCCTTGCAGGGGCAGCTGGCGCGGCTTCCGGTGAGCTGGCGGCGCAGGTCCTGATTAAGCAGCTTTACGGAGATAAGGTTAAGGTCAGTGAGTTAAGTGAAGAGCAGAAACAAACTATCAGTACCCTCTCTACCCTGGCCGCCGGGCTGGCGGGTGGGATTGCGGGAGACTCCACGGCGGGTGCCCTTACGGGTGCGCAGACTGGGAAGAATGCAACTGACAATAATGCTCTAGCTGTACCCATGCCACCGCCACCGATAGCGGGTTCAAACACGGGTGAGGCCGTGAACGAAGCAAATCAGACGATAGCTTCAGCTTTGGACAAGAAGCTCAAGGAGATAGGAGAAACACTAGATAAAGCTACAGAGTGTTCATTTGGACGGGTATGTTCTTCTAGCTCCACAGATGATGAAAGTAATCCGAATATTGGTAAAAGTCTAACGAATGAAGAGAAGAGGGAATATGGTGGTACAGGTACAGGAAATCAGCAGCCACCTGAAGATAATCAGAATAAGAATGGGCAGAGTGAAAATAAGCCATCAAATATCAAAATGGCTGATGACAAGTATTTAAAAAATAATGGAATTGATGCCCATGAGCTTAAATCTGATGTTGTTGGTAAGAAAAATATATCGAAATATGATATTTATGTGAATAAAGAAACTGGTGAACTATGGGTCTTCAGAAAAGGGGGTACTGGAGAAGGTATCCCAGCAGGTGAATTTATTAAATAAGGTTATAAAAGATGACTAAATCAACTGTGTGCGTGTATTTTTTGATCTCTGGAGATAGATTAAATCCTGAGGATGTAACTGAAAAATTAGCTATTCAACCAACAAAATATTGGGTGAAAGGTGATCCTATACCAGAAAAAAAACGCTTTAGAATAGATAGTTGCTGGCTTTTGAGTACGGGTGATGAAGAGTCTCTTGATGTTGGTGAACAGTTAGGAAAAATACTCACATTACTACAAGGCAAAAAAAAGGTTTTAGTAAAGTTGGCTGATGAGTATGAGCTTGATTATCAATTTAATATAGTAATTAAAATAGAAGAAGGAGTTAAGCCAGCAATAAATTTAGATAAAACGATGATTAAAGAGCTTGATGAATTAAAGGCTGGATTAGATATTGATTTATATATATATAGCTAGAATTAAATAAGTTGTTACGGACAATAATGCGCTAGCTGTACCCATGCCACCGCCACCGATAGCAGGTTCAAACACGGATGAAGCCGTGAGTGAAGCCAATCAGACGATACTCAGCTTTGGACAAGAAGTTGAAGGAGATGGGAAAGGCTATAGATAAAGCCACAGAATGTTCATTTGGGCGGGTATGTTCGTCAAATTATGTGGATGATGAAAACCAACCTAATATATCAAAGGATCTGACAAATTCAGAGAAAGCCGAACTTGGTGGTTCAGGCACAGGAACTCCGGGAGGGCATGAGCCAGAAGATGAGCAGAATGCCCGAAATAACAATCATATTGATTGGCAAATGGTCAATTGATGAATTGTCAAATGAGCGAAATATACAGATCCTGCCTTAAAAAAAGGCGATTTGACACTTGCTGGTCGCGCTCTACAAAAACATGGCAGTTGGCTAGGTAGTGCTTTTCCAGAGGCTAGAGGAAATCCATCTGCAATAAATGAGCAAGGTTAAAAAATTGTAGATAGTATATTGAATGACCCGAACAAAAAGGTGATTCAAAGCAATACAGGACGATACGGTCAAGTTACTGATGTTATATCTTCTAATGGGCGTGGATTACGTTATGATGCTCAAGGTAGGCTTATAGGGTTTTTGGAACCGCCGAAATGACAAATAAATTAACAGCACAAATAGCAAGTTTGCCAGATCGAGAAAATGTTGTTTACGAGATCTTTTGGGGTACAGATCAAGTAGCAGAGATCTCAAATGAACCTGAGCATGGTATGAGAATAGAGATTTTTTCTTGTCCGAATGGAGGAATATGGAACTTCGATTTTAAAGAATTCCGTGCTCTTGTAGAGCAAGTAGAAAAAAATCTCATCTAAATATTTATCCATCCCGATTTGTAAAAATCGGGACTGTTTTTTTAGCTTACTCTGCCAATATCACAATGGTGGCAGTAAAGTTAAACGAACACTTATTGGACAGACTGCTGCTTTTTAACCGTATCTGGGTAAAGTGAACTGTTGGTCTAAAAAGTCGCGTCGGGGTGAAGAAATAAACGCAGCCTTAACGCACTACCTCAAAGGACAAGTCCCTGATGGTCAGGACCCGGCAAAAGGTTTGATTATTGCGTGGGGTAACTTCTTTGGCGTTCCGTTGGATGTCGTGTTATCAAATGAGCAGATGACACCACAGAAAGCGGCGGAAATTGTTGCCGGTGGGATCCCCAACAGTGAAGCGAAGCTGATACAGTTTGCGGCAGCGAAAGCATATCTGTCTTTGAGTAAATACGTTACAAAAGAGCCTTCACCACAACTTCCCAATCGTGTTGCAGAAAAGAATACGCTTGCTGTGGATGAAGAGGCTGCCGGATGGTCTCAATATGGTAAATATCGAAATGAAAAAGGGGACTGGAACTGGCCCCCAAATAATGGCGCTATGCCAGGAAGTATTTCACAAACGACACTCCCCAAAGGGGCTATCCTTGATAGATTTGGATCTGAAACAGGTACTTTTGTGTCACCGTCTGGAGTTCCATATCCAGAGCGTTCATTAGCTCCTGGAACAGCCGCTTATCCACCTGTTAAATATGAAGTATTAAAACCAATACCTGGAGTTGAAAAAGGCACCATAGCTCCGGCCTTTGGTGAACCGGGGGGTGGAATTCAGTATAAATTGCCATATAGCATTGAGTATCTAATAAAGAATGAATACATTAAAAAGGCTGAATAATGAATATATCTAATATGCTAGATAATTATGAAATACAAAAGGAAATAAACAAAAAATTACCTTTTGAAGACATATATACAGAAATAAGAAAAATATTAAATACATACGATATTCCAATGAATAGTTTTGCATTAGGGATACCTGATTGTGATGAACGCTATTGTTTGCATGTGGAAGACGGTCTTTGGGTTACATATTTTTCAGAAAGAGGAATTCGCTCTGGATTGTGTATTTTTTGTAATGTCCATGATGCAGTCAACTTCTTTATATGGTTTTTGTTGAAGTCTAAGTTACCTAAAATTAATTGGAAATCGATTGATCTTTTTAGAAATACTTAAGGAATAATCCTTGGTAGATATTTGGTGTTGACAACAATCACTTAAGCGTTGACCAGAATCGCTCAAGGAGTGAGGAACTGGTCAATTGTCAGGGAGATAGCAGTTGTCGTGCGACTGTCAGGGATAAGTATCGCCAAGAATACGATAAAGTTCAGGCACGAATAACAAGCTGTACCGGTGCAGAGCAATGTGTTGCCATTGCCAAAGAGCTGCGGGCATTACAGGGTGATTACAGTGCTCGGATGAGCGAAATTCAGGAAAAAGGGGCTGGATTCTCTCACACCGTCAGAAGTGCGGGAATGGGCAGATTTACGGGGTGCGATGTCCAATATTGATGCATCCCGCAATTTAGTACTTCATCGTGCCCAAATCACCGGAGGTTCAGAAGAGACGGCCCAGGAAATCGTGAGGATTATGGGTCAAGTGGGAATTTCAGCAGCTCCAGGAGTTGCTAAAGGAATTAGTAAGGTCGGGGTAAAAGAAAAAAACGTACCAACTGATCAAGGCCCTATGCTAGGCTGTGTCCCTCAACTGTCTGCACAGTGAAAAACCATGCAGTTTTCTCGGTGATTGATAGCAAAAATGTAGATTAATGGTTCAAAAAATGAACGGAATTGACGTTTTCTCTTCACCTTCAGCCAGTCCAAATGAATTGCGGGACACAACCTAGGACAAAATGGAGTTCAAACTTCTAAATAAGCTTTCATAATAGTGGTACACTTATTTTTTTCATTCCAGGTTGTTGTTTTTAGAATCCGTTAACTATTAACCGAGAGTTGAAAAGAAATCAGCACGTAAAATAATATTATCTGAAAAAACATCAATGGGTATCTTTAAAATATCATCAGGCCATTTACTGCTGATTTATAAAAAACGCTCAGGATTGCCAGTAAAACAGAATCAGTAAAGATAAAAACCGGGTATGATTACGTTTCGTTAAACGTAAAATACGATATCCCATGATGATTAAACTTAACAAAAAGCAGGCGTAAAAAAGGGTAAAAGTAACTTTTAAAATCTTATACTGATTAAAGCCAGAGGTTAAAATAAAAACTTCCAATAACAGTTTAAATTATAGGCTCCTCATATCCCGGGAACTGCTTTAATCAGTTTTGTTCGTAAAAAAACTTTTTCTTGTGAAAAATAATTATTTCTATCCTTAATTTAAATCCTATTCATAATTTCATTATTCAATAATACATGATGAGATAAATATAAAATCAAAAGTTTTAATTAGCACACATTAAAAATGAGTGATGTATTACAGAAATATTCTCTTTAATTAATGAAAAAAGTGGGAAATTACATTAATATTTTAAATTGTGTAATTTAAATGTTGTATTCAATCGCTTTCTGTAAAGTGAATAAATGCTTATCTAATTAATTCTCATAGGGATTATTTTTCTGGCATACCCGATGTTGAAATTCTTATACCTTCTTGCCAGAAAAAATTGATGTTTTCGCTATTGTTAATCTGGTGATTAGCCAAGGGCAAAATTCTGGCTATTAGCCATTTAGTGTCACAACCGGTCGCGATAGCAGTAGATACTTTGGAATTTGGGCAAATTGACAACTAATACATAAAGTTATCATAAATGTATAAACTTAAACTCTGAGGGATATCTATGGATAAAATAAGAACTGTTGCTGAAACTTTGGCAGTATTACATCAACATAATCATCCGTTTGGTCTGGAACGGCAGCCAAAGCAACTTAAGACCTCGGGTTTTGACGGGGCGGTAATATTTTCTAATGATTTGAAAACGGCTACTGTGCCCCCTGCATTTTTTACGGTACAAACCATACAAGAGCTGAAGGAACTCGGAGGTATACCTGACAGTGAGTATGGTCCTGGCAGAATGGAACCCCACCATCCGTTACCTGAACCGTTTTCTGCTGAACGACTGGCAAATGTCACGGGTAATCATATTGATTTGTGTAAAGCTTTTAGGGCTTATATCTATAGTGATTCTGCTTTGGTCAAAGATTATGAAGAAATTCTTAATGCTAAGCGCTTCCCGATGAAGGTTGCGCTATACAGTGGAGAAAATATCACTATCACCTCCGATAATCCATTGATTGTTGAAGATAAAGATGACTATGGCGAACCGGTTGTCTTGGTGTATGACCAGATAATCATTGAACCGGGAGGTCGAATTATTTACCGCACTAATGGTCGGATCGAAGCTAACACTATTGTAGGGAATGGAAGCGCTAAAGATGAGGGCATTGTCAGTAAAGGCAGTAATGGTGTCAATGGTGTTGATGGTGCACCAGGAAATAGTGGTGCTGATGGCAGCGATGGTCATGCTGGTACAGATAGTAAAAACGGCTGTTTATTTAGCTCCACACCAGGTACTGATGGAACCAGTGGTTCTATCGGAGCATTAGGCGGAGATGGCGCAGCGGCTGGAAATGCAACTGACCTAACTGTTAATGTTCAACATGTTACTGGGGAAATAGGGGCGTCAGCGTTAGGGGGGAATGGGGGTAACGGTGGACGTGGTGGCATGGGGGGGTGGGGAGGTAAAGGGGGTGATGGAGGGAATGGAACCGCGAAGTGTTCTCCTGAGGCGGCGGGAAATGGGGGTAATGGAGGAAATGGCGGGAATGGCGGTAATGGGGGAAGAGGTGGGGACAGTGGTAACATCTATATTAATTTCTCTGACGGTGATCCAGTACTTCAGGTTATGTCACTTAATGGTCTTGGCGGGGAAGGCGGTAAAGGCGGGTGGGGTGGAATAGGCGGGCAACCTGGAGAGAGTAGTAAATTCGGCGGTATAAATCGTTATCAAGGAGACTATGGTATAGATGGTCTTAGAGGCGAATTTGGCGATGATGGTATCACTGGCAAGATATATATCAATGGTCATGAACGGAAATCTGATCGCTAGTGGTGCAGAAATCATTTAAATATTTTATCCAATTTCTTTCTGTAAAAGGGATAAATATTTACCTAATTAATTCTGGGTATTTCCGGAGAAAGTCGATCTTTACCTATTGCTGAACGGATGTTTGTCCTGATGGACAATTGACATATGAAGCTATCGTTATCTTAAACGTACAAACTTATATTCAAACTTAGGAGAATTCCCATGAATAAAATGAGAACTTTTACTGAAACTTTAGCAATATTACATAAATATCATCATCTGATCGGGTTAGAACAACAGCCAAAGCAACTTAAGACCTCGGATTTTGACGGGTCGGTAGTATTTTCTAACGATCCGAAAACGGCTACTGTGCCCCCTGCATTTTTTACAGTACAAACTATACAAGAGTTGAAAAAACTTGGGGGTATACCTGACAGTGAGTATGGTCCTGGCAAGATGGAACCCCATCATCCGTTACCTGAACCGTTTTCTGCTGAACGACTGGCAAATGTCACGGGTAATCATATTGATTTGTGCAAAGCTTTTCGTGCTTATATTTATGGTGATTCTGCTTTAGTCAAAGATTATGAAGAAATTCTTAATGCTAAGCGTTTCCCGATGAAGATTGCGTTATACAGTGGTGAAAGAATCACTGTTACCGCAGATGTTCCATTGATTGTTGAAGATCAAGATGACTATGGCGAACCGGTCGTCTTGGTATATGACCAGATAATCATTGAACCGGGAGGTCAAATTATTTACCGCACTAACGGTAAGATCGAAGCTAACACTGTTGTAGGCAATGGAAGTGATCACAAGCAGGGCATTATCAGTAGAGGCGTTGGTGGCGCTGATGGTTTTGATGGTGCACCGGGAAGTAATGGGGTTAATGGCAGCAATGGTGATGCTGGCACAGATGGTAAAAGCAGCTGCGCGACTAAAGCCACAGCAGGTACTGATGCAACTGGCGGTTCTTCGGGAGCACGAGGGATGGATGGCAAAGGGGCAGGAGGTGCAAATGACGTCACTATTGGCGTTCAATTTCTTACAGGAGTCGTAAATGCGGCATCGATAGGGGGTAATGGGGGTAATGGCGGGAATGGGGGTAATGGTGGGAATGGAGGAAATGGTGGGAATGGGGGAGATGCAACGAAAAAGTGTAGTGCTGGGTATGGAGGAGATGGCGGTAATGGAGGAGATGGAGGGGATGGGGGTAAAGGAGGGGATGGGGGAGATGGGGGTAACATATACATTAAGTTCACTGGGGGACAACCAGTAATTAATGCTCTGTCATATAGAGGTAATGGGGGTAATGGAGGAACAGGCGGTAAGAGAGGGATAAACGGAATAGGTGGGGGAGGTTACGTTAATAATAGAGGATTCGGTAGCTACGGCAACCCAGGAGTACCTGGTGAAAATGGTGCTGATGGAGAACCCGGAAATGTAGGTATATCTGGCAAGATATTTGTTAACAGTGTTGTACAGAAATCCAGTGATAATTAGGCTGGTCTGAACGATTTTTAAATTATTTTGCCAAAGAAAACTTGGATGATATGGCAATAATAGCCGCCAATTTGCCCAATGTTGATCTATATGGTGTGACACTGTTCAACGCTGATTTGAATAATATCAGCGTTAATGATTGCAAATTAATGACTGAATACGGGGATCAGCAATGAATTATTGGTGACACCTGGCTTACTGCCTCGTTCACCGAAATATATTCCCAACATGACGACTTGGCATCAATGAATAAGCACAATAATTTGGCAAATATACCCTATAGATTTCAAGATGCCTCGAGACGGCAAGGGAGCGAATCCCCGGGAGCATAGCGAACTATGTGACCGGGGTGAGCGAGTGCAGCCAACAAAGAGGCAACTTGAAAGATAACGGGTATAACTAATCGGAGTAAGAAATATCACTATGGATATCGATATGATGAAAAATAATAATAATATGCCGATTGCCATTATCGGTATGGGTTGCCGTTTTCCGGGGGGCGTTAGCTCCCCAGAGGAATTTTGGCATCTGTTGTGCGGCTCAGATGACGCGATTACCCCAGTACCCCCCGAACGTTGGTCAAATCAGGCTTATTATTCTCGGGATCGCAATCTACCAGGACGAATGGTGGTGAGAGAAGGGGGATTTATCGCTGATGTGGTTGGCTTTGATGCGGCGGTATTTGATATTAGTAGTACAGAAGCGCCTTTTATCGATCCGCAGCATCGCTTGATGTTACAGGTGACATGGGAAGCGCTGGAACGAGCAAGAATTCCACCAAAATCGTTGGCAGGTCAGGCGGTTGGTGTCTATATCGGTGCTTTCACTCATGATTATATGCACTTGCAATTCACCGATTTGCGTCAGGCAACGGGTTATACTTCAACTGGCTCGATGGGAACTATGCTGTCAAACCGTATTTCCCATGTGTTCGATTTTCAAGGGCCATCCCTGACTGTTGACAGCGCTTGTTCATCTTCTCTGCTGGCAGTACATCTGGCCTGTGACAGTCTGCGTCGAGGGGAATCGAAACTGGCGTTGGTGGGGGGAAGTCAGTTGATGTTGATGCCCGATTTCTCGGTGATGGAAAGTCGCACCGGATTTTTATCGCTCTCTAATCGCTGTCACAGTTTTTCAGCTAACTCAGATGGCTATGTGCGTAGTGAAGGGGTGGGCGTGGTTTTGCTGAAACCTCTAAGTGCGGCTTTGCAGGATGGCGATCCCGTATTAGCAGTGATCCACGGTTCAGCGGCAAATCAGGATGGCCGTACTTCTACCATTACTCAGCCGAGCAGTGCCGCACAGCAACAGGTGATCCGTGCAGCTTGTATTCAGGCGGGGATTGCTCCGGAAGAGATTGATTATATTGAGGCTCATGGTACTGGAACGGCGGTAGGTGATCCGATAGAAGCAAAAGCACTGGGGCGGGTATGCCGTCCAGAACCGACAGATCGCCCATTGCTGATCGGCGCGTGTAAATCCGTGATTGGTCATACAGAAGCGGCGGCAGGTATTGCCGGATTAATTAAAGCGGTATTGTGTTTACAACGAGGGAAAGTGCCGGGCAATTTACATGCAGATCCGCCTAATCCCCATATCCCTTTTGCGGAATTAGGCTTGCAAGTCCCCCGGCAGTTAGCGCCGTTGCCTGCAGGCAGAGTCATTGCTGGAGTGAATTCTTTTGGTTTTGGTGGGACGAATGTCCATGTGGTATTGAGCAATTATGTGGCTCCTCCCGTAAAACTTCGGGAAACGGAAGGGCTGGCTTTCATGTTGCCACTGTCTGCACAGTCTGAGTTTTCCCTGAAACAGCAGGCACAGCAGATTGCCGATTTGCTACAACAAAAGCCAGATATTGCCCTTGATGATCTGTGCTATAGCTTGGCGACTACTCGTCACGGCTTTCCGTTGCGTAAAGGAATCGCCTTTAGTAATCGAAAACAATTGCAACAACAGTTAACTAATCTGAATGTACCGCCGCAGTCCAACAGTAAAAAAGTGGATCGCTTAGCTTGGATATTTGCAGGCATTGGCAGTCAAGTTTGGAAAGATTCTGTAGCTTGGTTTCAGCAATTTCCCGAGTTTACTGAGCAATTTAACCGTTGCGAAGCCATTTGGACTGGGTTTTCTGCACCTTCCTTATATGCGGCATTGATCTCTGCCGATGAATTGATAGAGCCGCCGATGCAGTTTGCTGTTCAGGTATCAATGGCTGTGCAGTTGCAGAAATGGGGGTTCAGACCGGCGGCGTTACTTGGTCATAGTTCCGGTGAAATGGCGGCGTGTTATCTGGCGGGCATTTATGATCTAACGCAAGCGCTGACACTTTTACACCAGCGTTATCATTATCTGCAACGTGTGCTGAATAAAGGCGGCGGATTATTGATCGTGGCCGCGACGGTGGAGCAGATATTGCCTCATTTGTCTGCCCCGGGAGCCGAACCTGCTGTGGTGATAGCTGGACGTAATAGTATCGATCGTTGCTTGTTGTCTGGGCCTGTAAGCGAATTAGCTGCTGTTTCTGATCGCTTAAAGCATCAGCGTATCGCCAGTAGTCGGCTCAATTATAGAATTGCTTCTCATTCTTACTACTTGGAGTCAATCAGGGCTGGGTTGACTGCGGATGCGGCAACCGTTCCCGCAGCAGAACCCTTGTTGCCGGTGTTTTCATCAGTCACAGGGGAGTTGATTCAGGGTAAGTTGAATCCTGAGCATTGGGCTGACAATGTGGTCACGCCATTCCGTTTTGATGATGCGGTAGAAAATATGCTCAAAGCAGGTTTCCACCATTTTCTTGAAATTTCTCCTCAATCCTTGCTTAGTAGTGGATTGCAAAATTGGAGTAAACCCTATCGTGGGCAAGTGTTTGCCTGTCGTTCGGGGCAGAATTGGCCACAATTATTAGGGCAACTGTTTGAAGCCGACATTGAACCTGACTGGCGAGCTCTGATGCCGACAGCGCGCCCAATCGATCTACCAACCTACCCTTGGCATCAGCAATCTTATTGGCATGAGCCAGAGATTAGCCGTCGTCGTCGGTTGCGTACATTGAGCGGTGTATTATTGGGCGAAGCCCAGCCAGGCAGCGAGAGTTGGCAAGCTGAATTGATCGTGGAACAAGTACCTTGGTTACTCGATCATGTGGTCATGGCGAATGCCATGTTCCCGGCTGCGGGTTATATCGAAGTCATGCTGGCGGCGGCGCGTATTTGTTTTCCTGGTGTTGGACTGGCTCTTAACAATATTGCACTGCAATCCGCTTTATTGCTGGAATCAGGCATGGAGTTCAGGTTAAAGACACAGTTAGATCGCCAGCGCATGGAAATACAGGTGCATATTGCTCGGAATCTAGAGGAGCATGTGCATTATCAACTGGCAGCGAGTGCGCAGGTGAGCATAGTCGTACCGGGCGCTACGGCGGGTACTCTTCCGCCGCTAGCTGTCAATGATCGCTATCCTTGTAGGTGGAACCAAGAGATGTTGTATCAGGCATTCCAACATCTGCATTTCAGCTATAGTGGTGTTTTTCGTACTCTGCGCCATGCGTTTGTCGGTGAAGAAGAAACAATCTGTGAAATTGAATTGCCGCTTGCACCAGAGGGAATGGGTTTTCACCCTGCGGCCTTGGATGGCATCTTCCAATCATTGCTAGCGATTCAGTCTGTTGATATTCACGCGCCAATTCCTGCCGGCGATTTCCGTATCCCGGTAAGTATTCAGCATTTGCGTATCAATGGTAGATTGTCAGGTCGGGTTCATGCCCATGCTCGAAACACTAAGCAGACGCAACAACAGTGGTTTGGTGATATCGATGTTTATACTGACAGCGGTATATTGCTTTGTCAGATCAGCGGGTTTTGCGTTCAGCTTGTCAGTAATAGAAAAAACAGTTTGTCCTCCAGACTTCACAATCTGGTCGTCGGCCAACCCCAGTGGCGTAAACTCCCTTCTCAGTTATCAACAGAGCCTGTAACGCAATGGGCTATCTTGGGTGGTGAACATGTTCTGGTAGAAGAATTGGCTGATGAGTTGCAACGCCGTGGTGGGGATGCTTCGTTACATTCTGGTTTGCCTGATAGTTATCAGAAAGTTCAGGAGTTAGTTGATGCGCTTCCCACTGAGACTGAAAGAATATTGATCCTTTGGCCATTACAGGCTCCGCAGATGGCTTATCATGCTTTAATTCATTTGTGTACAGCACTAGCTGAGCGCTCGGTGAAACCGCGTTTATGGGTAGCGACGCAATCTGCTCATCAAGTCACTGAGCAGGATCTACCTGATCCGTTTGCGGCGGCATTATGGGGAATGATGCGAGTTATTGGTCAACAGGAAGCAACCGCATTGTGGGGTGGATTATTAGATATTGACAGTACCACTGCTCCAGCCAAATGGTGGGATGCGCTATTGACCGATGATGGAGAGGATCAATTGGCTCTGCGCCATGATCAACGTTATGTGCTGCGCCTTGTGCCATTGCCAGAAATACCTGCATTGCCGCCAGTGCGTTTTCGGCCAGATGGCTGCTATTTACTGACGGGTGCCTTTGGTGATATGGGGCGTCAATTGATTCCCTGGATGGTACAGCATGGTGCTCGTTATCTGCTATTGGTTGGGCGTCGTCATACTCTTAATGCAGAGGATCAGAAGTTACTGGAAATGCTGCACCAGCAGGGGATTGAAGCTAATTATTTGTCGATTGATCTCGGTGATGTGGAGATGACCAACATTTGTTTGGCTCAGTATCGACAACAGGCCAGCCAACCGCTGCGTGGGGTGATTCATTGTGCTGCGTATGTTGAAGATCAGGGGTATCGTGAACTGAGTCCCCAGGCGTTTGATAGCGTATTTGCCGCTAAAGCATTAGCCGCCTGGACATTGCATCAAGCGTTGGCTGATGCACCTTTAGAGCATTTTGTTATGTTTTCTTCGTTGGGTGCATTATTGGCTTTGCCTGGCATGGCATCTTATGCAGCAGCGAATGCCATGTTGGATAGTCTGGCCTGCTTACGGCGTCAGCAAGGTTTACCTGCGTTAAGTCTTAACTGGGGACCGTGGGCAGCGGGGATCGCTTTGCGGGATAGTCGTACTCTCACCGTATTGGAAAACAGTGGCTTACAGCCATTCGGTTCAGAGGAAGGATTAGCTATTTTAGATCGCTTGTTTGCTCGGATTGAGCCGCAACTGGTGCCGTTCTTGGCTGATTGGTCAAATTTACTCTCCGGGCCGATGCGTCATCTGGCACTATTGCGTGATATTCAGCAGGAAAGTTTGATGCAGGCTTTGCCCGCAGACACCCTGTTTGAGGTAAATAATCTGGATGATATTGTCAGTCTGCTACAGGCTTTCTGTAGCGAGATTGTTGGTACGCCAGCTGAGGTCTTTCAGCCTGATCAACTACTGACCGACAACGGTATTGATTCATTGAATGGTTTGATGTTGGTCCAAAAAATTAATAAACAACTACGTCTGGATATCCCTTTGGAGTTGTTGTTAAGTGATAAACCGTTGTCGGAACTTGCATCATTGATTGCGTATCGACTGCAAGTTAAGTCAATGGCGGGTTGAGAATATATTTGACCTGAGCTTGGTTTAATAAGACGTCCATCGATTTGTCCAATGTTGCTGATAAAATAACTGAAACTAATTTTGTGCGCCATACTCTTTATATGGCGCCCTGAATTTGTAGTATGAAATTGTTGGGAAAAAGTTACTTCAACCAGCCTTTCTTTTGAGCAGATTCTAATTGTGGCAGCAGATATTGCCACAATTCAGGATAGACATCGGCAATAAATTGATTGCGGTTAATCACTTGCTCAAGACGAATACCATTTTCCACCCAGCTCTGGCCTTTATTATGCAGATTCATCAGAACTGGCATTAGTCTGTCTAGCATTTTAGCAAAACGGGCATCTTGACTTTCCCCTGCTTCGTATTCCTGCCAAAGTGACAGAAAGTGATTTTTTTGAGTTTCAGGTAGTAAGCCAAAAAGACGGTTAGCGGCTTTAACTTCCTGATCATGAATGGCTTCACGGGCAGCTAAATCATAAACCATCACATCACCGGCATCGATTTCAACGATATCGTGAATCAATGCCATCTGAATAACCCGCTGAATATCGACTTCTTTCACATACGGCGCAAAACTCATCGCAGCGATAGCAAAATGCCAGCTATGCTCTGCTGAATTTTCCTGCCGGTGGTTATCCAATAATTTAGTGCGCCGCTGAATTTTTTTCAGTTTATCCAGTTCCATCAAAAAACCGATTACATCCGTAAAAGGGCCAAAATCAACGGCAGCTACTGCTAACGACATATAAACCTCATAAATTATTTTTCTTCAACAAGGGAATAAGGCAGAGGCTGAATGGTCAGTGAATGTTCTTCATCGTCACGGACCCGGAACACGCTACTACTTTCCATATCATTATTCATGACGACCTGTACCCAAATACTATTGTCATTCAATTTAACAGCAGCTAAAACGGTACCGGTTCTCCGCCATTTATCTCCCAATTGCCATTCCAGATCATCACCGGCAGCAGGCATTTTGGCAGCACTACCGGCCAGCCAGTACATTGCTCGTTTATTTGCGCCGCGATATTTAGCACGGGCCACCATTTCCTGACCGGTATAACACCCTTTTTTAAAACAGATACCCCCCGCGAGTGCCTGGAGGTTAGTTGCCTGTGGAATAAACTGCGCGCTGTTGGCGGCATCAATGACCGGGAAACCTGCTTCAATATCCAGTGCCAGCCATTGTTCGCTGTTATTAAACTGGGCCGGAAGTTTTTCTGTTAACAGTTCAGCGGTTGCCGGGTTTGTAACCAACAGGAAACGTTCAGACGGTAGGGCAAAATGGAGCAAAGTAGTGGTGTCATGTTCAACCACAGCATTATCCGCATCCGGCAACGTTGGGAAGATATTGCTTAGTGCTTCACGGCAGCCTTTACCTGCAACACCCAGCAATACCGCATTTTCATCCTGAAGAAAGGTGATTTTGGAAAATACCGCATATTTTTTCAGCTCTGTAAGCTGGTTTTCCAGCACACTGCGGCGCTCAATATAAGCAAGGCCTGCACCACGATGAAAGAGACGCAGATTGCTCCACATTTTGCCTTTTGAGTCACAATGTGCACTGAGCACATGTTGATTCGCGGCAAGAGCAGAAATATCTGCTGTTACCTGACCTTGCAGATATTTTTCTGCATCCGGTCCGGTTGCTGTTACCAGGCCCCAGTCATTCAGAGAGATTAAAGTCAGGGGAAGAGTTGATGAAGACAATGGAGATTGTGAAGAAAACGGAGTTTTATAAGTCATGACACATCCTGCCAGTCAGATATTTAAGCCAATGATGCATAATGGTAAAAGAGCTAAAGCACAATGCAAGTAGTTATTATTGCTATTAGCTGGCATGATGCATGAGTTTGCCGGGCGATTTAATGGCTAATGATTTTAAGATAAACAATAAGAATTAAAAAGGGGATTTTTTGAACATGGATATTGATAATAAAGCACGTATACATTGGGCATGTCGGCGTGGAATGCGTGAGTTGGATATTTCAATTATGCCGTTTTTTAAGCATGAATATGACTCACTGAGTATTGATGATAAACAACTTTTTATTCGCTTACTTGAATGTGCTGATCCTGATCTGTTCAACTGGTTGATGAATCATGGACGTCCGGAAGATGAAGCGCTATTCCGCATGATTAAACTTATTCAGAATAGAAATAAAGCTCGTGGTCCTGTGGAAATGTGATCTCAGGGTATCCTGGCATACCCAGCTTATCTCCACCTGCGTCCATGGTGTGATCGCGCTCATCGTATTGTTGGCTCCGTGGCCGGCGGATGACTCTATTTTCTGGCTTCCTCTGGTACTGTTGGTTATTGCCAGTTGGGGGCGTAGCCAGAAAAATATCCGTAAATTACAAGGGCCTTTGGTTCTGCTCAATAATAATAAGTTGCAATGGAAAAAACATGAGTGGCAAATTATCCGGCAGCCGTGGATATGCCGCTATGGTGTGCTGATCACAGCGCAATCTTTTTATAACCGGAAAAAAATCCGTTTATGGATAGCGTCCGATGGCGTGCCACAGGATGAGTGGAGGAATATCAACCAATTATTATTGCAATATCCTGATATCTGATTGAGCTGAAATTACCCTGATTAAAGTAAGGGTTCCATTTCTTGCAGGATTTGCATACACCATTGCGATAAACGATCATCAGTTTGCTCAAATTGATTGACGTCATCCAGAGCCAGCCCGACAAACTGTGAGTTATTATCAGTTAATGGCTTCGGGCTGGTAAACTCATAACCTTCTGTCGGCCAGAAACCAATGAAATGCACACCTGAAGGGAGTAAATGGTGATATAGCATACCGAGAGCATCAAGGAACCATTCGCCGTAATCAATTTGATCACCCATACCATACATGGCAACAATTTTTCCCTGTAAATTAAGGGCAGGAAGTTGATCCCAAATAGCCAGCCAATCTTCCTGCAATTCACCAAAATCCCATGTTGGGATGCCAAGAATCAGTACCGAATACGCTTCCATTAATTCAGGTGTTGTCTCTTTGATGTCGTGGAGATCAACCAAATCTTCGCCGAGGATATCGCGGATTTTCTCTGCTACCATTTCGGTGTAGCAGGTGCTGGAGCCGTAAAAAAGACCAATTTTCATTATTAATCATTATGGTTTTTGAATATCTGGGTGGCATTGTAACAGAATAATTGCTTTTTCAGGCATAATAGCCGGCAGAAGATGTGCAGATTTAAGGAAAGCGTTTCGTGTCAAAACAACAAACTCAGTTGACAAATCCACTGATAGAACAGTTTCTTGATGCTATTTGGCTGGAACATGATCTTGCCGAAAATACCCTTGTTTCTTACCGGTTGGATTTACAGGCGCTGGATAATTGGTTGATACATTATGGTCATGATTTATTATCTGTCCAGGCGATTGATTTGCAGTCTTTTCTGGCAGAACGGGTGGATGGAGGGTATAAAGCCAGTAGCTCGGCACGTTTATTGAGCGCCATGCGTCAGTTGTTTCTCTATTTTTATCGGGAAAAAATGCGCGAAGATGATCCGACAGCACTTTTATCTGCACCGAAATTACCGAAGCGGTTGCCGAAAGATTTAAGTGAAAAGCAAGTAGAAGATTTGCTTAATGCACCTTGCACAGATCAGCCTGTGGAGCTAAGGGATAAGGCGATGCTTGAAGTGCTTTATGCCTGTGGTTTGCGGGTATCTGAGTTGGTGGGGTTGACACTGTCTGATATCAGTTTGCGTCAAGGCGTGGTGAGAGTCATTGGTAAAGGAAATAAAGAACGACTGGTACCTTTAGGAGAAGAGGCCGTTTACTGGCTGGAGAATTATCTGGAGTATGGGAGAGCCGGGTTGCTCAATGGTGCAACGCTGGATGTGCTTTTTCCCAGCAACCGGGGGCGGCAAATGACCCGACAGACTTTCTGGCATCGCATTAAACATTATGCCGTACTGGCTGGGATTGATACTGCACGGTTATCACCTCATGTTTTGCGCCATGCATTTGCAACGCATTTGCTTAATCATGGTGCTGATTTACGGGTTGTGCAGATGTTGCTGGGGCATAGCGATTTATCCACAACACAAATATATACTCATGTCGCAACCGAGCGGCTTAGATTGTTACATCAACAACATCATCCGCGTGGGTGAGCATGGATTTAAAGGAACTGAAAATGAAAAAAAGCGTGTTATGTTTCCCTCTTTTGCTGGCCTTATTTAGTGGAAATGCGCTTGCTGATGATGGTGCGGTTCGTGGAGCGATGCAAAAGCTGGGGATCAAGGCAGAAAATATCCAGCCATCACCGATTGTTGGCTTGAATACGGTAGTGACCGAGCAAGGTATCATTTATCTGTCTGATGACGGCAAATATTTATTGCAAGGGCCGATTTACGATATCAGTGGCAGTACTCCGGTGAATGTCAGTAATCAATTGTTGATGAAAAAGCTGGAGGCGATGAAAGACCAAATGATTGTTTACAAAGCGCCAAAAGAGAAGCATGTTGTTACTGTTTTCACTGATATTACCTGTGGTTACTGCCATAAATTGCATGAAGAGATGAAAGAGTACAATAAACTTGGCATTACTATTCGCTATCTGGCATTCCCGCGTCAGGGGATGCAGCATCAGTCCGCTAAAGATATGCAATCTATCTGGTGCAGTGCAACACCACAAAAATCACTGGATGCAGCGTTCAAAAATGAGGGCGTTTCGCCAATCAAGGATTGTAAGGTGGATATCGCTAACCATTACAAATTGGGAGTCCAGTTTGGTGTACAGGGAACGCCGGCAATTATCCTTAAAGATGGCAGCCTGTTAGGTGGATATATGCCGCCGGAAGCGCTGGCAAAAGCATTAGATCAGCGTGGTAAATA
Source organism: Photorhabdus sp. RM322S (assembly GCF_042879395.1). Classification (NCBI taxonomy): domain Bacteria; kingdom Pseudomonadati; phylum Pseudomonadota; class Gammaproteobacteria; order Enterobacterales; family Morganellaceae; genus Photorhabdus; species Photorhabdus sp. RM322S. Next base: position 18,595 of record NZ_JBHFKW010000050.1, read on the forward strand.
AGTTTAGTGAATATTGAAACACAACTCCGCCGCCGCCCGGCGGTGGATGATAGTCATCTTCCACAACAGATTCATCCATTATTGCGCCGTTTATATGCCATTCGTGGCATCCAGCAAGCTAATGAATTGGAACGCAGTGTTCAGGGATTACTGAATTACCAGCATTTGAGTGGTGTGGAACCGGCGGTAACGCTATTGTTGACTGCACTTCATGAACACTGGCGTATTGTTATTGTCGGTGACTTTGACGCTGACGGTGCAACCAGTACTGCACTGGCGATCCGCTCGCTACGGGCGATGGGCTACCGTAATCTTGATTATCTGGTGCCAAATCGTTTTGAAGATGGTTACGGTTTAAGTCCACAGGTGGTAGAAGAGGTTGTCAAAAAAGGCGCTGACCTGATTATTACTGTGGATAACGGTATCTCTTCCCATGACGGCGTTGTGGCTGCACATCAGCACCATATGAAAGTGATTGTGACTGACCATCACTTGCCGGGAGAAATTCTGCCCGCTGCTGATGCCATTATTAACCCCAATTTGTCCGATTGTTTATTCCCGTCTAAATCATTGGCAGGGGTTGGCGTCACATTTTATCTGATGTCTGCTCTAAGGGCTGCGCTGAGGAAAGAACAATGGTTTGAAAAACAGGGAATTGCGCTGCCAAATCTGGCAGAAATGCTGGATCTGGTTGCGTTGGGCACTGTTGCTGATGTTGTCCCTTTGGATACCAATAATCGGATTCTGGTTTATCAGGGATTAAACCGCATTCGCGCAGGGCGCTGCTGTGCGGGGATCCGCGCATTACTGGAAGTTTCCAAACGTGATGCTTATAAGCTGGCCGCCAGCGATTTGGGCTTCTTTCTCGGGCCAAGGTTGAATGCCGCCGGTCGTTTGGATGACATGTCCATTGGCGTCGCTTTATTGCTCACTGACGATATGGCAAAGGCTCGTCAGATAGCTTGCGAACTGGACAGCCTTAACCATACCCGTCGTGAAATAGAGCAGGGAATGCAGCAGGAAGCACTGCAAATCTGCGACAAACTTGAACGTACCCGCACTGAATTGCCTTATGGTCTGGCGCTCTATCATCCTGAATGGCATCAAGGGGTGGTGGGAATTTTGGCTTCCCGAATTAAAGAGCGTTTTCACCGGCCTGTTATTGCCTTTGCACCGGCAGGTGATGGTATTTTGAAAGGTTCTGGCCGTTCAGTTCAGGGGCTGCATATGCGTGATGCCCTTGAACGACTTGATACTTTAAATCCGGGGCTGATACTGAAATTTGGTGGTCATGCAATGGCTGCCGGCCTGTCACTTGAACAGGATAAATTTGAACAATTCCAGCATCATTTTTCCACGCTGATGTCGGACTGGCTGGATATTTCGCAACTTGAAGGTGTTATCTGGAGTGATGGCGAGTTGACCATTAATGAACTGTCATTGGACGTTGCTGAAATGCTGCGTGATGGCGGCCCTTGGGGGCAATCTTTCCCGGAGCCTGTTTTTGACGGTAAATTCAGGTTGCTACAACAACGCATTGTGGGAGAACGTCATTTAAAAGTGATGGTAGAACCATTAAATGGCGGGCCGATGCTGGATGGTATCGCATTCAATATCGATCCTGCCCGTTGGCCGGATAACAGCGTCCGTGAAGTGGAACTTGCCTATAAACTGGACGTTAATGAATTCCGGGGCAACCGTAATGTGCAGCTTTTGATCCAGCATCTTTGGCCTTATTAAAAAATAGTCACGTATTCTCATTTGAATACGTGACAAATCTGTTGAAATGCTATAAACCCTTTGCCAAATCCGTTACAATGCGCGGTTCGAAAAATATCCCATTTATCTACGACTACACAACGTAAGACACTAAAATATGTTTGAAATTAATCCGGTAAAAAACCACATTCAGGACCTGTCTGAACGGACAATGGTTCTGAGGGGGTATCTTTGACTACGATGCCAAGAAAGAACGCTTAGAAGAAGTTAACGCCGAACTGGAACAGCCTGATGTTTGGAATGAGCCGGAGCGAGCACAGTCTTTGGGTAAGGAACGCTCCTCACTGGAAGAGATTGTCAAAACTATTGATCAGCTTGAACAAGGTTTGGAAGATGTACAGGGCTTGTTGGAACTGGCAGTAGAAGCTGACGATGAAGAGACGTTTAATGAAGCTGTAGCAGAATTGGAACAGCTTGAAGGCAAACTGGGTCAGTTAGAATTCCGCCGTATGTTCTCTGGTGAGTATGACAGTGCTAACTGCTACCTTGATTTGCAGGCAGGCTCTGGCGGTACCGAAGCGCAGGATTGGGCAAGTATGCTAATGCGTATGTACCTGCGCTGGGCTGAATCCAAAGGTTTTAAAACTGAAATCATCGAAGAATCCGATGGTGAAGTTGCCGGCTTGAAATCAGCGACCATCAAGATCATGGGCGATTATGCTTATGGTTGGTTGCGTACTGAAACCGGTGTTCACCGTTTAGTCCGTAAGAGTCCATTTGATTCCGGTGGTCGTCGTCACACTTCATTCAGTTCTGCATTTATCTATCCCGAAGTGGATGATGATATTGATATTGAAATCAACCCGGCAGATTTACGTATCGACGTGTATCGCGCATCAGGCGCGGGTGGTCAGCACGTTAACAAAACCGAATCTGCGGTACGTATTACCCATATTCCAACCAACATTGTGACTCAGTGTCAGAATGATCGTTCTCAGCATAAAAACAAAGACCAGGCCATGAAACAGTTGAAAGCGAAGCTGTATGAGCTGGAAATGCAGAAGAAAAATGCTGATAAACAGGTTATGGAAGAGAATAAATCAGATATCGGCTGGGGCAGCCAAATCCGTTCTTATGTTCTGGATGACTCACGGATCAAAGATTTGCGCACAGGCGTTGAAACCCGCAATACACAATCTGTGCTGGATGGTGATCTGGACAAATTCATTGAAGCAAGCCTTAAAGCTGGCTTATGAGGAACTAATATGTCACAACAACAACAGGGCGCAGAACAGGCCCCCGATTTAAATAATGAACTGCAAACCCGCCGTGAAAAACTGGCGGCTTTACGGGAGAAAGGTATTGCTTTCCCGAATGATTTCCGTCGTGAAAACATGTCAGAAGAGCTGCATGCGCAATACGACGACAAAACTCAGGAAGAGCTGGAAGCACTGAATATCGACGTGACGGTTGGTGGTCGTATGATGACCCGTCGCATCATGGGAAAAGCTTCTTTCGTCACTTTACAGGATATGGGTGGTCGTATTCAGTTATACGTTGCCCGTGACGATCTGCCGGAAGGTATTTATAACGAACAGTTTAAAAAATGGGATCTGGGAGACATTCTGGGCGCTCGTGGCAAACTGTTTAAAACCAAAACCGGTGAGCTTTCCATTCACTGTACTGAACTGCGTCTGCTGACAAAAGCGCTGCGCCCATTGCCGGATAAATTCCACGGTCTGGCTGATCAAGAAACCCGTTACCGCCAGCGCTATCTGGATCTGATCGCTAACGAAGAATCACGCAAAACCTTCCAGATTCGTTCTCAGGTTTTGTCTGAATTGCGTAATTTCATGGTCAGTAAAAGCTTTATGGAAGTGGAAACACCGATGATGCAGGTGATCCCGGGTGGTGCGTCGGCCCGTCCGTTTATTACTCACCACAATGCGCTGGATATTGACATGTATCTGCGTATTGCGCCGGAACTTTACCTGAAACGTCTGGTTGTGGGTGGTTTTGATCGTGTGTTTGAAATTAACCGTAACTTCCGTAACGAAGGCGTTTCTCCGCGTCATAACCCTGAGTTCACCATGATGGAACTCTATATGGCTTACGCGGATTATCAAGATCTGATCGTGTTGATCGAAGAGCTGTTCCGTACTTTGGCGCAAAATATTTTGGGCAGTACGTTGGTTAAATATGGTGAGCAGGAATTTGATTTCGGTAAACCATTTACCAAAATGAGTATGAAAGAAGCTATTTGCCAATATCGTCCTGAAACCAATATGGCTGATTTGGATGATATGGATGAAGCAGTGGCTATTGCTGAATCACTGGGCATTGCAGTGGAGAAAGGTTGGGGCCTTGGTCGCGTTCAGTGTGAAATCTTCGAAGAAACCGCTGAAAGCCACCTGATTCAACCGACATTTATCACTGAATACCCGGCAGAAGTTTCTCCGCTGGCTCGCCGTAATGATGAAAACCCGTTTATCACTGACCGTTTTGAATTCTTTATTGGCGGACGTGAAATTGGTAACGGCTTCTCAGAATTGAATGACGCTGAAGATCAGGCAGAACGTTTTGCTGAACAGGTTCGTCAGAAAGACGAAGGTGATGATGAAGCCATGTTTTATGACGAAGATTATGTCACGGCTCTGGAGCACGGCATGCCACCAACCGCAGGTTTAGGTATTGGTATTGACCGCATGGTAATGTTGTTTACTGACAGCCATACCATCCGTGACGTTATTTTGTTCCCGGCAATGCGCCCACAGAAATAATAGCCAGAATTCAGCTTCACATCGCAACTCCCTATGGCATAGCTGCCAAGGGAGTTTTTACTTTCAACTGCCTGAAATATAGACAACTTAAACAGATAATTACTTGCTGGTACCTATGGAGTCGCTATAATAAAACGTATTACATCCAAATGCGGGCGTAGTTCAATGGCAGAACGAGAGCTTCCCAAGCTCTATACGAGGGTTCGATTCTCTTCGCCCGCTCCATTTTCAAACCTCCTGAAGTCAACTATCTTATGATTTAGCTGGATTTTTTGGCATTTCCTTGTCAATTCAATTCAACCTGAATTACCCCAAATCCAAGACCTTATGTCGTATAGAAATGTGTATAGCTTCTCCTATACACTCTGAAACTATACACACAGGGAGATTTCAGAGGAGAAAACTATACATATGCCTCTTACAGACCTTGAGATACGCCGCGCGAAGCCTTCTGAGAAAACGTATACGAAAGTTGATGGTAACGGACTGTCTCTGTAAATCGAGCCTAACGGTTCAAAAGGATGGCGTTTCCGTTACCGTTTTGAGGGAAAGGCTAAGATGCTTTCTTTGGGGGACGTACCCCAAAGTTTCCTTATCTGAAGCACGTAAAAAGCGTGATGAAGCCCAGGGGCTATTGGCTGCGGGCATCAACCCTAGTGACACCCGCAAGGAAAAGAAGCTGGCACAGCAGGATAGGCTGGGAAATACTTTTGAATTAATCGCAAAAGAATGGTACCAGCGGCGCTATGATCTCTGGGCTGAATCTTATAGAACTGAAATGATTGCAACTTTTGAAAAAGACGTTTTCCCTTACATCGGTCATCGTCCAATTGATTCCATTACGCCTATGGAGTTGATGTCTGTTTTGACCCGCCTTGAGCAAAGAGGGGCTACGGAGAAGATACGTAAAGTTCGCAGCGTTGTGGTGAGGTTTGGAAATATGCAATAGCTACAGGACGAGCGTTCTCAAATCCCGCACTTGATCTTGCTAGTGTTATGATGCCACATAAAAAAGAGAATTATCCGCACCTGAAAGTAGCAGAGTTGCCGGAGTTCTTCACTGTGCTACAGGCGAACACCGGGAATGTACTCGTTAAGCTGGCGATGAGGCTCCTCATATTGACAGGTACCCGACTAGGTGAGCTACGTAAAGCAGAATGGTCAGAGTTCGACTTTGAAAATAATCTTTGGAGTATTCCCGAAGAGCGAATGAAAATGCGTCGGCCGCACTTGGTTCCACTGTCAAAGCAGTCACTAGCTATTCTGGAAGAACTGAAAACAATGACGAGCGGTTACCAGTACGTTTTTCCTAGTAGGCTTGAGAAAGTAAAGCCAATCAGTGACATGTCGCTAAATGTTTTAATCCGGCGCATTGGTTATGGAGGAAGGGCTACTGGTCACGGTTTTCGTCACACCATGAGCACTATTCTCCATGAGCAAGGCTTTAACTCTGCGTGGATCGAGTTGCAGCTTGCTCATGTGGACAAAAATACTATTCGTGGCACATACGTTCATTAACGATCGGGTGCCTTTTTGCTTTCTAACGAACTGAAATCAGGAGAATTATAGAATGACTACGGTATGCCCGGAATGCGGTTCTGATCGTGTAAGTGAACGACATATTGGCAGGAAGACGGGAGGTATTGCTGGAGGCGTGGCTGGCACTCTCAGCGGTGCGGGAACTGGTGCTGCGATTGGTTCAGTTGTGGCCTGTGGTGGGTACAGCGACGGGGGCAGTGCTGGGGCGGTTTGTCGCTGGCGCAACTGCCGGAGCTGTTACAGGTTCGGCTATGGATAGCGTACTGTTTGATCGGTATGTGTGTAGAAGCTGTGAACATACATTTGATTGATTATATTGATATTTTTTCCTCTTTCCCTCTCTCAGTAATGCACCCGTCATGTTCCCATTCCTTCTATCCCCTTCTACATAAAACATACCAAAGCGGTAGAACTATGCCAGACAGAAGAGGGCTATAGATATACCTTTGGGCCTATTGGCAAACCAGAAATTACTTTAGAAAAAGAGAGTGGTGATGTAACTCGCAGCGGGGGTATGGCTGGAGGATTTTACGTCAAAAATGGTAATATTATTTACGCAGTAACGGAAGATAAATTTGGTAATTCTGCTCTTATCGTACAGAAATCTGATTATAGTAAAGTCTTGGTGGAGATTGAACTTGATAGTGGAGATAAGAGTTATGTTAACAAAACTTATGAATATCTTCATTGATTCTGAAATTTAAATTTTTGATTCTCAGACTTGACTTAAAAGTTGCTATGTATTTGAACAAACATCTGCTGACTCAGGTCTGAGATAATACATCTAAAATGTCTGCGACAAAAGCCTTCGATGTCTATCAAAGTTGAGGTGATTCGGCCACCTGTTTTGGTGGTTTTTGTTAAAAAATCATATAGAGAAACACTAAATTGAGAAAGTTTTATGAAAAACTTTCTCAATTAATAGGATGTATATTAAAGATTAACTTCAATACTCTGATTAATCACAGCACTCTCCACATATGCACCCAGCCTTTGCGTCATAGAGTTATAGATCCCCGAATTCTCATCATTACTTCTAAAAGTTAAAACAAAAGAAACTTCTTGTTCATCCAACTCTCTATGCGACTCCATATCAAACTGATACAGATCTCTTGCATAAATTCTTGCATACAACCTAAGAGAGTGGTTATCGATATTTGTTCTACTAAATTTTTTCGCATGGTGTCTCACAGGACTCCATTTCGCCAAGTCTTTTCGGGAAGCGTTTTCTTTTTCCTTCGACTCTTTCATTGTTCCGAGAAGGTTTTTTACTTTGAGGTTATCATCATTCTTATCGATGGCCTGCAATGCACATTCCAGCCTCGTGGCGAAATAGTTTTCTCCTGCCATCTCAGAAACTACGGGGCGAAGAATTGCTGTGAGTGATATATTTCCTGCCAATAAACCATTTACCAGCATTTCAGGAGGTAGTGGTATGTCATTCCAATAATAAGCATAACCAGCTTTAAGTCTTGATATCCAAGTTAAAGTTACCGTACCTGGTTGACATAACCAAGGAAGGGTATCGTCATTCCAAGGTGTTCCCCAACCTAAATGAGTATCATGTTCCAAATTTCCACTCTTGTTAATAAGTAACGCACGAACTAAGTCAGGAGTGGGATTCTTCAAATTCTTAAAAGTGTGTGCTGCAACCGATGATATTAAGGGGGCACTATAGCTAGTGCCAGTTTTACTTACTCCTCCAATCATCCTCAGATTAGAAAACCATGATAATTCGGGTTTTTTCATTCCAGCAGGAGCGGGCCCTTTAAGGCTTAAAGGGCATAGGCTATGCGGCTTCCCTTGCCCATTAGCAACCCTACCGCTTATGGTTAAGGCAGCTTCACAATCTGCTGGAGGACATAACCTGCTACTATTTTTCTCTGATACATTACCGATTGAGATTACAGGTAAAATATTATATTCGCGTGCTATTTTTCCAATCTCATGGCCAAGATAACTTATCTCACTACTGGTCATTGTAGGCTGCGACTCATTAAAGGACAAATTCCATACATTTGAAGCACCTTTAGTTTCTTCTGCAACTCCTCTTAAATAGTTTATGAATTGATCTGTAGTAGGTTGTCTTACTACTCCAACCTTATTAATTGCTTGTACGCTAATAAAATTACATTCAACTTCAGGCAATGATAAGTTATTATTCCAAGCATACCCATGACAAACCAATGAAGTAACTTGGTTTCCATGAGCCATATCAGCATCACAATCAGATACTAACGGTTTAACCGATAGTATATTCAAAGGTAGATAAGAAGTTGCAGAACACCCACCGTCAACAATTACAACTGTAGGTAGATCCTTATTTTTTAAGCTTTGTGGTGTTGGTTCCACACCATTCCCTGGGGGAGTTTCGTTCGCTCTTACATGTGATATAGGTTCGACTCGATAGACCGCACCAGAACTTATAACCTTGATCATATCCAACTCATTTTCTACAATAATAGAAAATGAAGCATGACCTTCTCGCTTATATTTTTTTATCGCATTTAGTAGTGAAGGGCTAAGTGTTTTACCACTACTTGCAATTGTTATAGCATCATCATTTCCTTTTTTTATATCAAACTCAGAAAAACCTGACTTCATAACTCCATCGCCATATAAAGACAGTAAAGAGTTAATCACCGACTCCCTTGATTTTATATCATAAAAAGGTAATAACCATAAATTAAACTGGCGACTATTATTCCCTTCCCCATCGTTAAATAGCTCATTTATCGCTTTTTTTCTTAATGTATCTTCTTTATCAAATACGCTAACTGACTCAACCCTAGAAATATCAACTTCTTCACCGATTGTCTTTGCCTTAGAGATTTTAGCCATCAAACTATCTATTGACGACAGTGGCATTTCCACCAAATATCCATCATATGATGGTGCAACAATGCGACTCAAAGTACCTGCGCTAAAAAGGTCATCAGGTGTCCAAGATGGGGCATTGGAATCATCAAACATTCTAACAACAAAGTGTGCTTTCCCTGCATGGCTAACAATTAGACGAGAATCTTTCTTTATACTAGCAAGATCGTTTACTAGTTTTTTCCTCTGCTGTGCAAGTCGAAAGCGAACAATGCTTGCTCTATTTTTCCCACCTCCAGTAACCGTTGATGGAACTGGCTCTTTTAGCAATGAAATAATAGGGTTTAATAATGGTGTCCGTGAATTGTCAGCCATAGTAACTTATTCCTTGAGGTAACTGGATACAGTTTGCCTACTCACATTCAAGAATCTTGCTATGTCAGCTTGGCTAAAATTATGGGTATGGTGAAGAATTTCTACCATACGTTTTTTTTGCACAACACTGAGCCCACTAATAGTGGGAAGTGCTGTGTTATCATTATCACTCTCCATCACAGCTTGAATTACTGATGGTATATTAACTTCCGTATTGCCGAGTACACTTTTTCTTCTAGCGGCTAAACTTATGTTTTCTATGTCTGCTCCACTAAGTCCTTCTGATATAGATGCAAGTACTTTATTAGTACTAGGATCACCTTTATCTTGGAATAAAAAATGATCCCACAGAACACTACGTACATCTAAATTAGGCATGCCAAACTTTATCTTGAATGGGAACCTTCGCCAAATTGCAGGATCCAATAAACCAGAATGATTTGTAGCTGCTATTACTACCGCATTATCGTCCAATGAATCCAATCCTTGGATTAAAGTATTAACAACCCGTTTTAACTCCCCGACTTCATGTGTGTCATCACGAAGCTTTGCTACAGCATCAACTTCATCTAAAAATAAAACACCATTCTTAGATGGCACGAAATCAAAAATTTGTCTTAAGTTTTTCGCCGTATCACCTAGTAATGATGAAATTACAGAGTCCAACCTAATGACATATAGAGGCTTATTTAATTGTGCAGCAATATGACCAGCAACTAAAGTTTTTCCCGTTCCAGGCGGCCCTGACAAAAGTAAACTTAAACGGCTCGATAAACCATTCTCAATTAATTTATGTTGATGTTTTACACTTTCAATAAATGCACTAAAAACATCCTGTTCGTTTTTATCAAGAAACAATGGTGACACAGGCCACTGAACCTCTTCCACAAGAGGCATTCTTGATTTTGGATCCACAGGTATACTTTCTATATAGCCAGAGCTACGTAAAGGTACTCCTTTTCTACGAAGTATAGACTTGATTTTTTTAGCCATATCCAAGTCATACTCGCTGATCGATTTTGCAATTCGATTGCTTACGCTTCTGACTTCGCTGTAGTTAGCATCCAATGATGCTTCAATGAGGGCCACAATGTCCTCGTTGTTAATGTTCATTTTTACCTCTAGGGTTAGCTGACAAATAAAAATCCAAATTTGTCATGTTTCATGACAATAATGTCACTCAAAACGGAGTTTTTGTCAAACAAAAAACGGATTTTGTCATTGCGATAGTGGGAAATTACAACAATTTTCATGACATAGCTTCTTTTACTTATAATTACTCCATCATGAAGACCCGCTTTCTGATTTCGGACAACAGATGACTGCATCCCGTTACCTGTGCTTTCTTTGTTTCATCATCGGGAGCGTGTTCAAATCAAGTTTCTTCACCTGCCGTATCATTGCGTAGCTTCAAAGGGCAATGGCAGTCGGTACAGAACCATTGGCTGTTACCGGAGGCTTCGGCCTTGTTCGCCATGACGTAATGGTCTTCGCTGTCGAAGGCCATGTATAGCTTCACATCCTGCAATATAGTTTTATGCATAGTTATTCACTTTCTGTTATTGGTAATCATCGTCACTGAATTAACAATCAGGAAAGACGGATATCCTTAAGGGAACCTCTAAAAACTTTTCATAGCCACCAAATTGAGTAAAATGTAGACATAATACATCCCTGCAAGGTAACGCC
>NZ_JBHFKW010000051.1:0-29094 GCF_042879395.1 Photorhabdus sp. RM322S
TTGGCTTTATTAAAACTTATATACCCCGTAAAAAAGGCAAATAAAAATATAAAATAGGTTAACAAGATAATATATTTAAAATATCAACCGATTTTAATAACGCTTTCAACTGGAGATTAAACTTTTTTATCAGCCAGTTAAATAATCGTTTATAAAAAACAGAATAACAAAAGCCGCAAATAAATCATTTAACCAAATACGAACTGGATTACTTTTAGCATTATTATATGGTATTTGCTATTCAACATCATGATACATCAAATACGCTTATTTAAACTTGTTTTATACTATTTTACCCCATCCAATAGCATTGCTTTTCTACAGTTTGATTTAAATCATGCCTCTTTTTATACCATTAATGTGATTTAACGCTTAAATACCCGTTTAATCATTATAACCTTTCTGGCAAATGAACTAGCCAGACTTTTCAATATTGTTGATGTAATAATGCGTTATTAAATGAATTAACCGATTTATTTAAACATCATTTAAATAGCTATGGGTGAATGGAGTTAAGTTAAAATCTAAAATAATATGACTATCCTGTTTTAATAAATAAACGATTTTATTTTGACAAGCTCAATTTTTTTAAAATGATATTGACTAAATGCACATGCTATTTATTACGTTAAAATAGCCATTTTAATGAAAACAATAAAAAACCATTAAACCAATGTAAAATAAATCTATTTTAAAAAAAATAAAAAAATTTTTATTTAAAACTGTGCTTTAAACAATCAAATGAATGGTATCACGATCCCATTTCGTTTACCCTGCCATGTTTAATTCATTTATCAGCTATTCTATATTCCATTTATTTTACATTTACCTAACCTGCCATAATCATTTAAAAACGTGAATACACAAGCATTAAAGCTTTTATATCAAGGACGGATTTAACGCAATAAAAAAGGGATAAAACAGTTAGTTTATCAGGATTTAATCCCTGAAAAAGGCGTTAATTATCCGAAAAAAAATAAAGGGGTGTTTTTATATATCAAGCCATTTACTGGCTGGTTTATGAAGATAAAAAGCGAGTATGATTAACATTGATTAAACGTAAAACACAATACCGATGATGATTAAACTTAACAAAAAAGCAGGCGTTAAAAGGGGTAAAAACAACGGTTAAAACTTTATACCGATTAAAACCATAAGTTAAAAACATGACTTTTAATAACAGTTTAAAGCCTGCCCATGCTAAAAAGGTGAGATCTCGCACTGGTTAGTCAGTGCAGAGAAAATGGTGAAAATTGAAAAAGGTAAGCTGACGCCAAAACCGGAACATATTCACACTTTCACCGAAATCCCTTCCACTTATCTACTTAATTATCACCCTACAATTTGCTAAATCTGTTAGCTTTCTTGCAGATTTAGTTGATTAATTTGCACAACCTGCCTTTCCTGCACATCATGGAACTTATTGTATTTATAATGACTTCTTAACAAAAGCTATGATTAAAGTTGCACTTATTGACGACCATGTAGTCGTCCGTTCCGGCTTTGCCCAATTACTAACGCTTGAACATGATCTTGAAATTGCCGGGCAATACGCCAGTGCCAGCGAAGCCTGGCTGGATTTACTCAGAAACCCGATTGATGTGGCGGTGATGGACATCGCTATGCCGGATGAGAGCGGTTTGCACCTGCTCACCCGGTTACGGCAAAAACGGCCTGATTTTCGCACCATTATTCTCAGCATTTATGACACCACCGCATTTGTACAAAGCGCGTTGGATGCCGGAGCCTGCGGTTATCTCACCAAACGATGTGGCCCTGAAGAGTTGGTACAGGCTGTGCGTTCCGTACATAAAGGCGGTTGTTATCTGTGTGCTGATGCTCTGAAAGCCCTGCGTCAGGTACCACAAGAAGTTAAAGCACTGCAAGCCCTGACGCCCAGAGAACGGGAGATATTTGATCTGCTCATCAATGGCATCACGGTTAAAGCTATCGCAGAACAACTTAATCTCAGCCATAAAACTGTTCATGTTCATCGTGCCAATATTCTTGGCAAATTGCAGTGCGAGAGTACGATTGAGCTGGTTCATTATGCCCTGCAACATCAGATTCTGACAGGTAACGTATGAACGGAGGATCACGATTTGGCCTGTTATCACTATTCCTGCTGATTTTTTATTCGTTGAGCTGGCTTGCTCTGTGGACCATCAGCTTCTACCTGAATAACAATGGGCAACAAGCCACATTGCTGCTGCCACAAGGGTTACGGCTGGCGCTGTTTGTTCTACTGGGACGTCGCTACCTGCCAACCCTGTTAGCAACCGAGGTTATTATCTTGCTATGGCTCGATAGCGAGCAGCTTATGACTAACAATATTATTCTGCTATCGCCATTTATCAGCCTGATACCTACCTTTATGGTACAGCGGATCTGGTGGCGCTATACCTTGTATTGGCAACGGCTCTCTATTTTGCTGGCAGCCGTAGCCGCCAATAGTGTGTTACAGGCTGTCTGTCTGGGATTTTCTCTGACTGCCAGTGCCAATCATCTGTTTCTTACCTCTTTGACCGGCGGTGTTTTACTGTCGCCTTTTGTTTATCTGATCTATGAATATCTGCGTCAGCAACATCTGAGAAATATGCTGGAACCTGACCATCCGGATCCACAGTTACGTACTTCACTGCTGATGTGGTGCTGTCTGTTCTGTTTACTGGGGTTGAGCGCTCAGATCTTTATGTCACCAGAAATTGAGAGGCTTTTGGTGATTTTGGTATTTATTCCCAATGTATTTATGGCCTATCGTTATGGCTGGCAAGGTGGCGTCTTGGCGGCTTTACTGGGCAGCCTGATGATAACGTCAGCCCGGCAATTCAGTGGCGCTTTTAACGACTTACGCGAATTGGAGATGTTCCTGACCATTCAGGCGCTATTAGGAATAGGGCTGGGAATAGCCATCAGCCGTCAACAACAACTCGCTGAAAACCTGCAACGCTACCGTGAATTATTGGAGAAGGAGTTAACCGCCCGCCATATTCTGATGCAGAAACTGGTTCACACAGAAGAAGATATTTGCAAAAGTATTGCCCGCGAGTTACATGACGAAATTGGTCAGAATATTACTGCTATCCAAATTCAGGCGACACTGGTAAAACGCACTGCCACCACCCCGGCAATAGCAATGATCGCAGAGCAAATCAATCATCTTGCCCAACAAATCCATCAATCCACCCGTCAATTATTGCGCCAATTGCGACCACCGGTGCTGGAAGAGATGTCTTTAGAAAAAGCGCTCCACCATTTAATCAATGAGTTTGCTTTTCAGCAGCAGGGGATTGATTGCCAGTTGAATTATCAGCTTCCCCAAAATCCAGCCAATGAAACGGTGGTTTTTACCCTTTACCGCTTGGTTCAGGAGTTACTGAACAATATCAGCAAACATGCCAAAGCAACCCGCATCGATATCACGCTGCGGCAACGCAGGGATGTGATCGAACTCAGAATCAGTGATAACGGCATCGGTATCACTGAAGATAAAAGGAAAGGCGGATTTGGCCTCCAGGGGATTGAAGAGCGCATCCGGGCGTTAGGGGGAGACTGGCAACTAAATAACGATAACGGCACTCGCATAATTGTTAACCTGCCCACAAATTCTGATGAAAATCAAGCATAACTAAGAATTACTCCTAGTTACCTAAAACCTTATCCCATCCATTTTCATTAATGTTTATTTACATTCCCTTTTCATGGAGGAGCCGCATATGCAAACCACCAGCCAGGAACAAGTTTCACAACGTTATCGCTACTGGCGCAGCCGTTTGCTGATTTCCATGATTATTGGCTATGCCGCATTTTATCTAACACGAAAAAGCTTCAACTTTGTTATGCCAGTCATGCAGTTGGAACTGGGGCTGGATAAAGGGGATATCGGCTGGATAACCAGTCTGTTTTATTTGGCTTATGGCGGCTCAAAATTTGTCTCCGGTGTATTCCATGATCGCACCGGCTATCGCGGGTTTATGGGTGCCGGATTAGTGATGACGGGCGTGCTGAACATTATTTTCGCTTTTTGTTCATCATTTCCTGCACTACTGATTATCTGGACACTGAACGGTTTCTTTCAGGGTTGGGGATGGCCGCCCTGCGCCAGGCTACTGACACACTGGTACTCCCGCAATGAACGGGGTTTCTGGTGGGGATGCTGGAATATCTCCATCAATGTTGTCGGTGTCACTATCCCGATACTGTCAGCTTTTCTGGCGACGACTTACGGCTGGCAAGCAGCGCTGATGATGCCGGGAATTATTGGCATTTTACTGGGTATTTGGCTCTGCCATCAGTTATGTGACATACCGCAAAAGCAAAGTTTACCCAGCGTAGGGCACTGGCGACAGGATCCATTGGAGCTTCGGCACGAACAGTTATCGCCCCCGATGCCGATGATGCAGATACTGCGGGACTCAATTCTGATTAACAGAACTATCTGGTTATTAGGACTTTCCTACATTCTGGTCTACCTCATTAGAATGGCGATTAATGACTGGGGAAATCTGTGGCTGTCAGAAACACATGGTGCCAATCTGCTCAGTGCTAACGCAACACTCTCGCTGTTTGAGCTGGGCGGTTTAACAGGCGCACTTTTTTCCGGCTGGGGATCTGATTTACTGTTCCGCGGTCAACGCGCCCCGATGATTTTACTGTTTGCACTGGGGTTGTTTATCTCTGTCACCGCATTGTGGCTAATGCCTATTCATCACTATGCGTTGTTGGCCGTCTGTTTTTTCAGTATCGGTTTTTTTGTATTTGGCCCGCAAATGCTGATTGGGCTGGCGGCAACAGAATATTGCCATAAACAAGCCGCCGGAACGGTCACTGGTTATCTGGGGTTGTACGCCTACCTGGGCGCTGCAATGGCAGGCTGGCCGCTAAGTCAGGTTGTTGCACACTATGGCTGGCCAGGGATGTTTGCCCTGCTCACCATCGCAGCCGCCATGATGGGTTTGCTGTTGATGCCACTGTTAATGGCAGACGTCAGTAAAAGGGAACATATGGCAGGGGTAGCATCGCTACTTTCCAATGATAAGACGTTCTGAATACAAAGGACAAAATAATGAAACTGAAACCTCTCTCTACACTTATCGCAGCAGGTCTGGTCGTTGCTGCATTTACCCACAGTGCTCAGGCCGCCGGCCGCTTGATCGTTTATTGCAGTGCGACTAACGCCTTGTGTGAAGCCGAAACCAGAGCATTCGGTGAAAAATATAATGTGAAAACCACCTTTGTCCGTAACGGTTCAGGCAGTACTCTGGCAAAAATTGAAGCGGAAAAACGCAATCCACAAGCTGACGTCTGGTACGGCGGCACGCTGGATCCACACTCTCAGGCGGGTGAGATGGATCTGCTGGCCCCCTATAAATCCCCTAATCTGGCGCAAATCATGCCGCAGTTCCGTGATCCGGCCAAACGCAAGGGCAACTACACCTCTGCGGTTTACGTCGGAATTCTTGGCTATGGCGTCAATACCGAACGTCTGAAAGAGAAAAAGATCCCTGTTCCAACCTGCTGGAAAGATCTGACCAAACCGATTTATAAAGGTGAAATCCAGATCGCTGATCCTCAAAGTTCAGGCACCGCTTACACCGCACTGGCAACTTTTGTTCAGTTATGGGGCAAAGATCAGGCATTTGATTACCTGAAAAAGCTGAACGCCAACATTTCCCAGTACACCAAATCCGGTGTCGCACCAGCACGTAACGCCGCCCGTGGTGAATCCGCCATCGGCATCGGTTTCTTGCATGATTACTCTCTGGAAGTGGAAAACGGCGCACCATTGAAACTTATCGCACCATGTGAAAGCACCGGTTATGAAATCGGCGGTGTGAGTATCATCAAAAATGCCCGCAATATGGACAACGCTAAACTGTTTATTGACTGGGCGCTGTCCAAAGAAGCACAAGAACTGAGCTGGAAGAAAGGTAAAGCCTATCAGATCCTGACCAACACCACGGCAAAAGCGTCTCCTCTGGCACTTAAATTGTCCGATCTGAAACTGATCAATTACGACATGGATAAATTTGGCGCCAATGATATGCGTAAAGCACTCATTACCGAATGGGTGACAGATGTGAAGATGGCTAAATAAAGTCTATCCAGGGCGGATAACACCGCCCTTAGAAACTATCCATCGGGCTATCTTGTTTTCCCATATTAATAACGCCTCAAGGATAGATTCTTACTGTTGTTACCCCACGATAATAATAAAAGAGGGAAATTATGTCTTACACTCTGACTTTGCCTACCAGACAAAAGCGGGATGCGGTGTTTTGGTGGATTGCCCTGACGTGGCTGGCTTTCGCCCTTTTACCATCCTGGAGCCTGGACTATGGTCTTTTCGACTCCACTCAAGATGAAATTTTCACCGCCTATGGCTGGAACGGATTAAACATCAGCTTACTGTGGTTCCTGCTGCCATCGGCGCTGTTACTGCGCCCACTCACACCAGCAAACCGCAATCAGCGTAACCGGCACTATTTTGATGCGGGTTACGCCTTATTATGCGCCTTGTTTGTCATTATCAGTGCGGCCATGATTGGTCGTGGACTAGGCTACTCGACGATTATTCTGTTTATCTCACTGAGCGCAATTATTACCCTCGCCCTGACCCGCCTTGAATGGCTGGGTGGTGATCGTTTTGTTATCGGCTCACTGGTTGCGGTTATTGCCCTGATCGGGGCATTTATCCTTTATCCGAGTATAGCCATCTTTATACCGATGTTTACGGATGATGCCGGTCAATTTGCTCCATTTGCCTTTATCTCGATCTTGGGACAGGCACATATTATCCAGGTTATCACTAACTCCATTCTGCTTTCGCTGGCAGTGGGTGTAGGCTGTACCTTCTTCGGGCTGGCTCTGGCAATTTATACCGCCAGAATCGCACGCCGCTCTGCCATTATTGGCCGGGTATTCTCTATCTTGCCCATCGTCACACCCCCGTTTGTTGTCGGTTTGGGTGTTACGCTAATGATGGGCCGTTCCGGTTATATCACTGAGTTTATGGCAACCTGGCTTGGCCTCACCAATACCAACTGGCTGTATGGCTTTACCGGTATCTGGCTGGCTCAGGTACTGGCCTTTACACCAATGGCGTTTATGATCCTTGACGGTGCCATTAAAACTATCCATCCTTCACTGGAAGAAGCTGCCTATACTCTGCGCGCCAATCGCTATCAAACTTTCTTCCATGTTTTTATTCCGCTGTTGAAACCTGCACTGGCAAACGCTTTCCTGATCGTGATTGTTCAATCGCTGGCAGATTTCAGTAACCCACTGGTACTGGGTGGTAGCTTTGATGTACTGGCGACCCAGATTTATTTTTATATCACCGGTTCCCAACTTGATTATCAGGCAGCCAGTACGCTGGGCGCTTCGCTTCTGGTTTTCTCTCTGCTGATATTCTGCGTTCAGTATATGTGGATTGGTAAGCGCTCCTATGTCACGGTTTCCGGTAAATCCTATCGTGGTGATGTACAGCCGCTGCCGACTTCGCTGGTTTGGGGTGTCTGTGCCATTTTGTTTATCTGGGTTGTGTTCAATGTTCTGTTGTACGGCAGCATTTTCTACGGCAGTTTCACCGTAAACTGGGGAGTGGATTACACACTGACACTGGACAACTTTATCAAGCTGTTTGGTCAGGGGATGCATGATGGCGCATGGCCTTCATTACTGGATACCCTGCTCTACGCCGGTATCGCCGCCCCTATCACCGCTATCCTTGGCCTGCTCATCGCTTATATCGTTGTACGTCAAGAATTCCGGGGTAAGAAAACGATCGAATTCACCACCATGCTGTGCTTTGCCGTACCGGGTACCGTTGCCGGGGTTTCCTACATTCTGGCCTTCAATGATTCACCTTTTTACCTCACCGGCACTGCGGCTATCGTCATTATCTCTATGACTATGCGAAACGTACCGGTAGGTATCCGCGCAGGAATTGCCGGCCTTGGGCAGATTGATAAATCACTGGATGAAGCTTCGTTAAGCCTGCGCGCCGGATCGATGAGAACCATCTTCCATATTCTGTTGCCATTATTGCGCCCGGCAATCCTGTCTGCCCTGATTTACAGCTTCGTTCGCGCCATTACTACCGTCAGCGCTATTGTATTTCTGGTCACACCAGAAACCCGCGTAGCAACCGCTTATATCCTGAACCGGGTGGAAGATGGTGAATATGGCGTCGCTATCGCTTACGGCTCTATTCTGATTGTGGTCATGCTGGCCATTATTTTCCTATTTGACTATCTGATTGGCGAAGCACGGGTTTCCCGTTCCAAAGCCAAAAATGCACAGTAATCACGGAGTGACGACATGGCACAACAAAATTTTGTCGAACTGAAAAATGTAACCAAACGGTTCGGTAGCAACACCGTGATCGATAATCTGGATTTGTCTATCCCACAAGGGCATATGGTAACGCTGTTAGGACCATCCGGCTGTGGTAAAACCACCGTATTGCGTCTGGTTGCCGGGCTGGAAAAACCCAGCGAAGGTAAAATTTTCATTGATGGTGAAGATGTTACAGACCGTTCTATTCAGCAGCGGGATATCTGTATGGTATTTCAGTCCTACGCCCTGTTTCCGCACATGTCGCTGGGAGAAAACATTGGTTATGGACTGAAAATGCTGGGGCAGCCTAAAGCAGAGATACGCGAGCGGGTTAAAGAGGCATTGGAATTGGTAGACTTGGCTGGTTTTGAAGATCGTTATGTAGATCAGATCTCCGGTGGTCAACAGCAACGTGTTGCACTCGCCCGCGCTCTGATCCTTAAGCCAAAAGTCCTGCTTTTTGATGAACCGCTCAGTAACCTTGATGCTAACCTACGCCGCAGCATGCGCGAAAAGATCCGCGAATTGCAGCAACAATTCAATATCACCTCGTTATATGTCACTCATGATCAGAGTGAGGCGTTTGCGGTTTCCGATACTGTGCTGGTGATGAATAAAGGCAAAATCATGCAAATTGGCACGCCACAAACACTCTATCGCCAACCTGCATCTGAGTTTATGGCGAGCTTTATGGGAGATGCCAATATCTTCCCTGCTACTCTGGGTTCTGATTATGTGGAAATTTTCCACTATCGCCTGCCACGGCCAGAAAATTTTACCACCCACCGTCAATCGGTAACGGTAGGTGTCAGGCCGGAAGCCATTACCCTGAGCCGTCACGGAAATGCGAGCCAGCGTTGTACCATCAGCCATGTGGCTTATATGGGTCCACAATATGAAGTCACGGTAAACTGGCAAGATCAAACTCTGCTGCTACAGATTAATGCCACTCAATTACAACCCAATATTGGCGATAATTATTATCTGGAAATTCATCCATTTGGGATGTTTATGTTGGAAGAGAAAAGCCAACGTTAATTTGATTTAAAAAAGTCCTGACTTTCAGATCAGGAGGCCGCCAGACGGCGGCCAGATGAGTCATCATATAGATTTCGAGTTTCACACTTAAAAAAAACTAATTATGATTAAAAATCGCACTTTTTGCTAAAGGCATTAATTTTTACTTTAAATTTAACCTGTTACATATAAAACAGTGAATAATTTAGGAATTTTCAGTCACTAAATCTAGTATATGAATTAAGTTATTAAAAATCAATATGATAAAAGCTATTTTAAGCAGCATACCAGTCCAGATGGTGGGTTTGATCAGGTTCCGGTCAGGATGATGACGCTGAACTCTGCCACAGGTCATTATGAATTTTGGCAGCCGGGAGAAAACCGGCCAACGATTTTATGGACACCCAACGAACAAGAATTTAAAGTTCCATGTATGAACTTGATAATCTGAGAATAATAACACCAAAACGACATATTGAAATTCATTCGAATAAAGAGGGGAAATAGTATGGATCTGAAAAGTAAGATAGAAGAATATACCGAAGCTGAATTTTTGGAATTAATTAACATGATTTTCGAGGGGAAATACTCTTCGGAGGTAGAACACGATTCAATCGTAAACAACATTGTGAAAGTTTCAGAATATCCTAGTGGTACAAATTTGCTGTATTATCCAGAAGATGGTACTGAAGATAGTCCGGAAGGTGTACTTAAAGTTGTAAAAGAATGGCGAGCTAAAAATGGCAAACCTGACTTTAAAAATCAGCAATAAATTCAAATTGTTACTTCAATCGGTCTATTCACGTAGATAAATAAAATCGAACAAGTCCGTTTATTACTTTATGAAACTTAGGGCATACATCCACTCATTAGAAAAAATACTTGCCTTACCCCAACTATTATAGTTGGGGTAAGGCATTACCTATCCATTATTATAAAATCGCCATAGTCAGTCATTAATATAATTAACTATTTATGACTATCGACAATATTAAAATATAACTTTTTTTAGGCGAAAAAATCAATAAAAAATAATCATGCGTCCATTCCTATCTTCATAGAAACAAAAGAAGAAAACTGCTTTAATGTGGGATTTAGAAAAACCCTGGAATATTCAACATCAATATTAAACACGTTCTTAACTATACCATTCATTCTAATACTTAAAATTGAATCGCCACCGATATTAAAGAAATTGTCATTCTGGTCTATTCGTGAAACTCCAAGAACTTTCATCCATATTTCAGCAATGACTTTTTGCACCATATTAGCCGGAGGGGAAAAATCATCAGTGCTTTGTTGGGGTATTTTAGCTAGTGGTAAAGATTTATAGTCTATTTTACCACTGGTATTCATCGGCATATTATCCAGAATTAAAAAGTCCGCAGGGATCATATAATCCGGTAAATCATTCGATAAGTATTCACGTAATTGTTCAATAAGATGGTGATGCTCTCCCTTTTCAAATACCGTTAAATAAGCAACGAGTTGTTTACTGCCTCCCGCAGTATCACGAGCCCGTACTACCGATTTATTGACAATGGGATGATTCTCCAGTCTTTCTTCAATTTCGCTAAGCTCAATGCGATAACCCCGAATCTTAACCTGATGATCATTGCGACCAAGATATTCAATATTCCCCTGATTGTCATAACGAGCCATATCTCCGGTTCGATACATGCGAGCACCAGCCCGCCGGGCAAAAGGATCACCGACAAAGCGCTCCGCACTCAGTTCTGGCAAATTGAGATAGCCACATGCAACCCCCACTCCACCAATATAAATTTCGCCAATACTGCCTAATGGCGCAGGTTGACCATATTGATCCAGAAGATAAATAGCTGTATTCATAACAGGTTTACCTATTGAACATACATGATCGGCTGAAGCGATTTCCTGACAGGTTGCAATAACCGTATTTTCAGTTGGCCCATATGTATTTAATAAACAAGGTCGGTGAGTTTCATGTGAAAACCACGCTTGTATTGAACTCTTCTTCACCGCTTCTCCACCAATGATAATCAATCGGAGATCCTCAGACAGCGGTAGCGCTTTGTCTCTGGCAGCCAGTTCAGCCCAGAATAATGTGGGTAAAGAGATCACCGTGATACAGTTTTTCTTCACCTGCAAGATAAATTCCTGAATAGATGATAACCAGTGATTATCGCGAATCACTAATGTTGCACCATTGCATAGCGACGAGAAAAATTCCTCTACCGAAGCATCGAAAGAGAAAGAGGAAAATTGCAGTACCCTATCCTGCGGTGTCACCTTATACAGTTCGTTAAACCCTAACCATCTTTGATAAATGGCCTGATGATCAACCATGACGCCTTTCGGTTGTCCTGTTGAACCCGAGGTGTAGATGATATAAGCCAGATTTTCTGTTGTCAGATTTCGAATATCAGGATTACTTTTTGACAAACTGACGTCTAATGGTTGGTTAAGATCCAACAGGGTAAATTCACTGTTCAGTGCCGACAACGCTTTTTCACCTGCCTGGTCGTGAAGCACCAATACAGGCGCAGCATCTTGCAAAATATACGCCAGCCGGGCCTGAGGATAATCGGGATCAATAGGAACATAAGCGCCACCAGCTTTTAAAACCGCCAGCATACCCATCACCATCTCAGGGCTTTTAGCTACGCAGATCACTACCCGGCTATCAGGCTTAACGCCTTCTGCCAGCAACCGATGAGCCAGCTTGTTTGCCTGACTATTTAGCTCTGCGTAGCTTATCTTTAACCCATTAAATTCTAATACGATTGCGTCTGGTGTCACAACCGCCTGAAACTCAAACTGATGGTGAATACACTGTGCCGTTTTGTCATCTATCCGGACTGAGTTCCAAGTATCTAACAGCAACGAACGTTCTGCCGCAGGCAGAACATCCAACTGGCAGACAGGCAGATCCGGCTGTTCATTCAATGCCCAAGCCAGCTGTATTAAAGCCTGTTGCAAATAGCCACACAACCGAGAAGCAGATAAAGGGGAGACAACTTGAGCCGTTAATCCCAGTTGAGTACCACAATCCTCTACCGAGATACTTACCGGATAGTTGCTTTGCTCTTCACCATCCAACATCTCGATACCGTACTGTTCATAACTTTTACGATACTCCGAGATGTCTTGCTCATTATGACGATAATTAAACAAAGCAGTAAACAACGGTGCCGGCGCTATCACACCGCTACAACGCTGTGCGGCAACCAAAGGTGTCTGCTCATAGGACAGCAGATCAGATAAACGTTGATGCGTTTCTTCCAACACATCCACCACACTACGTTCATCAATATCCAGCCTCAGTGGTAATGTATTAATAAACAGCCCCACTCCTTGCTCAACGCCGGTTTCTCCCCCTAAACGACCAAACAGCACCGTTCCCGTCACGACCTGCTCTCGTCCGGTACTTTTGGCTAACACCATTCCCCATCCTAAATGGGCCAGGCTGGCAAGGGTGACACCGTGGCGTCGCGCCAATTCACGCAATGCAACATTAAGTTCTGCCGGTAGTTCAATATGGCATTCATCTACCCGGCTACCATCCTGCATCACATCATAGAGACCAAATGGCGCTGTAGGCTCATCTATATCAGCCAGCATACGTTGGAAATAAGGCTCGTAGGCTTTATCCCTATTGACTTGGTTTGCATATGCGATCAGGTTCCGATAAGGAACTGTCAGTGGCAATAGGGACGTCTGTCCAGACAGAATGTGCTCTATCTCACGATGCATGATTTCAAGCGTCGTATGATCGCCGATAAGGTGGTGCATAACCTGTAACGCCAGCCAGCGTTCACTCTCCTGCCCTTTTGCTATCAATAAATGCAATAAAGGTGCTTCATTAAGCGCCATACGGTGACCCGTAATGGTATGGCTGGCCACCAGCTGGCTAATAAATGAATCTGATGAAACTGTCGATAAACTCACTTCTTTGACTTGTAATCGGGCATTTCTCAGCACGACTTGTACCGGCCCACAAGAAAGTGGTTCGCTGAAAAAAGCGGTACGCAAAATATCATGGCGATGAATGACTTGCTGCAAAGCATTAATATAAGCATCAAGACAAGCTCGATTTTTAAAAGCGAGTTGAGACATCACCTGATAGGGATCACCGTCTTTTGCCAGAAGGTGATGAAAGAAAATGCCATCCTGTAATGGCGACAGTCCATAAATATCCTGAATATTTTGAATCCCACCGGGAACCTGGCTAATCAATGTATCAATATCAACCTGTGTCATCTCTGCCAAAGGTAGCATTTCAGGCGTAATAGAATCCGTATCAGGCGTTATTTGATTTAATGGAATAACCGAAACATCATTTGCTTCTTTAAGCAATGCGGCTTGTTCATGAAATACAGGTGTTGAAAACAATGCGCCTGCCTGTATTGTATGACGCTGTTTTCTCAGTAACCCCATTAATTGAACAACCAACAGAGAGTGCCCTCCCAGCGTGAAGAAGTTATCATTACGGCCAACTTTTTCTACACCTAACAGCTCACACCAGCATTGTGCTAATAACTGTTCGATTTCACCCCGGGGAGCTTCATAAACCTGTCGCTGATAAGCCGATTCATCGGGTTCCGGCAAGGCCCAGCGATCAAGCTTACCATTCGTTGTTAACGGAAAGTGCTCCAATACAACAAAAGCCGCAGGAACCATATATTCAGGCAAACTGGACAAGAGATGCTGACGCAGCGTTGCCGACATCTGCCCGTTAACCTGCAAGGAAGAAAGGACAACATACGCGACCAATCGTTTATCGCCACCGTTACCTTCTCTGGCAAGCACCACAGCTTCCCGTACTCGTGGATGGGTTTCAAGGCAAGCCTCTATTTCACCCAGTTCAATACGAAAACCGCGAATTTTCACCTGATGATCGTTACGACCAATATATTCAATATTCCCTTCATGATCATAACGCGCTAAGTCACCCGTGCGGTACATCCTCGAATCTGATGCAGGATTAAATGGATCAGTAATAAAACGTTGTGCGGTCAGTTCAGACCGGTTGAGATAACCCCGGGTAACCCCTGCTCCTCCAACGTACATTTCACCTACTGCCCCCGCTGGCAGTAAATGAAGTTGCTCGTTTACAATATAAATTGAAAGGTCAGGTAGTGGATGACCAATTAAGACTCTGTTATCAATATCTTCTTCATTGACCTCTCTAAACGTCGCATGAACGGTAATTTCAGTAATACCATACATGTTAATCAGCTTGATATTGTGATTACGCTCTTTCGCCCTAAATTTCTCCAACGTTGTTTTCATCAACGCTTCGCCACCAAAAATAATGTACCTCAGGCAACTTTGTGCACTTTGATAAACCTCGATAAAACTATTAAAGGCACTTGGTGTTTGATTTAAAACAGTAACTTTTTCCTTAGTAACAATATGATAAAAATCATCAATCGATCTGATTTTATCCGAAGGAATAATCACCAGACGCCCAGCAAAATAAAGTGCTCCGAATATTTCCCATACCGAGAAATCAAAAGAAAATGAGTGCGCGAGACACCACACATCATCCGGTTTGAAAGAAAACAGCCTTTCAGTGGTAGTTAGAAGTCGTGTAACCTGACGATGTTCAACCATCACGCCTTTAGGATGCCCGGTTGAGCCAGAAGTATAGATAACATAAGCCAGGTTATGCGGTTTCAAGGCCGAGACGTTAGGATTCTCTTCCGACAAATCTTTGTCTTGAACCTGACTAAAATGGATGCCCTTCTGCTTATCACTTAGCACCCCCTGCAACGCTTCTGCACCAGCATTATCCTGTAACACTAGAATAGGAGCCGCATCCTGTAAAATATATTGGAGCCGTTCTTTAGGATAAACCGGATCGAGTGAGACATAGCTGGCTCCGGCTTTTAGGATAGCCAATAACCCAATAATCATCTGCAAGCTTCGGTCAACACAAATGGCTACCCGGTCATCCGGCTTCACCCCCTCCGCAATCAGACAATGAGCCAATTGATTAGCCTGGCGATTCAATTCATCGTAACTTAGCGTCTTATCCTGAAAGACTAATGCTACAGCCTCGGGTGTATTGGCAACCTGCTGCTCAACTAACTGGTGAAGACAATAGTCAACCTGCCCATCAATTGAAATCTTATTCCATTGATTTAATTGCAAACTACGTTCGCTTTCAGGAAGAATATCTATGTTTCTGACACGTTGTGCCACATTGCCTACCATCGCACGTAACACAATGAGGTAATAGCTTAAATGACGCTCAATGGTCTGTTTGTCAAACAGTTCCGTAGCGTAATTTATGCCGCCAACAATTTCGCCACCACGCTGGTGCATAAAAAGTTCAAGATCAAACTTTACCTTATTAGCCGCATAGTTAACCGGAGCCGCCTCAATACCTGCAAACGCCAATTCCCCTTCATAAAAATCCTGCCAGGCCAGTAAAACCTGAAAAATCGGTGAATAAGACAAACTACGCTCAGGATTTATCACCTCAACGATGCGTTCAAAAGGGATATCCTGATTATCTTGTACATTAATAACCGTATTTTTTACCTGATTTAGCAATTCCCAAATGGAGAGTTCACGATCAATATCAACCCTTACCGGCAACATATTGACAAAGAACCCGACCATTTCTCTTATTTCTGCCCGGTTTCTGTTGGCAAAGGGAGTGCCAATAACCACGCTGTCCTGGCCGGAAAGCCGGTTAAGCACAACCGCCCAGGCAGCCATCACTGTCATAAACAATGTCATTCCGTTCTTTTGGCTGAGCAGTTTGAGCTGTTCGGTTAGCTGTTGATCAATAATAAACGTACATGTATCGCCCTGTTGTGACGGCTTTTTCGGTCTGGGGTAAGTTGTGGGCAGTGTTAAGAGCGGCGGAATATCGGCAAGCTGCGGCTTCCAATACGCTATTTGTGAAGCGAGTTTCTCTTCAGTCAGGTATCGATTCTGCCAGGCAGTATAATCAAAATAATCTAATGAAAGTGGAAGAAGCGAAATTGCTCTATGATGAATGAGGTCATTATAAATGGTACATAATTCATTAATAAATATACCGATAGACCAACCATCGGTAATAATATGGTGCTGGCTTAATAAAAAAATATATTCATCATTTTGTAATTGAACCAGACAAGCTCTTAATAAAGGCCCCTGAACAAAATCAAAAGGCGAATTAAATGTTTCTTCGATCAACTGAGCTAATATTTCTTCTTTGTCATCAACAGGTCTCAAATCTGAAAAAATAAGGGGAAACGGTGTCTCTTCACTTAATATTTTAGCAACCGGCGTCAGGTTCTGTACGATGAAGGTGGAACGTAGCGCCTGATGACGGCGAAATACGGCATTCAACGCCTGACAGAATAATTCTGTGTTTAAATTCCCGTCCAGTTTATAGGCAACGGGAACATGATAGTTAACCGACCCACCTTCAATTTCATGTACCAACCACATCCGTTTCTGTGATGCGGATAAATGCTCACCCTGTACTAATCTGGCTAATGGTTTAATCACCTCTTCATCAGAACGGTTTTCCAATAAAGAAGAACGCCCCAGGTTTTTTATCCGATTCAGTTCTGACTCATTGAATTTGGCAAGAATAGTTTTTATGTCTTTCATCGTAATAACCCTTAGTTCTTATTAATCAGGGACAGGATGATGCTGTCAGAAAGATCGCAGAGTACCGGTGTTTTAAATACCGAGGAGAATGACAGCAAAAAGCCGGTTTCTTCCTGAAGCCGAAAGACAAACCGAACAACCAACAGTGACTGTCCCCCCAATTGGAAGAAGTTATCATTTCGGCCTATCTTATTGACCGCTAAAAGCTCTTGCCAAAGGCTGATAAGCATTTCTTCCAGTTCATTCTGAGGCGGTTCATAGTGCGAGGCGGCGTAGGCTGTCTGGTCAGGAACCGGCAACGCTTTTCGATCAACTTTACCGTTTGGACTCAACGGCAGAGAGTCAAGTATCACATAAGCTGCGGGTATCATATGCGGGGGTAAATGATCACGCAGATAATGGCGTAACGTTTCCAGTAAGTTCTTATTATTCGCCTCAGAAGATAAAACTAAATAGGCAACCAAGCAGGGAGTCTCACCCACATCGTTTCGGGCAATAACCACAACTTGCTCAATATCGTTATATTGCTCAATAAGCAGCTCAATCTCTCCAGGTTCAATGCGAACGCCCTGAATTTTGATCTGACGATCATTGCGGCCTATATACTCAATATTGCCGTCATGATCGTAACGGGCTAAGTCTCCACTCCGGTACATGCGGGAACCGGGTTGAGTACAGAATGGATCATGAAGAAAACGTTCAGCCGTTAATTCTGGTTGTTTTATATAACCTCTGGCAACCCCTGCACCACCAATATAAATTTCGCCTACAGCCCCCAATGGCACCAGATTCTGATAACGGTCCAACAAATAAATGGAAGTATTCGCAATAGGCCGTCCAATGTGATGCTTAATATCATCCGCACTAAACACTCCAAACGTTGAATCAACCGTGGTTTCTGCCGGTCCGTAGTTATCAATAAGCGTACATCCTGCTGGCAAATCGGCATGAGCCAGAGTGCATTTGTCTCCCCCGGTCATCAAGTATTTTAATGAAGCAGGCAGTTTGCCTCTTTTAACACTTTCCGACGCCAGAGGCGCAACCAGATACATCAAATCAATGGGCTGACTGGCTCGCCAGTCCATGCTGAATATCGGGTTACTACTCTCTTCCAGTGGCGGCAATAGCAACTGAGCACCACTGCATAACGCAAATAACAGCTCTCTGACCGAGACATCAAAGGAAATACTGACCGTCGGCGTGGTCACAAAACCTAAAGGCAGCATTATGCTATTCATCATGCAATTGATGAGGTTCACGATATTACGATGTTCAACCATGATGCCTTTCGGTTGCCCGGTTGAACCCGAAGTGTAAATCACATAGGCCAAATGACTTGAATTCAGACCGGCTATTTCTGGATTGTGATTCAAGCCTGAACAATCTATCGGGCGGAATAGATCAAAACCTTTTTTAACCAAGTCATATTCTGTTTTTAATGCTTCCTCCCCGCTTTTATCGTACAAAACCAGCACAGGTTCTGCATTTTCTACAATATACCGCAAACGTTCATGCGGATAGCGGGGATCAATAGGCACATAAGCCCCACCGGCTTTGAGTATTGCCAATAGCCCCACGACCATCTCAGGGCTTATTTCCGCACAAACAGCAATCCGGGCATCGGGAATAACGCCTTGAGCAATTAAGGCATGAGCTAACTGATTTGCCCGGTGGTTGACCTCCATATAACTGAGAACTTCCCCATCAAAAACAATCGCTGGAGCGTCTGGATTTGTTTCTGCCCACTGCTCAAACAAACGATGAATACAAAGTTCAGCAGGATAAGACGCTTGCGTCCGGTTCCACTCCTCAAGCAATAACTGAACCTCATTCTGCGGCAGAATATTAAGCTGGCACACAGGCAGCTCTGAGTGTTCATTTAACGACCATACAATTTGTTCCAGCGCCTGCTGAATATAGCCACACAGCCGTACCGCTGAAAGGGGAGCCACAACCTGAACCGTTAAGCCTAAACTGTTGCCGTTATCCTCTACCGAGAGATTCAAAGGGTAGTTACTTCTCTCTTCTTCTCCAAGTCGCTCTACATTGCGTAAAGAGCAAAAACCGGATTTCCCGCTATCCATTTGCCGGTTATGCCGGTAGTTAATCAGTGTGGTAAACAGTGGCGTTGGTGCAACGACACCACTACAACGTTGCGCCTCCGCCAGCGGCGTATGCTCATAGGCAAGCAGTTGCGACAAACGTTCGTGAGTTTGGATTAATGCATCAGCTACGTTTTGAGTATCAATATCCATCCGTAGTGGCAAGGTATTAATAAATAGCCCCATTCCTTGTTCAGCGCCGGTATGACTTCCCATTCGGCCAAACAGTACTGTCCCGGTAACCACCTGTTGCCGGTCGCTGCTTTTCGCCAGCACCAGCCCCCAGCCCAAATGCATCAGGCTGGCTAGGCTGACACCGAAGTGCCGTGCTAAACCACGTAACGCAACATTAAGTTCATAAGGCAGCTCAAGGTGATATTCATCTACCTGACCGCCATCTTGTTCCACATCATAAATAGCAAAAGGTGCGGTAGGTTCATCAATATCAGCTAATAAAGCACGAAAATAAGCTTCATAAGCTCGGTTCTCATTCGCTCTGCGGGCACAGGCAACCAAGTTGCGATAAGGTACAGGTATGGATAATTGTTCTGCCTGTCCGGACAACAACAGGCTGATTTCATTATGCATCACATCCAAAGTGGCATGGTCGCCGATCAGATGATGCATCACCTCCTGTACCAGCCAGCGCTCACTGCCAGGTTCTTGTGCAATGAACAAACGCAATAAAGGCGCTTCATTCAATGCCAAACGATGATGAGCAAGGGTATGATGAGCCGCTAACTGCTCTATAAAGGGTATGGATGATCCCGCTGCGAGGGAGACTTCTGTCACCTGTAGCAAAGCTGATTTTAAAACGACCTGTACCGGCCCACAGCTAAGATCCTCTGCCAGAAATACGGTGCGCAGAATATCGTGACGATTCACCACCTGCTGTAACGCGTCGATATAAGCATCAAGACTTTGCCGATCGTTAAAAGCCAACCTGAATATAACCTGATAAGGGTCGCCTTCCTGAGCCAACAGATGGTGGAATAAGATACCATCCTGTAACGGTGCTAAAGCATAAATATCCTGAATATTGCTCACCCCTCCCGGTACTTTCCCAATCAGCTTATCGATATCAGTCTGGTTCATGCTAACCAACGGCAGCATTTCCGGCACAATTCGCTCACCGTCAGCACCAATCAAATTAGCGGGTATTAATGATCCCTCATCCGCTTCTTTAAGTATCGCAGCCTGATCCGCTAACTTTGATGTAGAAAAAAGAGAGCCAGCCGGAACGACATAACCCCGTTTTCTTAATAATCCCATCAACTGTATAACGAGTAGAGAATGGCCCCCGAGAGAGAAAAAATTATCAAAGCGACTCACTTTCTCAATACCCAGCAATTCACACCAAATATCAGCCACCATCTGTTCGATTTCCCCATGAGGGGCTTGATAACTCTGATGTTCATAGGCAGAAATATCGGGAGCAGGTAATGCCTTACGGTCAATCTTGCCATTGGGTGTCAGCGGCAGGCGCTCTAATACAACAAAAGCCGCAGGAACCATATATTCCGGCAACATAGCCAACAGATATTGCCGCAAAGTCGCCACCAGTGGTTCTTTAGCCACATCAGCGGAAATAACGATATAAGCGACTAATCGCTTACCAGTAGTACGGTCTTCACGGGCAATAATGGCGGATGACAGAACCCTGGGATGGTTATCAAGACACGCCTCAATCTCGCCCGGTTCAATACGATAACCACGGATCTTAATCTGATGATCGTTACGACCAAGATATTCAAGATTACCTTTGTCATTATAACGGGCTAAATCACCGCTGCGGTACATACGTGCATGAGGTTCAGGATGAAAAGGATCAGGAAAAAAGCGTTCCGCGGTGAGTTCAGGACGGTTTAAATAACCCCGGGCAACCCCTTCGCCGCCAATATACACTTCGCCAATAGCACCTGAGGGAACAAGCAGTTGCTGATCATCAAGTAAATAAATACGTGCATTCGTGACGGGCCGCCCAATATAGTTGCCATATTCTGCGCTGGTTACCTGCTGAGTCGTAGCAATAATTGTTGCTTCTGTTGGCCCATAAGCATTAATCAGCATCGGCCTGTGGCCTTTAGCATTAAACCATAAATCAAAAGCAGATTTCTTTGCCGCTTCCCCACCGATAATCATTAACCTAATGGAATCAGGCAACGAGCACTGTTGCATTTTGTCCGCAATCTCAGACCAAAAAACCGCAGGTAATAACATCGTCGTAATTTTGTTAACGTCACAGCAATCCAAAAACGTCTGAGCAGAGGTGACCCAACTCTCATCACGCAATACAAGGGTTGCACCATGAGACAGTGATGAAAATATTTCCTCTACAGAAGCATCAAACGAGATGGAAGAAAATTGTAACACTCTATCTTCGGCGGAAATGGCAAACTGATCTTTGAAAAAACACGCTCTCTGATAAATTGCCTGATGTTCTATCATTACCCCTTTCGGCCGCCCTGTAGAACCTGACGTATAGATCACATAAGCCAGATTTTTAGCTGTTAACGCAGTCATTACCGGGGAAGCTTCACTCCTATCCGCAAATAATGCCAACTCAAGCATTAAGCAAGCACTATCTTCAATAGAGACTGCTTTCAGTACCTCTTTTCCTACAGCATCATGTAATAACAGAGTGGGTTGAGCATCCTCAAGGATATAGTGTAAACGCTCTGGCGGATAAACAGGATCAAGAGGAACGTAAGCACCGCCGGCTTTTAATATGGCTAATAAACCAATAATCAGCTCAAAACCTCTATCCGCACAGATCGCAACCCGCATATCAGGCTTAACACCTTTTGCGACAAGGCAATGTGCCAGTTTATTCGCCCAACGATTCAGCTCTGCGTAACTCAGCACTTCCCCTTTAAATATCAGTGCTGTAGCTTGGGGATTTGCTTCTGCCTGTTGTTCGAAAAGCGTGTGAATACAACAGGCAAGAGGATAATCAATTCGGGAATTGTGCCAGGTATTTAGCAGCCGAATCCGTTCATCTGTGAGTAATATATCTAATTGACAGACAGGCCGTGTCGGCTGTTGCTCCAGTGCCAGAACAAGCTGTATCAATGTCTGTTGAACATAGTCACAAATTTGGATCGCTGACAAAGGAGTTACGACCTGTGCAGACAAAGATAAGCTAAGGTCGTCATCTTCTATTGACAAGCTAAGTGGATAGTTACTGCGCTCCTCTTCCCCCAAAAACTCAATTCCCAGCGAACGAAAGGCTGCCGTCTTTTCTTCTACCCGTGTTTGACTATGACGATAGTTCAGTAATGCGGTAAATAACGGTGCGGGTGCGGCAACTGAACTACAGCGTTGAGCTTCTACTAATGGTGTGTGCTCATAGCAAAGCAGCTCAGATAGCCGTTTGTGCGTATTGACTAAAGCATCAGCTACACTGCTTTTATCAATATCTAACCGTAACGGCAGCGTATTAATAAACAGTCCAATCCCCTGTTCAGCACCAAATTCTCCCCCCATGCGACCGAATAAGACCGTTCCCGTAACAACCTTTTGCAAGCCACTGCTTTTAGCCAATAAAACGCCCCAAGCCAAATGAACTAAACTCGCCAGGCTCACACCATAATGCCGGGCTAAATTACGCAGGGAAGCATTGAGCTCATCTGGCAGCTCACGATAACATTCGTCGAATTGAGTATTACTCTGCACCGCGTCATACAGATTAAATGGGGCGGTTGGCTCATCAATATTTGCAAGCATACGGCGGAAATAATCTTCATAACGCTGGTCTTGATTCGCCATAGAAGCGGTTGCAATGAGATTACGATAAGGTTCAGCCACCGGTAGAGAGTCAGCATTGTGTCCTGCTAACCGTGTTTCTATCTCATGATGTATTAACGCCAGTGTGGTGTTATCCCCAATTAAATGGTGCATCACTTCCAGTACCAGCCAACGCTCACTATCTGGTTCCTGAGCGATAAACAGACGCAGTAACGGAGCTTCACTTAAGTCTAATTGATGGTGCGAAAGCGTGTGCCTTGCCGCCAATTGTTCGCTATACGACATGGAAGATTCAGCACAAAGTGTCACGTCTTCAATGTGTAACGGGGCTTCCCGAAGCACAACCTGCACCGTCCCACAGTCCAGTCCATTGCGGAAGAAAGCACTGCGCAAAATATCATGACGTTCAATAACCTGTTGTAACGCCTTAATATAATTATCTAAGCAGGATCGGTTATCAAACGCGAGACGAAAGATCATTTGATAAATATCCCCTTCGCCAGACAACAAATGATGGAATAAAATTCCGTCCTGTAACGGCGACAATCCGTAGATATCCTGAATATTTGTGACACCACCCGGAACCTGAACGACTAACCGATCGATATCCGTCTGGCTCATCTCAATTAAAGGCAGCATCTCAGGGATAATCTTATGGCATTTGGTGCCAATCCGATTCGGTGGAATGGTTATCGTATTGTCTGAATCACGCAGCAACTCGGCCTGTTCAGCTAAAACAGGTGTTAAAAACAGAGACCCAGCCTGAACGGTATATCCTGCTTTTCTCAGCTGACTAATCAACTTAACCGTCAATAACGAATGTCCGCCAAGCGAGAAGAAATTATCATGGCGGCTAATACGCTCAATACTCAGCAATTGCCCCCAGATTTCCGCCAGGAGAGACTCTTTTACTCCCTGCGGGGCTTCATAATCCTGACGATAATAAGCGGATTCATCCGGTACAGGCAGCGCAGCACGATCAAGTTTGCCATTGAACGTCAGCGGAAGTTGTTTCAAGGCAACAAAAGCAACGGGAACCATGTAATCTGGCAGGCTGGATAACAAGTGCTGACGTAAAACCGCAGCGACTGATTGCTGATTTAGCTCAGGTGATAACTCCAGGTATGCCACCAGCTGTTTGTCACCTTTTTCGTTTTCAATAGCAACTACTGCCGATGCCAGTACCGATGGGTGTGCAAGCAGACGAGCCTCTATTTCTCCGAGTTCAATACGAAAACCACGGATCTTAATCTGGTAATCATTGCGGCCAATATACTCAAGATTACCGTCATCTCTGTAACGCACCAGATCACCTGTGCGATACATACGATTCTCCCCTTCTGAATGAAAAGGATCTGGGAAAAAGCGTTCTGCCGTAAGTTCTTCACGGTTTAAGTAGCCCCGCGCAACACCCATTCCACCAATATACAGCTCACCAACAGCACCTAAAGGGACGGGCTGATGTTGGTTATCTAACAAATAAATACGCGTATTAGCGATAGGTTTACCGATCGATGGATAGTTGGCAACCGCAAGCTCTTCATCCTCTAAAATATGGGCTGTAGACCAAATCGTGGTTTCTGTTGGGCCATACAAATTCCAGACAGAGTGACTATTTACAGATAAAACGTTAGCCAAGCTTATTGGCAGTGCTTCTCCCCCACATAATATTTTTATATTGTTTAAAAACTGAGTATCTTCATTGGTAATCAGGCTATAAGTCGAAGGCGTGCCTTGGATCATTGTGATCTGATTGCCCAGCAACATTTTGACTAAGGCCTCTTTATTGAGGAATATTTTTTTGTGGGCAATAAACACCGCTGAGCCATTAATTAATGGCAGGTATATTTCCAACGCCACAAGATCAAATGAAATCGTACTGGAAAATAATATCCTTTCCTTGTGGGTAAAATTCAGTTTATTACTCATTGCCAGCAATAGATTTACCAGGCTTCGATGTTCAATCATGACTCCTTTAGGATTTCCCGTCGAACCAGAGGTGTAAATCACATAAGCCAAGTGACGTGAAGTTAAAGCGGGTATATTCGGATTTTCTTTCGATAAATCCGACAATGTTAACTGGCTAATATCTAAACTCTTCTTCCCGGTTTTGAGATAAGCCGTTAATACTGCATTGCTTTGTGTATCGTACAATACAACTTCTGGTGCAGCATCGTCCAAAATATAGTGCAACCGTTCTGGCGGATAATCTGGATCCAACGGCACATAACACCCTCCTGCCTTTAAAATTGCCAGCAGACTGATAATAGCTAATGGGCTTCGTTCAACACAAATAGCCACCCGGCTGTCAGGAACAACCCCCTGAGCAATTAAAAAATGGGCTAACTGGTTTGCCCGACAGTTAAGTTCCGCATAACTCAGGGTTTCACTATAAAAAACCAGCGCCGTTGCTTCTGGATGAGTTGCAACCTGTTGTTCAAACAACGTATGAATGCAAACATCGTCCGGATAGTCAGATTGAGTATCGTTCCAGAGATCCAATAATAACGTGCGTTCTTCAGGAGGTAATATATCAAGCTGGTTGATAGCAAAATTCGGCTGTTCATGCAGCGCCCATACCAATTGCGCCAATGTCTGCTGCAAATAACCTGATAATCGTTTGGCGGATACAGAGGCTGCCATCAAACATGTCGTTAATGTTAGATGTATACCGTCATCAACAGTGGTCAGGGTTAACGGTAAACGGTGATCCACTTCTTTCCCCAGGCCATTTCTCCAACAGGCTGGGTTATTGTCAGATTGGCATTGGTAGTCGCTGAATGCAAGAAGCGGCGCAGCAACCGTATATTCATTTTCAGTATTAACTGACGGCGATGACAGACATTGTTCTACAAACCGTAACGCATCACTGACACCCTG
Source organism: Photorhabdus sp. RM322S (assembly GCF_042879395.1). Taxonomy (NCBI): domain Bacteria; kingdom Pseudomonadati; phylum Pseudomonadota; class Gammaproteobacteria; order Enterobacterales; family Morganellaceae; genus Photorhabdus; species Photorhabdus sp. RM322S. The sequence continues at coordinate 25,686 of NZ_JBHFKW010000051.1, forward strand.
ATCATGGCAACTTAAATGTAAAGATAAAATAGACTGACCAGCCTGATTGTGCTGGTCGGCACCGATTTGAGTATTTTGTCGTATACCAATAACGACCTGCTCTTGACCGCTATATTTTGCTAACACAACCCCCCAGGCAAGGTGAAAGAGGCTGGCAAAACTCACTGCCAAACTATCACATTGAAAACGCAACTCAGTCGTGAATTGAGGTGATAATTCCAGGCAATACTCATCAAATTGATGAGTATTCTCAGTCAAGAACAGATTAGGGTAACAATGACCAATTGACATTTCTGATAATACAATATTTCTATTTTTATCACACATAAATAGGGCGTCCAATTTTATTGAATGAATTAAATATTTCCATTTGAATGACAGGTTAATTAAGAATATAAATCGCAATAACTCAGAACAATTAACCATTTTCAATTAACATGCTTAATTTTTAAAAATCTCCAATTAAATAAATCAATAATATTGTTTTTTCTGAGTATTGTATAAATAAGAATAATAACCTTCTTTTTTCAATAACTCTTCAGGGCTGCCATCCTCGACTAATTCACCTGATGCCAATACAATGATTCTATTAACGTGTTTAAGACCACCCAATCTATGCGTTATCATAATCGAAGTTTGTCCTTTAGAAAGTTCATAGAATGTATCAAAAAGATAGGCTTCTGCTTTCGGATCAATAGCACTGGTAGGTTCATCAAATATAATGACAGAACCACCGGAGAAAAAAGATCGCGCCAAAGAAAGCCGCTGCCACTGGCCACCAGAAAGATCGTTACCGTAAAACTCTCGCCCTAACATATGATTTGCGGATGGATAACAATTGAGCTCGAAGCCAGCATCTTCACAAGCTTTAATAAACCTGGCTTTGTTATTTGACTGTTCTGAATTACCAATAGTCACATTTTCCGAAATAGATAAATTATATTTACCAAAATCTTGAAACAAAACCGAAAATTCTTTATACCAGACATTAATATCAATAGTTGATATATCAACCCCTCCCATAGTAATAACACCCTCAGTCGGTTTGTATAATCGACACAGTAGTTTTATTAATGTTGATTTTCCAGAACCATTTTCACCAACGATAGCTATATTATCATTTGGATAAAGTGTAAAATTAATATTTGATAATGTTTTATCTGTTTCATTATACGAGAAACTGACATTCTCAAACTTAATCGTTCTGTCTTCAGGCATGGCTGATAACACATATTTTTGCTCTTGGTTGGAAGCCAGATTTTCTATTTCTTTGAGTCGATAGAAAAAAAGCTGAGATACCCCAAGATTGCTGAATGAAAAAACAAGCCATTGACAAGAAGCGCAAAACAGAGAAATCGACTGTATAATCCCAACCATTCCGCCCAAAGAGATCTCCCCTTTTATAATGTTACTCACAATCCAGTACATAGAGAGAATTGATACCGCTAAATAAACAGCATTCCAAAGTTGAGGGATATAGAGCTGTTTTTTCCTCACATGATTCAACTCTTTTTCAAGATTCTTAAACTCCTTTTCATGCTTTCCCATAAAAAAAGTAGAAAGACCGTACATCTTAATTTCTTTTATCAAATGTATGTTCAGCATGACGCTTAAATAGTAGATAATTAACCGGGATGTTAACCCTTTGCCAAGCATCGTTTCAAATACATCAATCTGCGCTTTCGTTAACGACAGTGTGACAGGAATTATCGGTAATAAAAGTGCAAAAGGTAACCACCAACTTAATGAGGCCAAGATGATAGACAGTGAGATAAGCGTAATACTCCCTTTTAAACAATCAATGAGACTAATCAGAAAACTAAGTGGTTTGTAGGATGCCTCTTTCGATAAGACGTCAAATGTATTATGAACCTCCGGCTGTTCCATAATTTTCAAATCAGTAATATTGGCAGTTAGCGTCATTATTCTCACTTGTATCGCGTAGGATGCCCGCTGATTCATCATGGTTTGTATTGTTGTCACAAAAGGCGTGATTATTCCTGGTAAAATAAGCGACAACATCCAGAAAGAAACCATTATATACAAATCATCAAAAAACCCATCGCTTATCCTATTGATAATATCAATACTCAATACGACACCAATCGTTGGCAGCACAGCTTGGATCAAAATAAGAAATAAAAATATAAAGAAATAAACCGGCATCGTTTTATATAAGATAGCCAGGGAGTAAAAAAATACACTCACCTTTTCCTGGTAATTTTTCATTAAGACCTCAAAAATAAACATCACCTTCACAACTCCTCAACCTATTCAGCTGAGGAGCCGATTCAATTTTATTTACTCAATTAAACACCCGGGATAATTCATCAATCAATACGCTTCTGTGCGCTTTATCAGACATCATGCTGGCATGATCACCGGGTATTTTGACAGAAACTATTTTGTCTACCGTAATACTATGTTCCCAACCCAGCGTTTTAGTCGGTTGCCAAACATTCTCTTCGCCGGACATTCCCTTTGTCACAAACTCATCCGATGAATGATAAATATGAATCCGACCATCAACGGCAGGAGGAACATAGTCAGCAATCGCTTTAATCATTCGATCCCTCTGCTCCCAACGGTGGGCTTCACCCGGTACATCGAACACGTCATCAAGATAAGATGACTGTTTTAAACAGGAGATAAAATCAGCCAGATGCTCAAATTCACGCTGCTGCAACGCCTCAACTAACGGTTCATTATGCCGAATAATGCCATCCAGAATGAGTGAATGTAATATAAGCTCCTTAGGTCCGTACTTTCTCGTTTCCTCTGGCAATAAACGTGGGTGTAATACATCAATGAGCCCGATAAAATCTACATTTAAATTCATTCGCTGTAATTTTTCCGCAATAGCATAAGTTAATATGCCACCCGCCGAATAACCAACCAGACGATACCGTTCACAACCGCGCTGGCTTAAAATTAACGTGACCATCTCATTAACAATCTGTTCCATATTTCCCCCGCGCTCTACGGAGGGCCAAGGTACACCAAAGCAGGAATACTCCCCTGGCAGCACTTGCGAAATTTCATTGGCATACCACAGATCACCTTCTCCGGTCGGGAGGAAGAAGAGACAAGCTTGTGCATTACCCTTTTTAAAAGGAATTAATGCGGGTTGATTGAAATGTCGCTCTCCTCTTAACACCAAAGCGTATTGAGAGAGGGTTGGATTTAACATCAAATCACGAATTGATGAACAATAGCCTTTTTTCTTCAATTCAAAAATAAATTGAGTGGCCAGCAGAGAATGTCCGCCCAGTGCAAAAAAGTTATCATGCCGGCTTACCTGCTCTACCCCCAGCAACTCACGCCAGATAGTCGCCAGCGTATACTCAATCTCACCCTGTGGTGCTTTATAAACTTCGCGGGCCAATGCCATCTGATCCGGAGCAGGCAG
>NZ_JBHFKW010000052.1:0-26302 GCF_042879395.1 Photorhabdus sp. RM322S
TTGCCACCCTTACCCAAAAAATTCAGCCAATTTGACGATATCCTCTTGCAGGATGGCAGCTCATTCAACGTTCATCCCGAGTTAGCCGGGGTTTTTCCCTGTCGTTTCAGTCCCTTGAAGGCGGCGGTTGAGTGCCATATGACCCTGTCTTTGTTCAGCCAATTGCCCATCGCCATGACGGTGACCGCAGACACGGCATCCGAGCGGGCTTATTTGCCTGCCCCTCACACCTTACGCAATAAATTGCTGCTGGCGGATGCCGGTTACGTGGATTTCGGGTACTTCGAACAACTTTCCCTGTCCGGGGGGGCATTTATCGTTCGGGGAAGCCAATCGCTTAATCCCCTGATTATCAGCGCCCGAAATGGACAGGGGCGACAATTACCGACACTGGCGGGCAAAAAGCTCCGGGAGATTAGTCGCAAAAAAAACCGTGCTGAAGTGCTGGATTTCACCTGTCGGCGTGGCCGATTCGAATTCCGGGTCATCCGGCGTTGGTTTGCGCAGGAAAAACGCTTTTGTTTTTGGCTCACGCCCTCCCACTTTACCGCCGATGACATCATGGCGGTCTATCGCTGTCGCTGGCAGGTCGAACTGCTGTTTAAGGAATTAAAATCCCACACCAATTGGACAGGCTTTGCAACCGGCCAGAAAGCAATAGCAGAAGGGCTCATCTGGGCAAGTCTGCTGGCGTTGATAGTCCGGCGCAGTCTGGCGAGGCAGTTTTTGCCTTCAGTTTCCTTTCTCAAGGCCGCCAAAAATGTTGATGTCTGGTTGTTGCCGATATTGGGCGCGATTATTCATCATGCCTGGTCGGAAATAGAACACCATCTGGATTGGGCCCTGAAATATCTCGCCAAAAATGCGTTGAAGTTGCCCCAAGGAAAATCCAATAAAAATAATGGGTTGGAGGGTATTTTCGAGAGGCTTAATACTTAAGGTTCAGTGTATGTTAGCGGGTATGCGACATTTCGCTCTGAATATGCTTCGTGCAGAGAACAGTGTAAAAGCCAGTATTCGGCGCAAAACAAAGATGGCCAATATGAGTTGTGAATATTTGGACAAAGTTTTAATGGCCGGCTTTCAAGTGTTGGGCAAGGAATGAACACTCATGATCTTGCCCTGCCCAGAATTTCAGGTTTGGTTCAGATGGTTGTGCATTGATACTACTTATAAAATAGTAACAAAGGATAGAAGTAAGAGTAGTTTTAATTTATTATTTTTTATGAATAGCAGTAATACATATTGCTAATCTGATATGTGAATTTACATCCATTGATTTGAAATTGGTGCCGGACTCGGAATCATATCCACGATTAACGTGCTGTTTGTTATTGGTTTTGTTGGTATTTCTTGTAATCAGCGCCCCCACTAAGGCCCCCATAAAAAATCGCTTTGTTTTTGTGAGGGTTATCACGAAAAATCGGTGTTTTAGCGGTTGGGGGAGCGTTATGTGTGGAGTTAGGTCCACACATAACGGCCTGAACTCCACATATAAGCAGCGTTAAAAATCGTCTTTAAACTAACCCACACTGCATTATGCAGATAACACACCATTCCCCTTCGCATTGAACATCTTTTAAACTTACATTCGATATGTTGGAACAATGGTTTTTGAGATAATTTAAATCGTTGTCATTTCTAATTTATAGATTATATTGGTATTTTTGCTATACTTTTGAGATATCGTCATGCACCAGTTGAGATAACTAAACATCATGGCTCAATTTAGTCACTTTGAACTCTCGCTTCTGAACCCCAGCTTTGACTCCCCTTTGGTTGACGCGCTGACGGAACTGGAGATACTCCGGCATCTGCGGTTGGAAACTGATGTTCACCCTATCCTGTTTGCGCAGTTGAAGGCCGTTTTCCACATGCTGGAAAGTCTTGGTTCTGCAAGGATTGAGGGAAACCACACCACGCTTGCCGACTATGTTGAAAGTAAGGTTGAAGGAACGCAAACTTCGACGAACCAGCTCAAAGAAATCAACAATATTGAAGCTGCGATGGAGTTCATCGACGAATACCTGAGCAACGGCGATGACATAACGGAATATTTTATCCGCGAGTTGCATAGTCTGGCGGTAGTTGGGCTACAACAGGAAGGCGACAGAACTCCTGGCGCATATCGGCAACATAACGTCAGCATCGCTCAGTCTGACCATTTACCGCCGGACCACATCCGCGTTTCTGATTATATGGCGGAACTGACCGCCTTTATTAACCGTGCTGATAAGCCAAAGTATGATCTGATGAAGATTGCGCAGGTGCATCACCGCTTTGGCTGGATACATCCATTTGGCAATGGTAATGGCAGAACGGTCAGGTTGCTGACTTATGCGTTGCTTATCAAGTATGGTTTTAATGTTCAGGCAGGTGGTCGGGTACTCAATCCGACAGCGGTATTCTGCAACGATCGTGAACGCTATTACGCCATGCTTTCGTTAGCCGATAAGGGAACGGAGCAGGGTCTGGAAGAGTGGTGTTTATATGTGCTTTCGGGGATCTCTTCTGAGCTGAAGAAAGTCGACCAACTGACACGCCATGCTTTCCTGAGCGAAAAGATCCTGTATCCGGCTATCGATTTTTCGTCGGAGAGAGGGCTGATAAACCCGCTGGAATCGAAGGTTCTGAAACGTTCTGTTGAGTTAGGGACGATAAAAGCGGGCGATCTACGCACCGTTTTACCTGACCTGAAACCGACACAGGTGACTTATCAGCTTGGTAAGCTGATTGAGCGGGGACTGCTTCAGCCAGTAGGAGAAGGGGCCCGTACCTATACGGCGAAGTTTTCTAACTCGTATCTGATACGTGGGGTGATTAAGGTACTGCGGGAAGAGGGGTTTATTCCTGATTTGTGATGTATACTTTGCTTAATTATATAATGCAGAGGGAAAACTCCCTCTGCTGATAGTTTTTTTAAATAAAATGTCATTATTGTTTATTGAAGCCACTCTTTAGGAATAAGTCCATCACCTTCATCTTTCCAGTTCGCCACTTCATAGGTGTTTCTGACTTGTCCCCATATTGACTCACCGGCATGTTCCAGTACAATAACTTGAAAATTATAACTATTTTCCTCAATAGCATTAGGTAGCATTTCAAAAATTCTTCTGGTCGAAATAATATCATTTTGTCTTGTTATTTTTAGATCCTGATCTGCGCCCATCTTATCTAGTATGTTATCGCCAGATTCAGCACTAGGGAAATAAACCTGACTGGGCTGATCGATAACTAAGAAACTGAAGGGAGGTAGATGGCTGTGATCCTTATCTGATAAATATTCGTGTAAGGCTAGAAATGTAGAAATATGGTATCCCATCCAATTAGCACCACTACCCACTTCCCATAAAAATTCATTTTTACCATATTCTGATCGTTTAAAACTTAAAGTTAGTTCCTTTTTATCAAGATTAATGCTCCGCGGCGTTCTAATCCAAATTTATCAGCATATTTCTCAATAAGAGAATTTATTCTTTTATAAACAACATATTCCTTTTGTTCTTTATTAGATATTCTTAAATATTAATTTAATTGAGGCTCCAATATTTTTATCTTTTCACTTGTATCGTCCGTGTTTTTTACTTTTCTTAAGGATGATAGTGTTTCCTGAATACGGCCAATAAGGACGTAAACCTTATTTAATGAATCATTAGTTGACTTATATATTTTTTCAAAATGAAATTTTTCTTTTCTTACTTTATATAGTTTATCTTGTAGATCTCGTAATTCTTTTTTTAATTTATGAATTTCTTTATCTGCAATAGGATTGTCGGAAAGTATATCTGAAATTGAGTTTAATTTTGATATTTTACGTTCAAGATTATCCACGACACTAGATAATGCGTTGGTTTTTGAACCGCAAGCTATGCATTCACCTTCAGGATATAAGTTCTCTTTTAACCAAGTGAATCCAACAACATGCTCTTTTTCTTTCTTTATTGCTTGAGTAAAATCCTTTCCCCTAAAAGAAAGTTGTTCAAGGTTTCTAATTTTCACTCTCAATGTATCAATTTCCTGCTGAATCTTTTCTCCCTGCATAGTTACTGTTTTTATCCGTTCATTTGTATATTCATAATTTGGCTTTCCTAGTAATTTTTCTATACTCCCTTCAAGGTAAGTTTTATTGATATAATTTAATGATTCTATTTTCTTATCAGAGGACGGAATTTCTGATGAATTTAATAATCCTAATTCTACACATGATTTCCATAAATTATCAACATCAATGTCCCAACTGGCTAAATAACAATTCATAATTATGCTACACATAGACTCTTTCAACTCATTGTTATACATGTAATTATGAGTGCATGAGGTGTAGCACTATTTTGGAAAGTTATTTAGTGCCTTTTTATTAACATCTTGCTCTTTAATTAATGAATTAAGTCGTTTCTGGATATCTATACGCTCTTTCTCATTAATCATATATTCTCGATTAATAATTCCTAAATAGAATTTCATAATACCGATACAGTTGGTCTATTCGATTGATATCTGAAAAGGGCTACTCTGACGTCTGATGAACCGCTTTGTACTATGCATACCACAACCCTTGTTATGTAAGGTGTTGGCAAGGTGTATCACTATTTTGAAAAGTTATTTAGAGCAAAAGGCATGACTCAGGGAGAGAGCATGAGTGTGCACTTATCATTCATTTTGGTTAAATCTTGAACATTCAAGACCCATTAATGACTAGCAAAGTTCATTAATCAATCAATTTTAGTGCGTTAATTAATCATTTTGTGGTTAATAAACGTTCGTGATCTTGCCCTGGCTTTTGGGCTGAGAAAACTCCTTTCCACCACTTTTTAGGTTTATTATCTTCAAAAAACTGGTCATACCGCGCCTTAGCCTCCAAAAACCGACAATACATCGGTCGCCAGCTATCAAACGTTACTTTCAGGCATTGAAACTCCTGAATCATCTGCGCCGCTGGGTCATAGCGGGTTTTGGCAATAAATCGCTGATAGTTAATGGTGATGGTGCTCCAGCGACTGACCTTGCGATATTTCTCACTGGTCACCAGAATAGCCAGACATTCTTCACACGCTTTCTGCTTTTTTGTGCTTTCACCGGCTTCTGTTTTGGCGGCAGTTTTGGCTTGAACCGCAGAGGTATCAACCGGCCCTTCATCCAGGTCATCATCTTCCTAAAAGTCCGCATGGGCTTCCTCGCTCCAGACGATATTTCGATCTTCATCGGTGATTTCAGGACTTATCACAAAATCCGTTTTCTTATGCCGAATAATGCTGTCATCCTCTTCCACTGAACTCTTTTTCCCCGCTTCCATCACCCCAACGGCAATTAATACCCCGGCACAGGCGCTTGCGACGTATTCAGCAGCACCCACTGCGACAGGGGCCAGTAATGGTATTGGCATATTAACGTCTCCTATTCACCTTATTTTTCCAAGATTAATAAAATCTTTAAGCTGTGGTTATGGATTATTCAACCCAATCTTCTTTACCTGCAATAGAAATACCGTTGTAAGTATATTGCTCAATGGCGGTAATCACTTTACCGCCATGATCAGTCATATCACCCAGCAAGATAACGGCTTTTAACATCAATTTCCTCTATCGCTTTACGATTGGCAAATAATATTGTTGCTATTAAATCTCAGTTATTAATGGCAGTAATCCCAGATCCACTAACTGAATTTCAATGTCATTGGATTTATCAATATCGTCATGATTTCTTCCATCAAAAATACCTTTTTTGGTAATAATCAGGGTGCCGGTTTGTTCATTATTTTGATACACAGGGAGCACATCTTCTGCCATAGGCAGAGAGGATTTATCAATAATACGGGGCTGGTAAAGCATCCAACCGACACTGAGACGGTCAGGGAAAACCTGTTTATTCCGTAATGTATATTCGTTGGTTTCGACTTGAATATAAGGGAGGTCACGGCTGGTCACCAAGTATTTGACAAGTTCAATTAACTGGGAAACATCAAGTTGACTGCTGTCAATTTTTAGGTTCAGTTCTAATCTGACCCAGTTAGGGCGTTTTATTGACTGTTTACTATAGCTAATACCACTAGATAGGTTATCCTCTTCGCCATCCCACATATCTTCAATAAGTAATGGAAAATCTTTTTTATAAGATTTTTCAAAATAACTCACCATCTTTTTTGTTGGCCCTTGTTCATCAAATACAATGTGTTTTAGTGCTTCTTTTCGTGAGTAGCCAGTTAAATACCACGTTTTTTTTCGCCCGAAAAAAATATCAGCTTGTCGTGTGATACGAAATAAATCCATTAACGCTGTATTTACGGTAATGGTTTCCTGTTGTTCATAACGTACATTGATTTCTATACGAATTATCGCCATATTTATCTCGGGCTAAACTGTTGCCATCAAATCGGAGCAGTGGGTATAGTGAACACTGATGTTTTTATGTTCAATAAATAGTGTCTTAAAATAAGCACAACTTATCGGCTGTAAAAAATGCCATTCCACATGGGGCGTATTATCTAATACGTCACATACAGCTTGTTGTCGAGCGCCTTGTTTTCTTCCTGCTTTCATCCCTTTCCACCAATTTTTGGGTTTACCCTCACTATCAAAAAACTGGTCATACCGCGCCTTGGCTTCCAGAAACAGGCAATACGCTGGTCGCCAGCCATCAAAGGTCACTTTCAGGCACTGAAACTCCTGGATCATTTGAGTAACCGGGTCATATTTAGTTTTAGCAATAAATCGCTGATAGTTAATCGTGATGGCGCTCCAGCGACTGACCTTACATGGTATTGGCATATTAACGTCTCCTATTCATCTTATTTTTCCAAGATTAATAAAATCTTTAAGCTGTGGTTATGGATTTTGGTTAGAGATTTAAATGTTTCGAATGACATTCTCATTAACGAATAAGCGTAAATTCATGCTGGCTGGCAATTAATGTGGCCCCACAGGTTGTTTGCATTCCTTCAAGCGCAATGGATTTGCCTTTGTATTGCAGAGCGTGTCTCCCCTCGATGATAGGAAAAACCCCTTTACATTGGGGACATTCAACCCAATCTTCTTTACCTGCAATAGAAATACCGTTGTAAGTCTATTGCTCAATGGCGGTAATCACTTTACCGCCATGATCAGTCATATCACCCAGCAAGATAACGGCTTTTAACATCAATTTCCTCCATCGTTTTACCATTGAAAAATAATATCGTTGCCATTAAATCTCAGTCATTAATGGCAGTAATCCCAGATCCACTAACTGAATTTCAATGTCATTGGATTTATCAATATCGTCCTGATTTTCACCGTCAAAAATGCCCTTTTTGGTGATAATTAGGGTACCAATTTGTTGATCATGTTGATAAACGGGAAGGACTTCTTCTGCCATAGGAAGAGAGGATTTATCAATCACTCTGGGCTGGTAAAGCATCCAGCCGACACTTAAACGATCAGGGAAGACTTTATTTTCTCGCCGGGTATAGCCGTTGGTTTCCACCTGAATAGAAGGAGAATCACGGGTAGTAGCCAAATATTTGATCAAGTCAATTAATCGGAAAAGATGAAACTGACTGATGTCAATTGTTAGTTCAAGAGCTAACCAAACCCAGTTAGGTCGAGCCATTTTCATTTTGTAATAGCCTATTCCACTAGCTATATCATCCTTTTCACCGTCCCATATGCTTTCTACAAGAAGGGGAAAATCTTTTTTATAGGATTTTTCAAAATGAGTACTTGCTGTTTCTGTTGGTCCCTGTTCATCAAATATTTTTGATTTTAAAGCATCTTTTCTAGAATATCCTGTTAAAAACCACGTTTTCTTTTGATCAAAAAAAACATTGAGCCGTTGAGTGATATGGAATAAATCCATTAACGCTGTCTTGGTGGTGACGGTTTCCCATTGTTCATAACGTACATTAATATCTATATTAATTACTGTCATTGTTGTATCTCTCTTTAAATAACGCTGCTCAACTCAGAACATGGAGTATAGAAAACACTAATATTATCCATCGTTTCAAGTAACGGCTTAAAATAGCTATAGCTAATCGGCTGCAAAAAATGCCATTCCACATAGGGCGTACTATTTAACAGATCACATATCCCTTGCTGCCTACCTGCTTGTTTAATTGCAGAACGATACCCTTTCCACCATTTTTTTCTATTCCCCCCAATATCAAAAAACTGGTCATACCGCGCCTTAGCCTCCAAAAACCGACAATACATCGGTTGCCAGCCATCAAACGTTACTTTCAGGCATTGAAACTCCTGAATCATCTGCGCCGCAGGGTCATAGCGGGTTTTGGCAATAAATCGCTGATAGTTAATCGTGATGGCGCTCCAGCGGCTAACCTTACGATACTTCTCATTGGTCACTGGAATAGCCAGGCATTCTTCACACGCTTTTTGCTTTTCTGTGCTTTCACAGGCTTCTGTTTTGGCGGCAGTTTTGGCTTGAACCGCAGAGGTATCAACCGGACCCTCATCCAGGTCATCATCTTCCCAAAAGTCCGCATGGGCTTCCTCGCTCCAGACGATATTTCGATCTTCATCGGTGATTTCAGGGCTTATCACAAAATCCGTTTTCTTATGCCGAATAATGCTGTCATCCTCTTCCACTGAACTCTTTTTCCCCGCTTCCATCACCCCAACCGCAATTAATACCCCGGCACAGGCGCTTGCGACGTATTCAGCAGCACCCACTGCGACAGGGGCCAGTAATGGTATTGGCATATTAACGTCTCCTATTCATCTTATTTTTCCAAGATTAATAAAATCTTTAAGCTGTGGTTATGGATTTTGGTTAGAGATTTAAATGTCTCGAATGACATTCTCATCAACTAATAAGCGTAAATTCATGCTGGCTGGCAATTAATGTTGCCCCACAGGCTGTTTGCATTCCTTCAAGCGCAATGGGTTTGCCTTTATATTGCAGAGTGTTGCTCCCCTCTATGATAGGAAAAACCCCTTTGCATTGGGGACATTCAACCCAATCTCCTTTACCTGCAATAGAAATACCGTTGTAAGTCTATTGCTCAATGGCGGTAATCACTTTACCGCCATTGAGCAGTCATATCACCCAGCAAGATAACGGCTTTTAACATCAATTTCCTCCATCGTTTTACGATTGGCAGATAATATCGTTGCCATTAAATCTCAGTCATTAATGGCAGTAATCCCAGATCCACTAACTGAATTTCAACATCATTGGATTTATCAATATCGTCCTGATTTCGGCCATCGAAAATTCCTTTTTTGGTGATAATCAATGTGCCGATTTGCTCATCGTGTTGATAAACGGAAAGGACTTCTTCTGCCGTAGGAAGAGAGGATTTATCAATCACTCTGGGCTGGTAAAGTATCCAGCCGACACTGAGGCGATCAGGGAAAACTTGTTTATTCTTTAAGGTATAACCATTGGTTTCGACTTGAATATGAGGAAAATCACGACTGATAGCTAAATACTTAATTAAGTCAATTAACCTGGATAGACTAAGTTGACTAGTATCAATTGCTAAATTTAGTATTAACCAAACCCAATTAAGGCGAGAGGTTGATGATTTAAAATAATCAATTCCGCTATCTAATTCATCTTTTTCACCATCCCATATTCCATTGATAATAGCAGGGAAATTTTTTCTATACTCTTTTTCAAAGTTTTTTATTGCAACTGCTGTTGGTCCCCGTTCATTAAACACAATATGTTTCAGGGCCTCTTTTCTAGAATACCCCTTTAAGAACCAATTTTTTTTCTGCCCGAAAAAGATATCAATTTTCTGTGTAATATGAAATAGGTCCATCAATGCGGTATTGGGAGTAATGGTTTCCTGTTGTTCATAACGTACATTAAGTTTTATATGAATTATTGCCATGTTGACCTCAGATTGAACTAAAGTTGTCAGAATTGACAGGGGGTATAGTGAACACTGATATTTTTATATTCACTGAACAGTATTTTAAAATAGCCAGAACTGACCGGTTGTAAAAAATGCCATTCCACATGGGGAGTGCTATCTAGTGCATCACAGACAGCCTGATGTCTACGAGCTTGACCTTTAGCGGAATAGGCTCCTTTCCACCAATTTTTGGGATTTCCTTGACTATTAAAAAACTGGTCATACCGCGCCTTAGCCTCCAAAAACCGACAATACATCGGTTGCCAGCCATCAAACGTTACTTTCAGGCATTGAAACTCCTGAATCATCTGCGCCGCTGGGTCATAGCGGGTTTTGGCAATAAATCGCTGATAGTTAATGGTGATGGTGCTCCAGCGACTGACCTTACGATACTTCTCACTGGTCACCGGAATAGCCAAACATTCTTCACACGCTTTTTGCTTTTCTGTGCTTTCACAGGCTTCTGTTTTGGCGGCAGTTTTGGCTTGAACCGCAGAGGTATCAACCGGCCCCTCATCCAGGTCATCATCTTCCCAAAAGTCCGCATGGGCTTCCTCGCTCCAGACGATATTTCGATCTTCATCGGTGATTTCAGGACTTATCACAAAATCCGTTTTCTTATGCCGAATAATGCTGTCATCCTCTTCCACTGAACTCTTTTTCCCCGCTTCCATCACCCCAACGGCAATTAATACCCCGGCACAGGCGCTTGCGACGTATTCAGCAGCACCCACTGCGACAGGGGCCAGTAATGGTATTGGCATATTAACGTCTCCTATTCATCTTATTTTTCCAAGATTAATAAAATCTTTAAGCTGTGGTTATGGATTTTGGTTAGAGATTTAAATGTCTCGAATGACATTCTCATCAACTAATAAGCGTAAATTCATGCTGGCTGGCAATTAATGTGGCACCACAGGCTGTTTGCATTCCTTCAAGCGCAATGGGTTTGCCTTTATATTGCAGAGCGTGGCTCCCCTCTATGATAGGAAAAACCCCTTTACATTGGGGACATTCAACCCAATCTCCTTTACCTGCAATAGAAATACCGTTGTAAGTCTATTGCTCAATGGCGGTAATCACTTTACCGCCATGAGCAGTCATATCACCCAGCAAGATAACGGCTTTTAACATCAATTTCCTCCATCGTTTTACGATTGGCAGATAATATCGTTGCCATTAAATCTCAGTCATTAATGGCAGTAATCCCAGATCCACTAACTGAATTTCAACATCATTGGATTTATCAATATCGTCCTGATTTCGGCCATCGAAAATCCCTTTTTTGGTGATAATCAATGTACCAATCTGTTGATCATGTTGATAAACGGGAAGGACTTCTTCTGCCATAGGAAGAGAGGATTTATCAATCACTCTCGGTTGATACAGCATCCAGCCGACACTGAGGCGATCAGGGAAAACATTTTTATCCCATAAAGTGTAGCCATTAGTTTCTATTTGGATATAAGGACAATCACGGGTAACAGCTAAATACTTAACCAAATTAATTAATCGGGAAATATTGAACTGACCACTGTCAATTTTCAGCCTTAGAGTCAACCAAACCCAGTTAGGACGATCCATTAACATTTTGCTATAGCTGATACCACTAGCTATACGATCCTCTTCACCATCCCATATACCTTCATTAAGACAAGGAAAGTTTTTTTTATGGTTTTTTTCAAAGCCCTTTATTGCTACTTCTGTTGGTCCATGCTCATCAAACATGATATGTTTCAATGCCTCCTTTCTAGAATATCCTTGTAAAAACCAAGTTTTCTTCTGGTTTAAAAAAATATCAATCTGCTGAGTAATATGGAATAGATCCATTAAAACAGTGTTGACAGTAATAGTTTCATGTTGTTCATGATATACATTAATTTCCAGACGAATTATTGACATTGTACCCTCTTTTTCTTTAAGCAATGCCATTTAACTCAGGACATGGCGTATAATGAACACTAATATTTTTATAAATATGAAATATCCTTTGAAAATAACGATAACTAATCGGCTGTAAAAAATGCCATTCTACATTCGGAGTACAGTTTAGCAGATTACATACTCCCTGTTGCCGAGCCGCCTGATCTCGCCCAGAACGTTCACCTTTCCACCATTCTTTGGGACCGCCCTCAATATCAAAAAACTGATCATACCGCGCCTTAGCCTCCAAAAACCGACAATACATCGGTCGCCAACCATCAAAAGTTACTTTCAGGCATTGAAACTCCTGAATCATCTGCGCCGCTGGGTCATAGCGGGTTTTGGCAATAAATCGCTGATAGTTAATCGTGATGGCGCTCCAGCGACTGACCTTACGATACTTCTCACTGGTCACTGGAATAGCCAAACATTCTTCACACGCTTTCTGCTTTTCTGTGCTTTCACAGGCTTCTGTTTTGGCGGCAGTTTTGGCTTGAACCGCAGAGGTATCAACCGGACCCTCATCCAGGTCATCATCTTCCCAAAAGTCTGCATGGGCTTCCTCGCTCCAGACGATATTTCGATCTTCATCGGTGATTTCAGGACTTATCACAAAATCCGTTTTCTTATGTCGAATAATGCTGTCATCCTCTTCTACTGAACTCTTTTTCCCCGCTTCCATCACCCCAACGGCAATTAATACCCCGGCACAGGCGCTTGCGACGTATTCAGCAGCACCCACTGCGACAGGGGCTAGTAATGGTATTGGCATATTAACGTCTCCTATTCATCTTATTTTTTGCAATACTAAGACAATCCTTAAATTGCTGCTCTGGCTTTTGACCGGGGGATTCGAGTGCAGATTTAATTGATGAGGCATACTGAAAGTTGGGATTAAAAGCTACCAGATATAAATAAGACTGGAGCATATTTTGCTCCTGAAAGTTTAATTCCAATAAATAATCATAAGCCGCTTTCAGCCGGTGACTGAGAGACTCATGTTCGGGAACCAAATCTGCATGTTCAGATAAAATTTGATTTTTCATTTTTTCAATAAATTCATCTTTTTCTAATTTATTGAATTTATCGATTTGAACCTGAGTAAATTCAATCATAACATTACTCCTGTTACTGAATAATAAGCGGTATCATATTGATAAATCCATTTATTAATTCCATGAGTAAACGCCGCCAGTTGTTCATCATCGAACGTGTCACGAATTCGATGTAAAACACGAGGATCATAAAAACGGAAAAGCGCGGTCTGTTTTGTCGGCAACTGAATATTTAAATAAGGCACCAGATGCCGGGTCAACTGATCTAATGATAAAGGTGTCGATATCCATGATACAGAAGGAAAGGTATCTTCTAGCATGGATAATTTATCACGCCAATGATGTCCGTATTCCATATCAAATAACCAGGGACCCGCAAACGCAATTTTTGAATCAGGGTAGTGCCGGAATAACGGATTATTTACCCCGGCAATATATTTAATTTTCGCCTGAAAATAGCGTTCATATTGCAGGCCATTTACCAGCGCATAAAGCCGGGTTTCAGGGTGTTCTTCTTGATAGCTCATTAGCTTTTCATTTAATTCCAACATTATGATTGCTTCCTGATAATCGTTGTTGCCCCTTCCAGTTCTGCTTTCAATAAACAACTGATGCACAGCCCCTTGCCCGGTATTTTTGGTATTTGTGTAGGAATATCGACACTCACCTGTTTCATCTCTTTTTGTAACATATCAGGCAATTTCCCTCCCCAACCAGAACCTATACCCGGCACTCCACTACCGAAATTAATTCCTGCACTACTGGTGATACCGCCCGCATCGATTTTGAGAAAATGCCCTGCCGCCTGGAGAGTTAATTCACCGCCTGCATCAATGATCAAGGTGGTTCCTGAACGCAGATGAATTTCATTTCCTCCCTGCATCAATAACGCATCGTCGGCTTTGACATGCAATTTTTTCCCGGTCGAAACGGAGATATCATTATTAGCCAAAACACGATATTCATTATCAACACGTAAATGGGCATCGTGTTTCACATGATGAAGACGATTATTTGCAATATCGACCGTTTCATCATTTAAAATTTGAGTTTTCATATCTCTTTGAGCATGGATAAATACCTCTTCCTGGTCTTTTGCATCCTCAAAGCGCAATTCATTAAAACCTTCCCCTTTGTGAGTCTGGGTTTTAAAGGTAGTTCGGGTTTTTTCGGCAGGTAAATCCAGCGGTGGCCGATTTAAACCATTGTAGGTGCAGCCGGTGACAATCGGACGATCAATATCGCCGTTCAGATAGGAGACGATCACTTCCTGGCCGATACGGGGAACCGCCATAAAACCGTAACCGCTGCCATTCCAGCCCTGTGCGAACCGTATCCAGCAAGACGCGTTTTCATCGGCTTTATCATAACGATCCCAGTGAAAATGGACGCGAATGCAACCCTCTTTGTTGACATAAATCTCTTCCCCTGCCGGGCCAACCACGGTCGCCACTTCATCACCATCCGCCAGCGGTTTGTAACGATAGAGCGCTCGCCAGTTCTTATAACCGGAAATAAAACTGAATTCGTTATGCAGATAACTTCCTGAGCCGCCGCAGGTTTCTTGCAGTGCCTGCGGACACTTGCCGTAATGATGAATGGTCACGATTTGCCAGCGGGTGTTCATTTCATCAACCGGATGTTCGCTGAGGTCAAAGATTTTACCGGGCATCAGTTTAAAACAGTTGCTTTGCCCGCTACCCGCCTGTTGTTGATTCTGGACTGCCTGCTGACGGCGCTGAACAAACGGTTTCGCCTCAGCATCTTTCTGAAAACGGCCATAGCTTTCAAAGATCGAAAACAGGGTTTCTTCCCCCACAACACGCGGATCGACATTGGCCCGGTGTGTCAGGCGGTAAGCGGGATTTTGCGGATTTCGGTCCTTATAGATCACCCGTTGCGGGGTCATGGAGACCCCCAGACGCACTTGATTAACCACATTCATTTCGGTGGCTTGGGCTATCTCAGGGTTGTAGACCAAGGGTAAATTGGCCGTCATGCCTAAATGGCAGTCACTGAAAAACAGTTTGTCGTCTTCAAACCAGAAATTCAGCCCTTCTTCGGCGACTAACCGGGCAAAAAAGTCATAATCGGACTCGCGTTTTTGCGTCACATATTCGCGCGTGTAATGAAACTCATTCAGTTGGGAATCGGCCAGAATATAGTGTTTTTTCAACAAGCTTTTAAGAATTTCCGGGACGCTTTGCCGGTGGTAAATTCGGCTGTCCTGATTCAGGTTCATTCGCCAAAGAGTGGGCCGGACAGTGAGGTAATAAATCGTGCGGTGAGTATGAGAATCACCCCGTACAGCCTGGGCGATAATGCCGCTGACCTGACGTTGTTCAACATCGTTGAAAACCACCCGGAACTTTACCGACTGTAATAACAGTGATCCCAAATCAATATCGGCCCGTTTACTGACCAGAGTTAAGGATAGGGTAAACAGTTCGGACAACTCTTCCTGCAAAGAGAACTCAGCTACAGCAAACGTTTTTTCTGGGAGATCGCCCGCAGTGAACGTAAAGAGCAGTCCGCTTCGTTCTGAATCAAAATCATTAACCATAAGCAATTATTACCTATATTGAGTGATCAGACTGCAATATAACCCAAATGAAATGATTGAAAAAGGATCAATTGTGTTATTTTTTAATCAAAAAACTCAATAAAAAATCTGGATATAGAATGAAGAAAGTACAGTTCGGCTGAATTAATAATGAAAAAACATGTTTCCATATCCAAAATTTTTGTCTGGGAGTGAGTTATATTTTTTATCGTGTATCATCTGTTGGTAAGAAGGTTCAATTTGCAGATAAATCAGAGGGCAAATCTGTTTTAATGTGATTCGTGTCACATATGAAATTATTATCTTGCAAATTACATTGTATTAGTGTGATGTTTAGCTCGATTATTTGAACGTTTAAATGTTCAAATAATAGTATGCCAATATTGTATGAATAAAGGCGAAGCTCGCATTAAGGACCATAAACTGAAGAGAGCATAGTGCGGTGAAAAGGAGTTCAACTGTCGCTGTGGGTATACCATGGTTACATCTTCAAGGAACCAAGTCCGCTCGCCAACAAACAATCGCTTAAAAAATGTGTGGTTTAGGCGTAAAGCCGGCCGCGATAATAACGTTGGAGAGTTTTATGACCGATTTAACCGCAGCAGCGCAGCGTGCGCTGAGTTTGATGGATTTAACGACACTGAATGATGATGATACAGATGAAAAAGTGACGGCACTTTGTCATCAGGCGAAAAGCCCGGCGGGTAACACGGTGGCTATCTGTATCTACCCGCGTTTTATTCCTCTGGCACGTAAAGTCTTGTGTGAACAGGGCACCCCTGAAATCCGTATTGCAACAGTGACAAACTTCCCACACGGTAATGACGATATTGAGATCGCTGTAGCTGAAACCCGCGCGGCGATTGCTTATGGTGCTGATGATGTTGACGTGGTTTTCCCATACCGCGCATTGATGGCCGGTAATGAACAAATTGGTTTTGATATGGTGAAAGCATGTAAAGAAGCCTGCGCGCAAGCGGGTGTTTTGCTAAAAGTCATTATCGAAACAGGTGAACTGAAAGAAGAATCTCTGATCCGGAAGGCGGCTGAAATTTCAATTAAAGCAGGCACCGATTTTATCAAAACTTCCACCGGCAAAGTACCCGTTAACGCCACACTGGCAAGTGCTGAAATCATGATTAAGGTTATTCATGAGATGGGGGTGGGTGAAACCGTTGGCTTCAAACCGGCGGGTGGCGTGCGTACCGCTGAAGAAGCAGCACAATATCTGGCATTAGCTGATCGCATTATGGGTGATAAATGGGCTGATGCCCGTCATTTCCGTTTTGGTGCTTCCAGTTTGTTGGGAAGTTTGCTGAACACTTTGGGCCATCAGGGGCAAAAACAAAGCAGCAATTACTGATAATCATGCACCTACCAGTGAGTGCGTAATGGCTGAATCTTTCCCGATTTTAATCATGATGAGGAGAATGCTTTGTTTCTGGCACAGGAAATTATCCGTAAAAAGCGTGATGGGCATCCACTGAGTGAAGAAGAGATCCGCTTCTTCATCAATGGCGTGCGTGACAATACCGTTTCTGAAGGGCAGATTGCTGCGCTGGCGATGACCATTTACTTCCACGATATGATGATGGGAGAGCGGGTGGCTCTGACTCTGGCTATGCGTGATTCCGGTACGGTGTTGAACTGGCAAAGCCTGAATCTGAATGGCCCGATGGTGGATAAACATTCAACCGGCGGTGTCGGTGATGTCACATCCTTGATGCTTGGCCCAATGGTGGCGGCTTGTGGTGGTTATGTTCCGATGATCTCTGGCCGTGGTCTGGGTCATACTGGTGGTACGCTGGACAAACTGGAAGCGATCCCAGGATTTGATATTTTTCCTGATGACAGGCGCTTGCGTGACATTATTCAGGACGTTGGCGTAGCGATTATCGGCCAGACCAATTTGCTGGCACCGGCAGACAAACGCTTCTATGCAACTCGGGATATTACCGCGACGGTGGATTCTATCCCCTTGATCACCGCGTCTATCCTCGGCAAAAAACTGGCTGAAGGTTTGGATGCATTGGTGATGGATGTCAAAGTTGGCTCTGGTGCATTTATGCCAACTTATAAAGAATCGGAACAACTGGCGGAATCTATTGTTAGCGTAGCTAACGGCGCGGGTTGTAAAACGACTGCGCTGTTGACGGATATGAATCAAGTTCTGGCGTCCAGTGCGGGTAGCGCACTTGAAGTTCGTGAGGCCGTTCGTTTTTTAACGGGTGAATATCGTAATCCACGTTTACTCGAAGTTACAATGGCACTGGGTGTTGAAATGCTGGTATCCGGTAATCTGGCAACAAACCGTGAAGACGCCCGCAATAAACTCCAGTCTGTATTAGATAACGGCAAAGCAGCAGAAATCTTTGGTCGCATGGTCGCTGCACAAAAAGGCCCGGTTGATTTTGTTGAGCGTTATGACCGTTATTTGCCAACCGCTGTTTTCAGCCAACCTGTATTGGCTGAACAGCATGGATTTATCACAGACATGGACACCCGCGCTTTGGGCATGTCTGTGGTTTCCCTTGGTGGGGGGCGCCGTAAGGCAGCAGATCTTATAGATTACAGTGTGGGGCTGAGTAATATCGTTGCTCTGGGTTCAGAAGTGAATGCAGATACTCCCTTAGCTATTATTCATGCCAACAATGAAAACGAATGGCAGGAAGCGGCGGAGGCAGTACGTAAAGCTATCATTTTGGGCATAGAAGCCAAACCAGCCACACCAATGGTTTATCGCCAAATCAGCGAGTAATAACCATACTTATTATTAGATAACGGTGGCATTTCCGCATTGTTAGCGTGACTTGACGCAGGAGAAAATTATGAAACGTACATTCATCATGGTATTGGATTCTTTTGGCATTGGTGCCAGTGAAGATGCCGAAAAATTTGGTGATAAAGGATCTAACACTTTGGGACACATTGCAGAAGTCTGCACCCGTGGTGATGCTGATGTTGGCCGTAAAGGGCCTCTGAACTTGCCGAATTTAAGCCGTTTAGGTTTGGGTAAAGCGGCGGAGGAATCTTGTGGAACTTTCCCTGTAGGTCTGGATAAAAATGCAGACATCATCGGAGCTTACGCTTATGCCAGCGAACTCTCTTCCGGTAAAGACACACCGTCAGGTCACTGGGAAATTGCCGGTGTACCGGTTCTGTTTGACTGGGGTTACTTCAAAGATGAAGAAAACAGCTTCCCACAGGAATTGTTGGATAAACTGGTAGCGCGCGCAAACCTGCCGGGTTATCTGGGTAACTGCCACTCTTCCGGTACGGTCATTCTGGATAAACTGGGTGAAGAGCATATGAAAACCGGTAAACCGATTTTCTATACCTCTGCTGACTCGGTATTCCAGATTGCTTGCCACGAAGAGACTTTCGGTTTGGATCGCCTGTACGAACTGTGCGAAATTGCCCGTGAAGAGCTGACTGACGGTGATTATAATATCGGTCGCGTTATTGCCCGCCCATTTGTTGGTGAAAAAGCAGGTCATTTCCAGCGTACCGGTAATCGTCATGATTTGGCTGTAGAGCCACCGGCTCCAACGATACTGAAAAAATTGGTTGATGAGAAAAACGGCGAAGTCGTTTCTATCGGCAAGATCGCAGATATTTACGCAAACGTCGGTATCACGCAAAAAGTGAAAGCGACCGGTATTGATGCACTGTTTGACGCAACTCTGGTTGAGATGGAAAAAGCGGGTGACAACACCATCGTCTTCACTAACTTTGTCGATTTCGACTCTGCTTACGGTCATCGCCGTGACGTTCCGGGTTATGCTGCTGCATTGGAGCTATTTGACCGACGTTTGCCTGAAATGCTGAAACGGGTGAAAGAGGATGACATTCTGATCCTGACCGCAGACCACGGTTGTGATCCAACATGGCCTGGTACTGACCATACTCGTGAGCATATTCCGGTTCTGATTTATGGACCAAAAGTGAAACCCGGTTCACTGGGGCACCGCGAAACTTTTGCTGATATTGGACAGACAGTGGCTAAATATTTTGATCTGTCGCCAATGGAATACGGCAAACCTATGTTCTAATCCCGATTACTGGCTGCTTGCGGGCAGCCAAATACCACCAAAATAACCAGTAAATAAGAAACAAGGAATTTAATTATGGCCACTCCCCATATTAATGCCGAGATGGGCGATTTTGCAGATGTTGTTCTGATGCCTGGCGATCCATTACGTGCAAAATACATTGCTGAAACTTTTCTGCAAGATGTTCGGCAGGTAAATAATGTTCGCGGTATGCTGGGTTTCACCGGGACTTATAAAGGCCGTCCGATTTCCGTGATGGGACACGGTATGGGTATCCCATCCTGCTCTATCTATGCGAAAGAATTGATCGCCGATTTTGGCGTTAAAGTCCTTATCCGTGTGGGCTCCTGTGGTTCGGTACGTCACGACATTAAATTGCGTGATGTGGTGATTGGCATGGGTGCATGTACTGACTCCAAAGTTAACCGCATACGTTTTAAAGATCATGACTTTGCCGCGATTGCTGATTTCGATCTGGTCCGTAATGCGGTTGATGCCGCTAAAGCAAAAAACATTAAAGCGCATGTAGGCAACATTTTCTCCATTGAACTGTTCTATACACCCGATACACAAATGTACGATGTAATGGAAAAGTACGGTATTTTGGGTGTAGAAATGGAAGCGGCAGGTATCTACAGTGTTGCAGCTGAATATGGCGCAAAAGCACTGACTATCTGTACCGTTTCTGATCATATTCGTACAGGTGAACATGTTATTGCAGAAGAACGTCAGACGACATTTAACGAAATGATTGAAATCGCGCTGGAATCTGTGCTGTTGGGTGATAAATAACCCTCTGCTCTTTATTTTCAGTTGCATAATAAAGAACGGTTTTTAGCTAATGCCAGTCAGTTAAGCGGCTGACTGGCGTTTCTCTCTTTTATTGCGCTGCTTTTTTTAACGCCTGAGCCAAATCTGCGATGAGATCCTCCGCATCTTCTATACCCACTGAAATCCTCACTAACTGTGGAGTAATCCCGGAAGCCAGACGCTTCTCTAACGGAATAGAAGCGTGAGTCATACTAAATGGCTGGCCTATCAAGCTTTCCACTCCTCCCAGACTTTCCGCCAGTGTAAATAATTTCAACTCTTGAATCAGCCGACGGGCATAATCGTCATCACCTTTTAAATGAACAGAAATCATACCGCCAAAGCCCTTCATCTGGCGTTTAGCCAGCTCATGCTGCGGATGAGAAGGGAGACCGGGATAAAAAACAGTTTCGATCTGTGGTTGTTGCGTCAACCAGTGTGCGATCTTTTCCGCACTGTCGATGTGACGCTGCATTCGCAGAGCAAGCGTACGCATTCCACGTAGTACCAGGAAACTGCTAAATGGATCGAGCACGCCACCCACCGAGTTTTGCAGAAAACCGAGTTTTTCTGCCAGGTCTGCATCCTTGCCGACGACGGCCAGCCCGGCGATGACATCGGAATGACCATTAAGATACTTAGTCGCTGAGTGCACCACGATATCAAATCCCAGATCAAGCGGGCGCTGAATATACGGGGAGGCGAAAGTATTATCTGCCACGCTGATGATACCGTGTCGTTGTGCTATTTGCGCGATAGCAGCCAGATCGGCCAGTTTTAGCAGTGGATTAGTGGGTGTTTCCACCCAGATCATTTTTGTATCGGGACGAATTGCGGCTTCGAGACCGGCAATATCATGCGCTTCAACATAAGTGACACGCAAACCGGCGCTACGGCTGCGTACTTTTTCTAGCAGCCGATAGGTACCACCGTACAGATCATCTACTGCTACCAAATGGCTGTCTTTATCCAGCAGCTCCAGCACCGTAGAACTGGCAGCCAGACCTGAACTGAACGCATATCCCCGGCTACCGTTTTCCAGTTCGGCTATCGCGCTTTCCAGCGCATCACGCGTCGGGTTGCCACTGCGGGAATATTCATAACCAGTGTGCTGGCCGGGAGCTGACTGGGCATAAGTTGAAGTTGCATAAATCGCCGGCATTACTGCGCCGGTGTGATCAGGTGTATAGCCGGCGTGAACAGTTTTGGTATCAAACTTGGTCATAGAATTATTCCTGCAAAAAGATCAATTAAGTTGCTGACGCCATGCGTTCAGCACATCTGTACGAGTCACCAGCCCGAGGAAACAGCCATTATCGACTATCAGCGCGACATGTCCGGCATCGAAAGTTGCCATCAATTGTTGCAAAGAAGCGTTTTTATCCAGCGTCTTCACTTGATGAGTCATCGCGTGGCTAACGGGGAGAGTAAAATTGTGTGGATTAGCCTGTACTGTGTGCATCAAATCCCACTCATCAATAATGCCTGCCACCTGTTCATCTTTCAGCACTGGCAACTGAGAAATCTCATACAGGCGCATTCGGGTATGAGCGGTTTTCAATGTATCTTCCGGCGACACAAAAACCGTAGCGCCATCCTGATAGCGGTAGGTGATATAGTCGCTCAGATCGTGCTGTAGCACACGTGACTGGAACCCTTGTTCCAGCATCCAGTAATCGTTAAACATCTTTGACAGGTACTTGTTCCCGCTATCACAGGCTAGTGTAACCACGCGTTTCGGTGTGGTTTGCGAACGGCAATAGCGCAGTGCGGCGGCTAATAGAGTGCCACTAGAAGAACCGGCCAGTACACCTTCCTTTAACAGCAGATCACGTGCACTGGAGAACGCTTCTGCATCATTGACGCGATATGCGTGGTGCACCCGGCTAAAATCGCCCAGAGGAGGAACAAAATCTTCGCCGATACCTTCCACTTGCCAGCTCCCGGCTTCGCCATATTTACCGTGTTCGATATAGTCCACTAGGATAGAACCGTTTGGATCGGCCAGTACAAACTCGGTTTCTGGTGAGACTTGAGCAAAATAATTGCTCAGACCGCCCAGCGTACCGCCGGAACCGACACCGATCACCACGGCATCAACGTTGTGATCCATTTGCTGCCAGATCTCCGGGCCGGTAGTGGCGGTGTGAGCTGCTGAGTTAGCCGGATTATTGAACTGATCGATATAATAAGCGCCGGGAATTTCTTGAGCCAGACGCAGGGCATAATCCTGATAATATTCTGGATGGCCTTTGCTGACATCGGAACGGGTCAGACGCACATCGGTACCTAGTGCACGCAGGTGAAACACCTTCTCCCGGCTCATCTTATCTGGAACGACCAGAATCAGCTTATAACCTTTCAGAGAGGCGACCAGGGCTAACCCGATACCGGTATTGCCGGCAGTGGCTTCGATAATCGTCCCTCCGGGTTGAAGCAGCCCCTGTTTTTCTGCCTGCTCGATCATTGAAAGAGCGACGCGATCTTTAATAGAGCCACCGGGGTTTTGATTCTCCAACTTAATAAATAATTGACACTGACCAGTATTCAGATGCGTTAACTCCAGCAATGGGGTATTGCCAATCATATCGAGAACAGAGCGTGACGTGGTCATATCATCTCCAGATAATCCGTTATATTCAGATAGTTATAAAGGATAACTCTGTAGATATGTTTCTCTGAAAGAATGAATAGCAACCATATATAGCCAAATGGCATATATTAATTTTATTTTGGATGTCGAGATGTGTGGACGTTTAGAAGTGTATGTTTATTAGTTTGTTAAATGAGGTGGCTTTATAAATATTTATCTTAACTTTGTTATTTAATATTTACCTAACCTGACATAATCATTTAAAAGCACGAATACAGAGGTATTAAAGCTTTTATATTAAGGACGGATTTAACTCAATAAATGCAACTTTTCATAATGAGAGTTAATTGTATTTAATTGGAAATCATTAACCATTAATAGAGAGTTGAAAAGAAATCAGTACGTAAAATAATATTATCTGAATCGATAGGTGTTTAAGCGTTTTCTCGCCAGTTATTTTATGAGGGAAATCATAAAAATAACACAATAAAAAAGGGATAAAACGGTTAATTTGGTAGGGTTTAAGCTTTGAAAAAGGGGGGTGATTATCCGAAAAGATAGAAAAATCGAAAAACAGAGTCAGTAAAGATAAAAACAGGTATAATTAGCGTTCGTTAAATGTAAAACACGATATCCGATGATGGTTAAACTTAACAAAAAGCAGGCGCTAAAAGGGGTAAAAGCAACGGTTAAAGCTTTATACCGATTAAAACCATAAGTTAAAAAATGACTTTTAATAATAGCTTAAAGCCTGCCCATCAGATAAATACAATTTTTCAAAAGGAGAATTAATTTTATTTAATCGAAGATCATAAACCATTAATAGCGAGTTGAAAAGAAATCCGCATGTAAAAGAATATTACCTGAATAGATGAGTATTAAAGTGCTTTCTCGCCGGTTATTTTACGAAGAAAACCATAAAATAACGCAATAAAAAAGGGATAAAACGGTTAATCTGGCAGGATTTAAGCCCTGAAAAAGCGGCTAATTATCCGAAAAAACAACATCAGTAAAGATAAAAAGTGGGTATGATTAACGTTAGTTAAACGTAAAAAACGATATCCGATGATGATTAAACTTAATAAAAGGCAGGCGCTAAAAGGAATAAACAGGTAGCCGGTAACGGCTATTCCTACCGCAGCCCTTAACCGGGACAGGCCCAACTTGTACCCGAAGATCACCGTTAAGGGGCGCTGGTTGGAAGAATTAGGATTCATCACCGGGCCGGGCAATCCGTCATCATTACTACGGAAAAAGGCTGGTTGATTATCAGTAAGATAGCAATGTAAAATAATCGCCTCGGTATATAAGACGGGGTCTTTTTGAGACTAATATGAGTAAACAATACGTAGAAGTCAGTAAATTTCTAAGCTATGTTTTACGCCACCAACCTGAAGTTATTGGTCTGACTCTGGATAATGAAGGATGGGCAGATATTAACACTTTGATTGTTTGTGCAGAGAAAGAAGGAAAACAACTAGGTCTGTCACTTATAAAATCTGTT
The DNA here is from genome assembly GCF_042879395.1 of Photorhabdus sp. RM322S. Lineage (NCBI taxonomy): Bacteria > Pseudomonadati > Pseudomonadota > Gammaproteobacteria > Enterobacterales > Morganellaceae > Photorhabdus > Photorhabdus sp. RM322S. The sequence goes on from NZ_JBHFKW010000052.1 coordinate 24,357, forward strand.
GTTGAAAGAAGTGATAAAAAGCGATTTACGATTTCTGAAGATGGTTTACGCATTCGAGCTGTTCAAGGGCATTCATTACAGCAGGTTGATATTAACTATAAGCAACAGATCCCTCCTGAGCTTTTATACCATGGGACAGCAACTCGTTTTATTGATTCTATTCGTGAGCAGGGATTAATGGCCGGCTCACGCCAATATGTACATTTATCAAGCAATGAGGCTACAGCCGTAGCTGTTGGGCAACGCCACGGTAATCCAATAGTATTAAAGATTAAAGCCCTGTCGATGTACGAGCAGGGCTTTAAATTTTATCAGGCTGATAATGGAGTTTGGCTAGCTAAAACAGTACCTTTTCAGTTTATTTGTGATTAAACACTACTATTCATCAGCTTGTTCTGCTTTGTAACGGGCTGATTCTTCTTCTGCTAAGTTAAACCATGCAGAAAAATTTTCTAAGTTATACCGTTGATCCCAGTTTATATCCTGAGATCTACAACCGTAATCATGAAAATAAACTTTAGGATCCCCACTAATATCATCACCATCAAAGCAGGCTAAAACTACATATCCATCGTTATATAACCCTGACGGATCACTGGCTATTGCAAATGGGATTAATGTCTTATCTTTATATTTGTTCAGCATGGCTCCATAATAGCTTAAGGATGTAGCCATATCACCATAAAGGAAAGTCCACGGTTCTATATTAATGATGGAGTTTTGTGTTGCCAATAGAATGTATTTCTTTGGAAACTTAAACCCCACAGGTAATATTGGACTATCATATAAATATATCTCAGGCATTATTTCTTACCTCTAATTTTAGGTGATTGTTCAGCGCCATAAGGATTTAATTCGCTAAATTTACCAGACTGATTATTAATCCTACCTTGGATAGCTTCTCCCCATGTTTGATATTGTTCCCAATTTCTAGCCTTTTGCATTTCTGGAGTTAGAGGTTCATCAAAACTACGTACTGTAGCTTTTACCTCAATACCAGCCTCTCTGGCCGCACTAATACGAGTATTGTCCATGCTTGTTATTTTTCCATCAGGCATTTTAACAACATCAATAGGCTCTCCTTTCCAACCATTCGTTTTCATACTGTTAACTAAATCATCGTAGGTATATTTTTCACCTGTTGTACGATCAACTTTATTATATGAAACACTGTTCTGGGATAAACGAACTTCACTAGCATTCAGTATTGTTGAACCTGTTGTCCCTTTTCCGGTGACCGGCTCGACCATCTTACCACCTGCTCCCGCCACAGGCAGCTTATTAACAGGTAAAAGCACACCGGCAATAACGCTACTCAATTGCTCCAGTGCTTTTTGATCGCCCTGGTAGGCTTTATTCGCGGTCTTTTTTACTCCGTCCCATGCCTGACCATTGACCAGCGACTGGAGGGCGTTAGCCGCTCCCTGATCTTTCTTCTTCAGGTCATTAATGGCTGTATCGCAATAGGATGCTCCCATCGTACAACTGCCTAATGCTAACGTGGAATCTAGTGCTAGATCGCCTGTAGCAAGAGCGAGATCACCTGCTTCACCCGTTGCCGTTAACACACCATTGACAATCTGGCTGACAGTATTCTCCCCTAAATTCTCCCGGACTTTATTTTTCCAATACTCTGTACTTTCTTTGACGGATTCTCTCGCTTTATCTCCCGCCAGAGAGTTATTCTCCACCGCATTCTTCCCGGCTTGGGCACCAGTAACGGCACTGCCGGTGGAGTCACCCGCAATCCCGCCTGCCAGCCCGGCAGCCAGAGTAGAGAGGGTGCTGATAGTCTGCTTCTCCTCTTCACTTAATTCACTGACTTTAACATTTTCTCCATGAAAGTGCTTAACCAGTGCCTTCGCCGCCAGTTCACCGGAAGCCGCACCTGCTGCCCCGGCCAGTGCATTGTTGCCACTGGCTTCCGCAACTACGGCTCCCAGAAT
>NZ_JBHFKW010000053.1:0-25740 GCF_042879395.1 Photorhabdus sp. RM322S
GTGGGTATCAAAGACACCGCGAAAACAACTTGTACCGGCGTAGAAATGTTCCGCAAACTGCTGGACGAAGGCCGTGCAGGCGAGAACGTCGGTGTTCTGCTGCGTGGTACCAAGCGTGACGAAATCGAACGTGGTCAGGTATTGGCAAAACCCGGTTCAATCAAGCCACACACCACTTTCGAATCAGAAGTTTATATTCTGAGCAAAGACGAAGGCGGCCGTCATACTCCGTTCTTCAAAGGCTACCGCCCACAGTTCTACTTCCGTACAACTGACGTGACCGGGACTATCGAACTGCCAGAAGGCGTAGAAATGGTGATGCCAGGTGATAACATTCAGATGATTGTTACCCTGATTGCACCAATCGCGATGGACCAGGGTCTGCGCTTCGCAATCCGTGAAGGTGGCCGTACAGTAGGTGCTGGTGTTGTTGCTAAAGTCATTGCTTAATAGCTGATCGTATATTTAGTCCTAGAACAAGCTTGAGCTCGGGTTTGTTTTAGAGTAGACACCTGGTGTATTACATCAGGTGTCTGTCGGTTGATGTCTTTAAATATATCCTTTCCTTGAATTGCCTACATGAATCATCTTGGAGTATTTCTTCTAGTCTCTGGTTTTTGACTGTGACAGTTCATAGTTTGTCCTTGGGTATTATCTGCTTGTTCTACCAAGATACTCAGGGTACATCTGTACTTATCACCCATTCGTCATTAAATATGTCAACGTTTGTTCTTATGCTAAGTCCGTTCTCATACAATTAAACATGTGAGTCCTGCAATATCGTAAACAGATGATCCCTCTCCTTCCTTCCAACTATCAGCTCTAGAGCAAGTTGTTGGTGTAGGAAATAGTGTAGTTGCTGTGTCTTTAATATGTGGTTGGTATAGCTAAATTTTATTTAGGATGGAATAAGTTTAATAAAGCTACCAGTAGTGATAAAAGTCTTATCCATCAGAATATTATGCGGATGAGTGAAGCATTTCCACCTGATGAAGGTGAAAGGAAATTTGGAAGAGCGGGATCAGAGAATTAAAATACGAATGATTATTGAAATGATACTCATTATTATTTAATATAAGCTATAATATGTACCAGAGAGTGCTATTTATGTATGTTTGCCTATGTAATGCGGTGAGTGACAAGACAATACGTAACGCGGTGCGTCAGCATCATGTACACTCTATCAGAGAACTAAAACGTATTGTGCCTGTGGGCCGTGACTGTGGTAAATGCATACGCCAAGCCAGAGAGCTAATTAATGAGGAAATTGCACAACGGCCTAAGATAGATAACGTTGCTTGATAAAAAATAAGGTAAGTTTACTACTACTCTGCTGAATAAGTACTACACTTTAGGTACTGGAAGCGGAGGATTAGACTATGAAAGGTGATAAAAAAATAATTGCTCATTTGAACAAACTTCTTGGAAATGAGCTTGTTGCAATTAATCAGTATTTTCTGCACGCCCGGATGTTCAAAAACTGGGGCCTTACCCGTCTTAATGATAAAGAATATCATGAATCTATCGATGAAATGAAACATGCTGATAGGTACATTGAACGTATCCTTTTTCTTGAAGGAATTCCTAATTTGCAGGATTTAGGAAAACTTAACATCGGAGAAGATATTGAAGAGATGCTCAAATCTGACTTGCAACTCGAATTACAAGGAGCTAAAGATTTGAGAGAAGCTATCGCTTATGCTGATTCGATTCATGACTATGTTAGTCGTGATTTGATGATCGATATCTTAGATGAAGAAGAAGAGCACATTGATTGGCTGGAAACTCAGTTTGAATTAATTGAACGAATGGGGATTCAAAATTATACCCAGGCACAGATCCTTGAAGGAGAATAGCCCTGGAAAAATGCCCTATCTACTAAAGTTAGGGCATCTTATTTTGTACTCATTTTATTGCACTCCGAACAGATTTTCATCTGTATCTTGCTTTGCTAATTGATTTGCGTATAATACGCGTGCTTACTTTGAGTAAGTCTGATTTGTAGTCAGTAAATGTGCAGTGTTTTCTTTTCTGTCATTTTAAAATACTCCCGATATGGGGGTTATATATTGAACGATTACACTCTCCCATCAATCGAAATGGGTACGAGGAGTAGTTATTTACGTTTATAAAATAGTTGGAGCTCTGGTCTCATGCAGAACCAAAGAATCCGTATCCGCCTGAAAGCATTTGATCATCGTTTGATCGATCAATCAACTGCGGAAATTGTCGAGACCGCTAAGCGCACTGGTGCGCAGGTTCGTGGTCCGATCCCGCTGCCGACTCGTAAAGAGCGTTTTACCGTTCTGATTTCTCCGCATGTTAATAAAGATGCGCGTGATCAGTACGAAATTCGCACTCATAAGCGTCTGGTTGACATCGTTGAGCCAACCGAGAAAACCGTTGATGCTCTGATGCGTCTGGATCTGGCTGCCGGTGTAGACGTGCAGATCAGCCTGGGTTAATCAGGTCATTGAACGATTGAGAGGTTGAAACAATGATTGGTTTAGTCGGTAAAAAAGTGGGTATGACTCGTATCTTCACTGAAGATGGAGTTTCAATCCCTGTAACTGTTATCGAAATTGAAGATAACCGTGTTACTCAGGTTAAAGATCTGAATAGCGACGGTTATCGTGCAATTCAGGTTACTACTGGTAGCAAAAAAGCTAACCGTGTAAACAAGCCTGAAGCAGGTCATTTCGCTAAAGCTGGCGTCGAAGCTGGCCGTATCCTGCGTGAATTCCGTCTGTCTGAAGACGAAGAATATGCTGTAGGTCAAAGCATTAGCGTTGAAATTTTCGCTGACGTTAAGAAAGTCGACGTTACTGGTACATCTAAAGGTAAAGGTTTTGCTGGTACTGTTAAGCGCTGGAACTTCCGTACCCAAGATGCTAGCCACGGTAACTCTTTGTCTCACCGTGTTCCGGGTTCTATCGGTCAGAACCAAACTCCGGGCAAGGTATTTAAAGGCAAGAAAATGGCAGGCCAACTGGGTAATGAGCGTGTAACCGTTCAAAGCCTGGATGTAGTACGTGTTGACGCTGAGCGCAACCTGCTGCTGGTCAAAGGTGCTGTTCCAGGTGCAACTGGTGGCAACCTGATCGTAAAACCGGCTGTCAAGGCGTAACGTCGAGGAGATAGGAATGGAATTGGTAATGAAAGACGCGCAAGGCGCGCTGACTGTTTCCGAAACTACCTTCGGGCGTGATTTCAATGAAGCGCTTGTGCATCAAGTAGTTGTTGCTTACGCAGCTGGTGCACGTCAAGGTACTCGTGCTCAGAAAACCCGTGCTGAAGTTTCTGGTTCAGGTAAAAAACCATGGCGTCAGAAAGGCACTGGCCGTGCACGCTCTGGTTCTATTAAGAGCCCAATTTGGCGCTCTGGTGGTGTAACTTTCGCAGCTAAGCCACAGGACCACAGTCAAAAAGTTAATAAGAAAATGTACCGCGGTGCTCTGAAAAGCATCCTGTCTGAACTGGTACGTCAAGATCGTCTGATCGTTGTCGAGAGTTTTTCTGTAGAAGCCCCTAAAACTAAGCTTCTAGCTCAGAAACTGAAAGAAATGGCTCTGGAAGATGTGCTGATTATCACTGGTGAAGTTGATGAGAACTTGTTCTTAGCAGCTCGCAACCTGTACAAGGTTGACGTTCGTGATGCAGCTGGTATCGATCCAGTTAGTTTGATCGCCTTCGATAAAGTGGTTATGACTGCTGACGCTGTGAAGCAAGTTGAGGAGATGCTGGCATGATCCGTGAAGAACGTCTGCTGAAAGTACTGCGCGCGCCGCACGTATCTGAAAAAGCTTCTACAGCGATGGAAAAAAGCAATACCATCGTTCTCAAAGTTGCAAAAGACGCGACTAAAGCAGAAATTAAAGCTGCTGTGCAGAAATTGTTTGAAGTCGAAGTTGAAGGTGTTAACACTTTGCTGGTTAAAGGCAAAACTAAACGCCACGGTCAGCGTATTGGTCGTCGTAGCGACTGGAAAAAAGCTTATGTCACTCTGAAGGAAGGCCAGAATATGGACTTCATCGGTGGTGCAGAGTAAGTCGGAGGAGTAAAGAACAATGGCAATTGTTAAATGTAAACCTACGTCTCCGGGCCGTCGCCACGTTGTTAAAGTGGTTAACCCTGAGCTGCATAAGGGTAAGCCTTATGCTCCGTTGCTGGAAAAAAGCAGCAAAACCGGTGGTCGTAACAACAATGGCCGTATTACCACTCGTCACATCGGTGGTGGCCACAAACAGCACTATCGTTTGATTGACTTCAAGCGTAACAAAGATGGTATCCCTGCTGTAGTTGAGCGTTTGGAATATGATCCAAACCGTTCAGCAAACATCGCCCTGGTTCTGTATAAAGACGGTGAACGTCGTTATATTCTTGCGCCTAAAGGCCTGAAAGCTGGTGATCAGATCCAATCTGGTGCTGACGCAGCTATCAAAGCTGGTAATGCATTGCCAATGCGTAATATCCCGGTTGGTTCTACTGTACACAATGTAGAAATGAAGCCGGGTAAAGGCGGTCAGTTGGCTCGTTCCGCTGGTGCATATGTTCAGATCGTTGCTCGTGATGGTTCTTATGTAACCTTGCGTTTGCGCTCTGGTGAAATGCGTAAAGTTCTGTCTGACTGCCGCGCTACTTTAGGTGAAGTTGGTAACGCAGAACATATGCTACGCGTTCTGGGTAAAGCTGGTGCAAGTCGCTGGCGTGGCATTCGTCCTACCGTTCGTGGTACGGCGATGAACCCAGTAGATCACCCACATGGTGGTGGTGAAGGTCGTAACTTTGGTAAACATCCTGTAACTCCTTGGGGTGTGCAAACTAAAGGTAAGAAGACCCGTAGTAATAAACGTACTGATCAGTTCATTGTACGTCGCCGTACTAAAAAATAATTAGAGGATAAGCCATGCCACGTTCTCTCAAGAAAGGTCCATTTATTGACCTGCACTTGCTGAAGAAGGTAGAGAAAGCGGTGGAAAGCGGAGACAAAAAGCCTATTAAGACTTGGTCCCGTCGTTCAACGATCTTTCCTAACATGATCGGTTTGACCATCGCTGTCCATAATGGTCGTCAGCATGTACCAGTTTTTGTTTCCGACGAAATGGTTGGTCACAAACTAGGTGAATTTGCGCCGACTCGTACTTATCGCGGCCATGCGGCCGATAAAAAGGCTAAAAAGCGCTAAGGTAGGAGGAAGAGATGGAAACTATCGCTAAACATCGCCACGCTCGTTCTTCTGCTCAGAAGGTTCGCCTTGTAGCTGACCTGATTCGCGGTAAGAAAGTGTCGCAAGCTCTGGAAACTTTGACCTATACCAACAAGAAAGCTGCTGGTTTAGTGAAGAAGGTACTTGAGTCTGCTATTGCTAATGCAGAACACAACGATGGCGCTGACATTGATGATCTGAAAGTCACAAAGATTTTCGTAGACGAAGGCCCTACCATGAAGCGCATTATGCCTCGTGCGAAAGGTCGTGCAGATCGCATCCTGAAGCGCAGCAGCCACATTACTGTGGTTGTGTCCGATCGCTGAGACTCTGGAGACTAGCAATGGGTCAGAAAGTACATCCTAATGGTATTCGCCTGGGTATCGTCAAACCTTGGAACTCTACCTGGTATGCGAATACCAAAGAATTCGCTGACAACCTGGACAGCGATTTTAAAGTGCGCCAGTACTTGAACAAAGAACTGGCAAAAGCGTCTATTTCACGCATTGTTATTGAACGTCCTGCTAAAAGCATTCGTGTAACTATTCACACTGCTCGCCCAGGTATTGTAATCGGTAAGAAAGGTGAAGACGTAGAAAAACTGCGTAAAACTGTAGCGGAAATCGCTGGTGTGCCTGCGCAAATTAATATCTCTGAAGTGCGTAAGCCTGAGCTGGATGCTAAACTGGTTGCTGATAGTATCACTTCGCAGCTGGAACGTCGTGTTATGTTCCGCCGTGCTATGAAACGTGCAGTTCAGAACGCAATGCGTTTGGGCGCTAAAGGTATTAAAGTGGAAGTAAGTGGCCGTTTGGGCGGTGCTGAAATTGCGCGTACTGAATGGTATCGTGAAGGTCGTGTACCATTGCACACACTGCGTGCAGACATCGACTATAACACTTCAGAAGCGCACACCACTTATGGTGTACTCGGCGTTAAGGTATGGATCTTCAAAGGTGAGATCTTGGGTGGTATGGCTGCTGTTGAACAGGCGGAAAAACCGGCTGCGCAACCTAAAAAGCAGCAGCGTAAAGGCCGCAAGTAAGGAGAGTCGCTGATGTTACAACCAAAGCGTACGAAATTCCGTAAAGTGCATAAAGGCCGTAACCGTGGCCTAGCAGCAGGTGCGGATGTTAGCTTCGGCACTTTCGGTCTGAAAGCTGTGGGCCGTGGTCGTCTGACTGCACGTCAGATTGAAGCGGCACGTCGTGCTATGACCCGTGCAATTAAACGTCAAGGTAAAATCTGGATCCGTGTATTCCCAGACAAGCCTATCACTGAAAAGCCACTCGAAGTGCGTATGGGTAAAGGTAAAGGTAACGTAGAATATTGGGTTGCCTTAATCCAGCCCGGTAAAGTCCTTTATGAAATGGACGGTGTGCCTGAAGAGCTGGCTCGTGAAGCATTCAAGCTGGCAGCAGCGAAACTGCCTATCAAAACCACCTTTGTAACTAAGACGGTGATGTAATGAAAGCACAAGAGCTGCGCGAAAAAAGCGTTGAAGAGCTGAACACTGAGCTGCTGAACCTGTTGCGTGAGCAATTTAACCTGCGTATGCAGGCAGCAAGTGGCCAGCTACAACAGTCTCATCTGTTGAAACAAGTGCGTCGTGATATCGCACGCGTTAAGACTTTACTGACTGAGAAGGCGGGTGCGTAATGACCGATAAAATCCGTACTCTGCAAGGTCGTGTTGTTAGTGACAAAATGGAAAAATCTATTGTTGTTGCTATTGAGCGTAAGGTGAAACATCCTCTGTATGGTAAATTCATCAAGCGTACGACTAAACTGCACGTACATGACGAGAACAATGAATGTGGAATCGGTGATGTAGTGGAAATCCGCGAAACCCGTCCATTGTCCAAAACTAAATCTTGGACTTTAGTTCGCGTTGTAGAGAAAGCGATTCTGTAAGCTGACTCGAATAGAGTAAACGGCTCAGATTATGGGCCGTTTATTTTTTCTATCCATATCTGAGATGTGGTGTTATAATGCCGCGCCCTCATGGTATGGGGTATTTGAACGGCCTCTTCATAATAATGAAGTGGGCTCAGTAGTAGTTGACATTTAGCGGAGCACTAAAATGATCCAAGAACAGACTATGCTGAACGTGGCCGACAACTCCGGTGCACGTCGCGTAATGTGTATCAAGGTTCTGGGTGGCTCGCACCGTCGCTACGCACATGTCGGCGACATCATTAAAATCACCATCAAGGAAGCAATTCCTCGCGGTAAAGTGAAAAAAGGTGATGTCCTGAAAGCGGTAGTGGTGCGCACCAAGAAGGGTGTTCGTCGCCCTGACGGTTCTGTCATTCGCTTCGATGGCAATGCTTGTGTGTTGTTAAACAACACGAGTGAGCAAGTTATCGGTACGCGTATTTTTGGGCCGGTAACTCGTGAACTTCGTAATGAAAAGTTCATGAAAATTATCTCCCTGGCACCGGAAGTACTCTAAGGAGCGGACAATGGCAGCGAAAATCCGTCGTGATGACGAAGTTATCGTGCTGACTGGCAAAGATAAAGGTAAGCGCGGTAAAGTAAAACAGGTTCTTTCTACTGGGAAAGTCATTGTTGAAGGCATTAACTTGGTTAAAAAACATCAGAAGCCTGTTCCGGCGCTGAACCAACCAGGTGGCATCGTTGAAAAAGAAGCTGCAATTCAAGTTTCAAACGTTGCAATCTTCAATGCGGCAACCAGCAAGGCTGACCGTGTAGGTTTTAGATTTGAAGACGGTAAAAAAGTTCGTTTCTTTAAATCTAATAGCGAAACTATCAAGTAATTTGGAGTAATACGATGGCGAAACTGCATGATTACTACAAAGACGAGGTAGTCCAAAAACTGATGGCTCAGTTTGACTACAATTCTGTCATGCAAGTCCCTCGGGTCGAGAAGATCACCCTGAACATGGGTGTTGGTGAAGCGATTGCTGATAAGAAACTGCTGGATAATGCAGCAGCGGATCTAACAGCAATCTCTGGTCAAAAACCATTGATCACCAAAGCACGCAAATCAGTTGCAGGCTTCAAAATCCGTCAGGGCTATCCAATCGGCTGTAAAGTAACCCTGCGTGGTGAACGCATGTGGGAGTTTCTTGAGCGCCTGATTTCTATTGCTGTACCTCGTATCCGTGATTTCCGTGGTTTGTCTGCGAAGTCATTTGATGGTCGTGGTAATTACAGCATGGGTGTACGTGAGCAAATCATCTTCCCTGAAATCGATTATGATAAAGTGGATCGTGTTCGTGGCTTAGATATTACTATCACCACAACTGCGAAATCTGATGATGAAGGCCGCGCACTGTTGGCTGCTTTTAACTTCCCGTTCCGCAAGTAAGGCAGGGTATTCATGGCTAAGCAATCAATGAAAGCACGTGATGTGAAACGTGTGAAATTAGCTGAAAAATTCTTCACTAAGCGTGTAGAACTGAAAGCTATCATTTCTGATGTGAATGCATCTGATGAAGAGCGTTGGAATGCTGTTCTTAAGCTGCAAACACTGCCACGTGATTCCAGCCCTGCTCGTCAGCGTAATCGCTGTCGTCAAACTGGGCGTCCGCATGGATTTTTGCGGAAGTTTGGGTTGAGCCGAATTAAAGTCCGTGAAGCCGCTATGCGCGGTGAAATTCCGGGCCTTAAGAAGGCTAGCTGGTAATTGTCACCAATTGAATCACGGGAGTAAAGACAGATGAGCATGCAAGATCCCATCGCGGATATGCTGACCCGTATCCGTAACGGTCAGGCCGCGAATAAAGTTGCGGTCACCATGCCTTCCTCTAAGCTGAAAGTGGCAATTGCCAAAGTGCTGAAGGAAGAAGGTTATATTGAAGATTTTAAAATTGAAGGCGACACCAAGCCAGAACTGGAATTAGTACTGAAGTACTTCCAGGGTAAGGCTGTCGTAGAAAGTATTCAGCGTGTAAGCCGTCCAAGTCTGCGCATCTATAAGAAAAAAGATGAGCTGCCACAAGTTATGGCTGGTTTAGGTATTGCTGTTGTTTCTACCTCTAAAGGTGTAATGACTGATCGTGCAGCTCGCCAAGCAGGTCTTGGTGGCGAGATTCTCTGCTACGTAGCTTAATTCGGGAGGAAAGAATGTCTCGTGTTGCAAAAGCACCCGTCGTCATTCCTGCCGGCGTAGAGGTAAAACTCAACGGTCAGGTTATTTCGATTAAGGGTAAAAACGGCGAGCTGAGTCGTACAATCCACAGCGCAGTTGAGGTTAATCATGCAGATAACCAACTAACCTTCGCTCCACGCGATGGTTATGTTGATGGTTGGGCACAGGCGGGTACGACTCGTTCTTTGCTGAATGCTATGGTTATTGGTGTTACCGAAGGCTTCACTAAGAAGCTTCAACTGGTAGGTGTTGGTTATCGTGCAGCAGTCAAAGGCAATGTTGTTAACATGTCTCTGGGCTTCTCACATCCAGTTGACCACGAACTGCCAGTAGGCATTACTGCAGAATGTCCGTCACAAACTGAAATCGTACTGAAAGGTGCTGATAAGCAGGTAATCGGTCAGGTTGCGGCAGAACTGCGTGCCTATCGTCGTCCTGAGCCTTATAAAGGTAAGGGTGTTCGTTACGCCGACGAAGTCGTGCGTATCAAAGAGGCTAAGAAGAAGTAAGGTAACACTATGGATAAGAAAGCAGCTCGTATCCGTCGTGCGACCCGCGCACGCCGCAAGCTCCAGGAACTGGGTGCAACTCGCCTGGTGGTACATCGTACCCCACGCCATATTTATGCGCAGGTTATCGCACCAAACGGTTCTGAAACTTTGGTGGCAGCTTCTACTACAGAAAAAGCTATCAATGAGCAACTGAAATACACTGGAAATAAAGAAGCAGCAGCAGCAGTTGGTAAAGCAATTGCTGAACGCGCGCTGGAGAAAGGTATCAAAGATGTATCCTTTGACCGTTCTGGTTTCCAATATCATGGTCGAGTCCAGGCACTGGCAGATGCTGCCCGTGAAGCTGGCCTTCAGTTCTAAGGTAGAGGTGTAAGATGGCTCACATCGAAAAACAAGCTGGCGAACTGCAGGAAAAGCTGATCGCGGTAAACCGCGTATCTAAAACCGTAAAAGGTGGCCGGATTTTCAGCTTTACCGCACTGACTGTTGTAGGTGATGGTAATGGTCGCGTTGGTTTTGGCTACGGCAAAGCACGCGAAGTTCCGGCAGCAATCCAGAAAGCGATGGAAAAAGCCCGTCGCAATATGAAAACCGTCGCACTAAACAGCGGCACTCTGCATCATCCAGTGAAAGGTGCACACACCGGTTCCCGCGTGTTCATGCAACCTGCTCACGAAGGTACTGGTATCATCGCAGGCGGTGCTATGCGTGCTGTTTTGGAAGTGGCTGGTGTTCATAACGTACTGGCTAAAACCTATGGTTCCACTAACCCTATCAATGTGGTTCGTGCAACTCTGGATGCTTTAGACAGCATGAAGTCTCCAGAAATGGTCGCAGCTAAGCGTGGTAAATCCGTCGAAGAAATTCTGGGGTAATGGCCATGGCTAAGACTATTAAAGTAACACAAATTCGTAGTTCAATCGGCCGCCTGCCTAAACATAAGGCAACTTTGGTTGGTTTAGGTCTGCGTCGTATCGGTCATACAGTAGAGCGCGAAGATACTCCTGCTATACGTGGTATGATTAACTTGGTTTCCTATATGGTTAAAGTTGAGGAGTAACAGATGCGCTTAAATACTCTGTCTCCGGCTGAAGGTGCCAAGCATGCGCCTAAACGTGTAGGTCGTGGTATTGGTTCTGGCTTGGGTAAAACTGGTGGCCGTGGTCACAAAGGTCAGAAATCTCGTTCTGGCGGTGGCGTACGTCGCGGTTTTGAAGGTGGTCAGATGCCTTTATATCGTCGTTTGCCAAAATTTGGCTTCACTTCACGTAAGGCAATGATTACAGCAGAAGTTCGTCTGTCTGACTTTGCCGCCGTTGAAGGCGATGTTATCGATCTGAATGCACTGAAAGCCGCTAACATCGTTGGCACTCAAATGGAATTCGCGAAAGTTATGCTTTCTGGCGAAATCAAACGCGCAGTAACTGTGCGTGGCCTTCGTGTTACTAAAGGCGCTCGTGCAGCAATTGAAGCTGCCGGCGGTAAAATTGAGGAATAAGTAACAGATGGCTAAACAACCAGGATTAGATTTTCAAAGCGCTAAAGGTGGACTGGGCGAACTGAAACGCAGACTGTTGTTTGTTATTGGAGCGCTGATTGTTTTCCGTATTGGTTCTTTTATTCCTATCCCTGGTATTGATGCCACTGTGCTTGCCAAATTGCTCGAACAGCAAAGGGGCACCATCATTGAAATGTTTAACATGTTCTCTGGTGGTGCTTTAAGTCGTGCTTCTATCTTTGCGCTGGGGATAATGCCGTATATTTCTGCGTCTATTATTATTCAGTTGCTAACGGTGGTTCATCCAACGTTGGCCGAGATTAAGAAGGAAGGAGAAGCTGGCCGTCGTAAGATTAGCCAGTATACTCGCTATGGTACTTTAGTGCTGGCTATATTCCAGTCAATCGGTATTGCTACTGGTTTGCCGAATATGCCAGGAATGCAGGGGCTGGTGATTAACCCAGGGTTTGCTTTCTACTTCACGGCTGTTGTGAGCCTAGTTACTGGGACTATGTTCCTGATGTGGTTGGGTGAACAGATTACTGAGCGTGGTATTGGAAACGGTATCTCTATCATAATCTTTGCTGGTATTGTTGCGGGTTTGCCGCCGGCCATCGGCCATACCATTGAGCAAGCTCGGCAAGGCGATCTGCACTTCCTCCTGTTGCTGTTGGTTGCAGTATTAGTGTTTGCAGTAACTTTCTTCGTTGTTTTCATGGAGCGTGGTCAACGACGTATCGTTGTTAACTATGCGAAACGTCAACAAGGTCGCCGAGTTTATGCTGCACAGAGCACACATTTACCGTTGAAAGTGAATATGGCTGGGGTTATCCCTGCGATTTTCGCTTCCAGCATTATTCTGTTCCCTGGTACCATAGCTTCTTGGTTTGGGGGTGGAACGGGTTGGAACTGGCTGACTACTATTTCAATGTACTTGCAGCCTGGTCAACCGCTTTATGTGTTACTCTACGCGTCTGCAATCATCTTCTTCTGTTTCTTTTATACAGCGTTGGTTTTTAACCCGAGAGAAACAGCAGATAACCTGAAGAAGTCCGGTGCATTTGTACCAGGAATTCGTCCGGGAGAGCAAACGGCCAAGTACATTGATAAGGTAATGACACGCCTGACTTTAGTTGGTGCGATGTATATCACTTTTATCTGCTTAATCCCGGAGTTCATGCGTGATGCGATGAAGGTACCATTTTATTTTGGTGGTACTTCGCTACTTATAGTAGTTGTGGTTATCATGGACTTTATGGCTCAAGTGCAAACTCTGATGATGTCAAGTCAGTATGAGTCTGCATTGAAGAAGGCAAACCTTAAAGGTTATAACCGCTGATTGGTTTGCTTGAGAAGTTACGGAGAGTAAAAATGAAAGTTCGTGCTTCCGTCAAGAAATTATGTCGCAACTGCAAAATCGTTAAGCGTAACGGTGTCGTTCGTGTGATTTGTAGTGCAGAGCCTAAGCATAAACAACGCCAAGGCTGATAAAATAGCATATTTTTCTTGCAAAGTCGGTTTGAGCTGGCTAAATTAGCCAGCCAATCTTTTTATATCACAGCAACATTGTTTGAGTATCCTGAAAACGGGCTTTTCAGAATGGTGTTGCCGTAAATAATTGTAGGAGTGCATAGTGGCCCGTATAGCAGGCATTAACATTCCTGATCAGAAGCATACCGTAATCGCTTTAACATCGATCTACGGAATCGGCAAAACTCGCTCCCAAGCCATTTGTGCTGCAGCGGGTATTGCTGAACATGTTAAGATCAGTGAGCTGTCTGAAGAGCAAATTGACAAGCTGCGTGACGAAGTTGCCAAATACGTTGTAGAAGGTGATCTGCGTCGTGAAGTAACCCTGAGCATCAAACGTCTGATGGATCTTGGTACTTATCGTGGTTTACGTCACCGTCGTGGTCTACCGGTTCGCGGTCAGCGTACTAAGACCAATGCACGTACCCGTAAGGGTCCACGTAAGCCGATCAAGAAATAATCGGGGTATTGTATAATGGCAAAAGCACCTATTCGTGCACGTAAGCGTGTAAGAAAGCAAGTCTCTGACGGTGTGGCTCATATCCATGCTTCTTTCAACAACACCATCGTGACCATTACTGACCGTCAAGGTAACGCTCTGGGTTGGGCAACTGCGGGTGGTTCCGGTTTCCGTGGTTCTCGTAAATCTACTCCGTTTGCGGCTCAGGTTGCAGCAGAGCGCTGTGCTGAAGCAGTGAAAGAATACGGAATTAAGAACCTGGAAGTTATGGTTAAAGGACCTGGTCCTGGCCGCGAGTCAACTATCCGAGCGTTAAATGCGGCAGGTTTCCGCATCACTAACATTACTGATGTGACTCCGATCCCTCATAACGGTTGTCGTCCACCTAAAAAACGTCGCGTTTAATAGCGTTTATTTTTTTAGGTTTGTTGGAGAAAGAAAATGGCAAGATATTTGGGTCCTAAGCTCAAGCTGAGCCGTCGCGAGGGTACAGACCTATTTCTGAAGTCTGGCGTTCGCGCGATTGACACCAAGTGTAAATTGGAACAACCACCTGGACAGCATGGCGCACGTAAACCGCGTCTGTCTGACTACGGTGTACAGTTACGTGAAAAACAAAAAGTTCGCCGTATTTATGGTGTTCTAGAACGTCAATTCCGTAATTATTATAAAGAAGCAACTCGTCTGAAAGGCAATACAGGTGAGAACCTGCTGAGTTTGCTGGAAGGTCGTCTGGACAACGTTGTTTACCGTATGGGTTTTGGCGCGACTCGTGCTGAATCACGCCAAATGGTAAGCCATAAGGCTATCATGGTAAATGGTCGCGTTGTTAACATCGCTTCTTATCAGGTATCCCCGAATGACGTAGTCAGTGTTCGCGAAAAATCGAAAAAGCAGTCTCGTATCAAGGCGGCTTTAGAGCTGGCTGAGCAGCGTGAGAAACCAACTTGGTTGGAGGTTGATGCTGCGAAGATGGAAGGTGTGTTCAAACGTACTCCAGAACGTACCGATCTGTCCGCTGACATCAACGAACACCTGATCGTCGAGCTTTACTCTAAGTAAAGCTTAGCACCAAAGAGAGGACACAATGCAGGGTTCTGTGACAGAGTTTCTAAAACCGCGCCTGGTTGATATCGAGCAAGTCAGTTCGACGCACGCCAAGGTGACCCTTGAGCCTTTAGAGCGTGGCTTTGGTCATACTCTAGGCAACGCACTGCGCCGTATTCTGCTTTCGTCTATGCCGGGTTGTGCGGTGACTGAGGTTGAGATTGATGGTGTACTGCATGAGTACAGCACCAAAGAAGGTGTACAGGAAGATATCCTGGAGATTCTCCTCAACCTGAAAGGGCTGGCGGTAAGAGTTCAGGGCAAAGATGAAGTTATTCTTACCTTGAATAAGTCTGGCATTGGCCCTGTGACTGCAGCCGACATTATCCATGACGGAGATGTCGAAATCGTCAAGCCGCAACATGTAATCTGCCACCTGACTGACGAAACTGCTTCTATAAGCATGCGCATTAAAGTTCAGCGTGGTCGGGGTTATGTGCCGGCTTCTGCCCGGATTCATTCGGAAGAAGATGAGCGCCCTATTGGTCGTTTGTTAGTAGACGCTTGTTATAGCCCAGTAGAGCGTATTGCCTACAATGTTGAAGCAGCGCGTGTAGAACAACGCACCGATTTGGACAAGTTGGTTATCGAGATGGAAACTAACGGTACAATCGATCCTGAAGAGGCGATTCGCCGTGCAGCTACTATTTTGGCTGAACAGCTGGAAGCTTTTGTTGATTTACGTGATGTACGTCAGCCAGAAGTAAAAGAGGAGAAGCCAGAGTTTGATCCGATCCTGCTGCGCCCTGTTGACGATCTGGAATTGACTGTCCGCTCTGCTAACTGTCTTAAGGCAGAAGCTATCCACTACATCGGTGATTTGGTACAGCGTACCGAGGTTGAGTTGCTTAAGACACCTAACCTGGGTAAAAAATCTCTTACGGAGATTAAAGACGTACTGGCTTCACGTGGCTTATCTCTAGGCATGCGCTTGGAAAACTGGCCACCAGCAAGTATTGCTGATGAATAACTAGATCACAGGTTAAGGTTTTACTGAGAAGGATAAGGTCATGCGCCATCGTAAGAGTGGTCGTCAATTGAACCGCAACAGCAGCCATCGCCAAGCTATGTTTCGCAACATGGCAGGTTCTTTGGTCCGTCATGAAATCATCAAGACGACTCTGCCTAAAGCGAAAGAACTGCGTCGCGTCGTTGAGCCGCTGATTACTCTTGCCAAGACCGACAGCGTAGCTAATCGTCGTCTGGCATTCGCCCGTACTCGTGATAACGAAATCGTGGCAAAACTGTTTAATGAGCTGGGCCCGCGTTTTGCGAGCCGCGCAGGTGGTTACACTCGTATTCTTAAGTGTGGCTTCCGTGCTGGTGACAATGCTCCGATGGCATACATCGAGCTCGTTGACCGTGCTGTTGAGCCTCAAACAGAAGTTGCGACTGCAGAGTAATCTGTAGGGGCATATAAAAGAACCGGGTTTATCCCGGTTTTTTTATATCTGTATATCTGAATTTCTCACTTATTTCTTTCCATCCTGTTATGCTGATATCTCAAACAGTGTGTTTATTGTAGGAGATATGAAGATGTATCGTATTGGCCAACTGGCTAAATTAGCGAATGTGACCCCTGATACAGTGCGTTTTTATGAAAAACAAGGAATGATGGAACATCAGAACCGTACCGAGGGGGGATATAGGCTTTATACAGAGCAAGATCTACAGCGCCTTCGGTTTATACGTTATGCCAAGCAATTGGGGTTAACCTTGGAAGCTATCACAGAATTATTGTCTATTCGTGTAGATCCAGATCATCATACTTGTGAAGAGTCGAAGCAAATTGTCGATTCTAGATTGATGGAAGTAGAGGAAAAACTTCTTGAAATGCTAAAAGTGCGTGATTCACTTAAGATGTTAAGTGATGCTTGTTGTGGAAGTTCTCATATAAGTACTTATTGCTCTATTCTTGAAACTTTAGAACAAGGAGCTTTAAATAAGGAATAAGTAATTTTTCTTTATTATGGAAGATTCAGCGAGTACAATTGCTATGTTTTTAGATCAATTAATATGATAGAGGAATATGATGATTACATATCACCATAAAAAAGGCGTAATAAAGGATAATGCTATTGAAGCTCTACTACGTGATCCATTATTCAAACAACGAATTGAGAAAAATAAAAAAGGGAAAGGAAGCTACCAAAGGAAAGGAAAGCATAACAAGGTAAGTAACTGGGAGGCCAGTGGTAAGGGATCGTTAGATTTATTACCACTGGCCTTTTAGTTTTGATAGGTTTATTTTTATTCTTGCAGTAAACTATGGGTTCTATTAATTATTTTTTAGTAGTTGAGAGATATTGGTATAGATTCAATTTCTTTTTTACTATACGATTTATTCGTTTTATTGTGCAAATAATAGTCGCTGACGGCCCGATATTTTTCAAGATTATATCAATAATAATGTTAGCAGTTGGATTGGTAAAATTGCCTGTCATGGTAAATTTACCAATGGCTTCAAAAAGCTCACCACGTTCTTTTAATCGTCATGTTAATTAAAGTGTGTCAAGTTGTGTCAGTTATTGTGTTTGAATTATATGACTGATAGATAATTATTTTTTGATTCCTAAAGGAAAAAAGGGCTTGGTTGGAATAGTCTTTCTACTTCGGGAACAAATTTTTTATCTGTAATAAACATAATTACATGATCTCCTTGTTCGATTACACTGTAATCATGAGCAATAATTACTTCGTCGCCGCGAGCTATTGCTCCAATTGTAGTACCTGGTGGCAATTTAATATCACCTACAACTCGGCCGACAACCTTTGACGTGTTTTCATCTCCATGAGCAATTGCTTCGATAGCTTCCGCTACTCCACGACGTAATGAGGAAACGCTTACGATATCTGCTTTACGAACATGACCTAGTAGAGCTGAAATAGTTGCTTGCTGTGGAGAGATTGCAATATCAATAACACCTCCTTGTACTAAATCGACATATGCACTACGCTGAATGAGAACCATGGCTTTTTTGGCTCCCATGCGTTTGGCAAGCATTGCAGACATGATATTTGCTTCGTCATCGTTGGTTAGGGCAATGAATACATCTACCTGTTCTATATGTTCTTCGGCTAATAGCTCTTGGTCAGATGCATCCCCATAGAAAACAATGGTGTCGTGTAATAATTCGGCTAGTTCTGTGGCTCGTTGCTGATTTCGTTCAATTAATTTAACTCTGTAATCTTTTTCGAGACGTAGGGCAAGTCCGGCGCCAATATTGCCACCACCAACGATCATAAGACGCTTGTAAGGTTTTTCTAAGCGTTGAAGCTCGCTCATTACAGCACGAATATGTTGTGATGCAGCCACAAAGAAAACCTCGTCACCAGCTTCAATGATTGTAGAGCCTTGTGGTTTTATTGGTCGATCTTGGCGAAATATGGCAGCAACTCTGGTATTAATATGTGGCATGTGTTCACGAAGTGAAGAAAGTGCATTTCCTACAAGTGAACCTCCGTAATAAGCTTTTACTGCAACAATACTTACTCTACCTTCGGCAAAGTTAACAACCTGCAAAGCGCCAGGATACTGAATTAGTTTATAAATATAATCTATGACGAGTTGTTCTGGTGAAATAAGATAATCAATAGGAATGTCGTTAGGGAGAAAAAGCTTATCTGATTCACGGATATACTCTGCTGCGCGTATTCGTGCAACTTTATTTGGTGTATTAAATAAGGAATAAGCAATCTGGCATGCAATCATGTTAGTTTCGTCAGAATTAGTTACAGCAATTAACATATCAGCATCTTCAGCACCAGCTTCTCTTAATACTCTGGGATGAGAACCATGACCATTGACTACTCTGAGGTCGAATTTATCCTGTAGTTGGTGCAGGCGGTTGGGATCTGTGTCGACTATAGTAATATCGTTATTTTCACCTACTAGATTTTCAGCTAATGTACCACCAACTTGACCTGCACCAAGAATAATTATTTTCATAGTATTCTCTAACTTGTTAGAAACAGATAATTATCTTTATAAATTGTGGAGATATATTACTGTTTAATTAATCGAGCGTAAAAGAAACCATCACCACCATTGAATTCAGGTATTATTTGTTTTCCTGGGTTATCACTTGTCTCTGTTCCCGATAGTTTGGCATCTGGGTGGCGTTTTAAAAATGAGCTGATTTGCTGGCTATTTTCATCTGGCAAAATAGAACAGGTTGCATATACTAATGCCCCACCTTTCTTTAAATATGGCCAGATTGCATCAATAATCTCAGATTGTAATTGAACTAATTGAGCAATATCTTCTTCGCGGCGTAACCATTTGATATCAGGGTGGCGACGGATTACTCCTGTTGCTGAACAAGGTGCATCCAGAAGGATACGATCGAATTGCTGGCCTTCTGCCCAATATTCAGGGTGGCGTCCATCACCGGTTTTTACTGTTGCATGGCAATTAAGGCGCTGGAGATTTTCTTTTACTCGTTTTATCCTGTTTTTATCAATATCTATAGCTAATACTTTGGCTTTTGGCGCTATTTCTAGGATATGTGTTGTTTTCCCTCCTGGTGCGGCACAAAGATCGAGAATTTTCTCTCCATTGATTGGTTGTAATAATTCGGCACACCCTTGTGCGGATACATCCTGAATAGTCACCCAACCTTTATCAAATCCAGGTAATATTGTTACCGGGCAGGGGAAAATTACACGGATAGCAGAAGGTAATTCGATAGCTGGTTCCGCATCAATTCCGGCTTTATGAAGAAGAGAAAGATATTCATCTCGACTATGGTATATTCGATTAACTCTCAACCACATAGGCGGTTTCTTGTTATTATTTTCAATAAGTTGCTGCCATTCTTGCGGATAGGCTTTTTGGATTTTAGCTAATAACCATTTAGGATGTAAGTGATTGCTGGGACTATTTTGTGAACGCTCCATTAATTGTAGTTGCTGCCTCTGAAACTGGCGAAGGACACCATTAATCAATCCTTTTAGCTGAGGATATTTCAGAGTTACGGCTCCATTTACTGTTTCAGCAAGTGCTGCATGAGCTGGGATACGGGTATAGGTAAGTTGGTATATGCCAACCATAAGCAGGTAATGAAGAATACGTTGCTTACCTTTTAATGGTTTTTCCATTAATTGGCTTATTATCCATTCTAACTGAGGTAATACACGTAATACCCCGAAAGATAACTCCTGTAACAAAGATTTATCTTTATCAGTTATATTTCGTTGAAGTTCAGGCAATATCGTACTGAGAGATTGCCCTTGGTCCAGAACTTGATTGATTGCTTTTACGGCGATACTTCGTAGATTATATGTATTTTTCATAGTTAAAAAGGCTGACAAAAATCAGTATTAAGAGAAAGTTTGTGAGAAAGAGTTTACATAGAATAGTATTCAGTTGATTTTATTACCTGGCGTAAACCACTCACGTTTGGAGTTAAGCAGATCTGCGGCTGACATTGCTTTTTTACCAGCAGGTTGTAATTGCGTGATATTCAAAATTCCATCGGCAGTGGCAATATGAATACCTTTTTTGTCTGCTTTTAAGATAGTTCCTGGTTCTACCGAAATTTGTTCTTCAATGGCTTCTGCTTTCCAGATTTTAACAGGTTGCCCTTCCATCTCGAAAAAGCTCATGGGCCAAGGATTAAATGCACGAATGCAACGTTCAAGATGGGTTGCAGATAGTTCCCAATTTATTTTGGCTTCTTCTTTGCTTAGTTTTTCAGCGTAGGTAACCAACTTTTCACTTTGAGTTTCAGGCTGATTGTTACCTGATGTTATTAATGATAATGTTTTAAGTAGTGCATCTGGCCCAATATTGGTCAGTTTTTCGTATAAACTGGCACTAGTATCTTCAAGTGTAATAGGACAGCTTGCTTTATATAGCATATCGCCAGTATCAAGGCCTACATCCATTTGCATGATCGTTACACCTGTTTCCGTGTCACCAGCCCAAAGTGAACGTTGAATTGGTGCTGCACCACGCCAACGTGGTAATAGAGAGCCGTGTACGTTCAGACAACCTAATCTTGGAATATCTAAAACAGCCTTAGGGAGGATTAATCCATAGGCTACAACTATGAGAACATCAGGTTGTTGTTTAAGAATCCATTGTTGGTTTTCTTCTGAACGTAAAGTGGCTGGCTGAAAAACAGTAATGTTATGTTCTTCTGCCAGTACTTTTACAGGACTGGGTGTCAGTTTTTTACCTCTTCCGGCTGGTCTGTCTGGTCGCGTTAGAACGCCAACTATCTCATGCTGAGACGTTAATAAAGCCTCTAAATGGCGTGCCGCAAAGTCAGGTGTTCCGGCAAAAACAATACGTAAAGAATCAGACACGTTTATTTCCTGTATTAATATAATTTATTTGGTTCGGGCTTTTTGTTTATCCAGCTTTTCTACTTTCTGGCGTATACGCTGGCGTTTCAGTGGAGATAAGTAATCCACAAAAAGCTTACCAATTAAATGATCCATCTCGTGCTGAATACAAATAGCTAGTAAGCCATCAGTTTGTAATTCAAATGATTGACCATTGTAATCTAAGGCTCTGATTTTGATTTTTTCAGCTCGTGGCACTAATGCTCGCTGCTCAGGAATAGACAAACAGCCTTCTTCAATCCCAGTATTACCACTTTTTTCCAGTAACTCTGGATTTATCAGCACAAGGCGTTCATTACGAGTTTCCGATACGTCAATAACGACAATACGCTGATGAATATCAACTTGTGTTGCTGCCAGGCCAATGCCTTCCTCTACGTACATAGTTTCAAACATATCATCAATGATACGTTGAATCTCCGCATTAACTTCTTTAACAGGCGTTGCAATAGTGCGAAGCCGCTCGTTTGGGTAATGTAATACTTGTAATACTGGCATATATGTTTAGATCTATGTCCAAAATGTGAATGGTATTTTATGTCTATTCTAGACATTTCCCATTTAGATTGACAGTATTGATTGCCAATTGAGCAGTTTGGTTTTGTCCGTCAATCTCAGTCAGGATGACAATATGGAAGCTATGGAAATATGGTTGCGAATGAAGATGATCTCTCATTTAGCAACAGAAAAAGCAGCAAATATTACAGAGAAATTATTGCATGCTGGGAATCGTTATCTCACCGTGCTTAAAGAGAGTGGATTAACGTCAGCACAATGTTTGCAATTTACTAAAGCCAATAAAACCTTGCTAGCTTCATGCTTAAAATGGCTGGAGCAGCCGGAACACCATTTATTGACATATTCTCACCCGTTGTATCCACCTCTATTAAAGCAGATACATACCCCACCTCTTGCGCTTTTTGTGTCAGGGAAATCAGATCTTCTTTTAAAGAAGCAGGTGGCGATGGTAGGGAGCAGGGCAGCAAGCTATTATGGCGAGAAATGGGGAAAAATTTTTGCAGGTGAATTGGTTGGACATGGGTTAGTTATTACTAGTGGTTTAGCTATTGGTATTGATGGTATTTGTCACCGATCTGCGCTGGATAGTGATGGTCAAACAATAGCTGTATTAGGTAGCGGTCTTGGTCAGATTTATCCTTATAGACACGGATTATTAGCAAAGCAAATAGAGGAGGGGGGAGCCCTTGTTTCTGAATTTTTTCCGGAGACTCCTCCACGTGCAAAAAACTTCCCTAAAAGAAACAGGATTATCAGTGGATTAAGTTCGGCAGTTATTGTTGTAGAAGCGAGTCAAAACAGCGGTTCATTAATTACAGCTCGTTGTGCTCTTGAACAGGGAAGGGATGTATTTGCATTACCAGGGTTTTTGGGGAGCTCAGTCAGTGAAGGGAATCACTGGTTGATAAAACAGGGAGCATATCTGGCTACAAATGTAATGGATATTGTGGAACATGTTTACAGTTCACTACAATGGTTACATATGGAAAGAACAAAGGAAGAAGTAAAACCCCAGTTTGAGCAAACTGAGTTGCCATTTGCTGATGTGCTGGTTAACGTAGGTGATGAAATAACGCCAGTTGATATTATTGCGCAACGCTCTGCATTACCTATAGCTGAGGTAATGACAAAGCTCCTTGAACTAGAATTATTAGGTAAGGTGGCGGTGGTTGCTGGTGGTTATGTGCGCGTGAGTTAGTTATACCCGTTATCTTTCAAGTGGCCTCTTTGTTGGCTGCACTCGCTCACCCCGGTCACATAGTTCGCTATGCTCCCGGGGATTCGCTCCCTTGCCGTCGCGATGCATCTTGAAATCTATAGGGTATAACTGAATACTCAAAGTCTTGCTTAGTGTCATATAAGTATAAATTTCAAGTGAAAATGGTATGGCAAAAATGGTTCCTTTCTCCACTAATGAAACTGAATATTGTCCTGAATGTGGCTCTGTTTTGGTTATCCGTAATGGCATTCATGGCCCATTTTTTGGATGTTTTAGTTATCCATTATGTCAATATATTCGCTCATTAAAAGGGCAAAGTAACGGCCATGTGGTAAAAGAGCTTGAAGGGCAGTTATGTCCTGTATGTGGAGCTAATTTAGTTTTACGTCAAGGGCGTTATGGCATGTTCATTGGTTGCAGTCGTTATCCTGAATGCGAACATACGGCACTGATTGATAAACCGGATGAGACGTCGATAGCCTGCCCCCAATGCAAAAAAGGGCAATTACTCCAAAGAAAATCACGTTTCGGAAAAATTTTTCACGCGTGTAACCGTTACCCCAACTGCCAGTTTGTATTAAATAATAAGCCAGTTGTTGGTGAATGTGTGTTTTGTTTCTATCCGTTATTGATGGAGAAACGCACATCACAAGGTACAAAGTTGTTTTGTGCTAGTAAGTTGTGTGGAAAACAGCAAATAAATTAAACTGAGTAATAAAATGAGTAATGAAGCATCACCTGTATTTGAAAAAGTATTAACTTCGCTAAAAGCGGAAAAAGTTATTGCTTATCCAACTGAAGCTGTTTTTGGGCTTGGATGTGATCCTGATAGTGAAAAAGGGGTAAATGAACTGCTTACATTAAAGAAGCGCCCGTGGCAAAAAGGGTTGATTCTTATTGCAGATAATTATAGACAATTACAGCCATATCTTGATGATAAACTTCTAACAAAAGACCAAAAAGAAGTTATATTTGCTTGTTGGCCTGGGCCTGTAACCTGGGTGATCCCTGCAAAAGCTGGTACAGCTAAATGGTTGACTGGGCAATTTTCCACGTTGGCTGTCAGAGTTAGTGATCATCCTTTGGTGAAACAGTTATGTACTTTTTATGGAAAACCATTGGTATCGACCAGTGCAAATTTAAATGGTCTTGAACCATGCCGAACAGCAGAAGAAGTCAGACAACAGTTTGGGGATAAACTTTCTGTGTTAGATGGTGATGTTGGAGGGAGGAAGAATCCTTCAGAAATTCGGGACGCTTTAACTGGTGAGCTTTATCGTCAAGGGTAGAATAAATATGAATCAATTCGCTGTCTTTGGTAATCCTGTTACACACAGTAAATCACCCCGTATCCATCAGTTATTTGCTGATCAAACAGGTATTGCGCATTGTTATGGGAAGATTTTAGCACCAATAGGTAAATTTGAAGAGACATTGGATATGTTTCTTCAACAGGGGGGAGGAGGAGCTAATGTTACTGTGCCATTTAAAGAGCAGGCATTTATCAGGGCAAATGAATTGACTGAGCGGGCAAGACTCAGTGGTGCAGTCAATACCTTGAAATTATTAGGTAATAATCAATTGCTTGGTGATAACACGGATGGTATAGGATTGTTAGCAGATTTGATACGGCTTGAGTTTATTACTCAGGGGCAGCATATTTTAATAATTGGGGCTGGTGGTGGTGCCAGAGGTATTTTATCTCCATTATTAGAATTTGGTTGTGATATTACAATTACAAACCGAACGTTCAGTCGTACCATCCAGATCGCTAATAATTTTTCGCCAATAGGTAACATTCGGCCCGTTGAGATGAAAACACTTGATAGCCCTGAGTTTGATCTTATTATCAATGCGACTGCATCCGGTATTAATGGTGAGGTTCCTGCGATATCTCCATTAATATTTAATGAAAATTGTGTCTGTTATGACATGTTTTATCAGGCTAATTTGACGCCTTTCATTTCCTTTGCTAGAAAACATGGTGTTTCTCGTTATGCTGATGGATTAGGGATGTTAGTAGGACAGGCCGCTCATTCATTTAAATTATGGCATGGTGTACTGCCAGAAATTGCACCTGTACTGTTAACATTGGAACAGGAGTTACATTCGTGAATCAATCTATCCAGTTTCCTGATAGAGAAGAGTGGGATGAACAACAGCAGATAGTCATTTTTCCCGCGTTGGTAAATGGGTCATTGGTTCACTGTACTATGAGGGCTAGGGATCTTTTATACCGTTATGGGGAAGATCATCATCCATTAAATCTTTTCCGGCAAAATCGTTGGGATCTTGAAGAGGAATTCGAATCGTTAATCAATAACGGGGATGATGATCATTTAGGACGTTATATGTTACCTTCTTGCAGGTAGTCATTTTTACAGCAGACATAATTGCTTGCTGAATAATATAATATTTTTAATTCTTCAGGTTTTAGTTTTCTGACCCGACGGGCAGGGCTACCGACATAAAGGTATCCACTTTCTAATGTCTTTCCTGGAGCGATCAAGCTGCCTGCTCCAATAATAACGTCATCTTCAATAACTGAACCATCAAGTAGGATGGAGCCCATACCGATGAGCACTCGATTACCAATAGTACAACCATGGAGTATAGCTTTATGCCCGATGGTGACATCATTCCCAACAATTAAAGGAAAACCATCGGGATTATCAACAGATTTGTGTGTTACATGTAATACAGAGCCATCTTGGATGTTAGTACGTGTGCCAATAGATACGTAATTAACGTCGCCACGAATGACAACTAAAGGCCATATGCTGACATCATCAGCAAGTCTGACATCACCAATGATCACACTAGACGGATCTAACATAACTTTCTGACCAATTTTAGGTTGAGTACCAAGGTAACTGCGCAACACTCCAGACATATATACCTCTAATGAAGAAATGGAGATCTTTTATTCTTAACGGGATCCTAGTGAGGAAAACATTAGTATGCAATGGAAAAAGCTTATTGATCTTGGCTGTTATCGCCTAAATTCAACCCAAAAAGAGCAAGAAGCAACCTGTTGGCGATAAATCTAAAAAAAAGTGTTGTGTAAAAATCTGGGTTCCCTATAATGCGCCACCACTGACCGACACAACGCTGATAAACATTGTGAGGTCAGGCAGAGAGAAAGCGAATAAGCGCTTGACTCTGCGGGCGAAAAGCGTAGTATACGCAGCCCGGCTGAACCAGAATATTAATTTTTAGTTC
>NZ_JBHFKW010000054.1:0-25252 GCF_042879395.1 Photorhabdus sp. RM322S
ACGAGAAAATATTATATTTACAACAACTACTCAATGAAAGTTATTTATTTAAGTAAGTTTTTAACTTACATTCGCATAATAATAACCATTTTATCAAAACATCGATTACTTATATTTACGTTAATATTGGATGTTCAGAACGCAAAAATTTAACTGAGTTCCCTTCAGATAATCTATTATTTTGAAATGTTACTTAGGAAGCAACAAAACCACTGCTTCATTGAGCTTTCATTTTATCAATTTACTTCTGTACATTTTGCTGTTGCTGACTGGAATGATAACGTACTACAGTATTTGGTTTATTTGGACTGCTAATTCGTTTTGGTGGCCTAGTAATGAACACCGAGATCCCTTGTTTTTAAATAATATTATTATTGCGCATTTTCCTATTGGTATCTTTAATGGCAGGTTCGGTTTTATTTTTAAGATGATGATTCCTCTGGCATTAATTGCGAATCCTGCTGCTATGGCGTTAATTGGAAATGTTGGATGAGAATTAGGGATAATGTCGGTTTTCATTTCGCTTTTTTTCTTAACCCTATTCTGCCGCCATCCCACTTTACCGCCGATGACATCATGGCGGTCTATCGCTGTCGCTGGCAGGTCGAACTGCTGTTTAAGGAATTAAAATCCCACACCCACTGGACAGGTTTTGCGACCGGCCAAAAAGCGATAGCGGAAGGGCTCATCTGGGCAAGTCTGCTGGCGTTGATAGTCCGGCGCAGTCTGGCGAGGCAGTTTTTGCCTTCAGTTTCCTTTCTTAAGGCCGCCAAAAATGTTGATGTCGGGTTGTTACCGATATTGGGCGCGATTATTCATCATGCCTGGTCGGAAATAGAACACCCTCTGGATTGGGCCCTGAAATATCTCTCCAAAAATGCGTTGAAGTTGCCCCAAAGAAAATCCAATAAAGATAATGGGTTGGAGGGTATTTTCGAGAGGCTTAATACTTAAGGTTCAGTGCATGAAGGCAGCCTGACTTTTTTCCATCTCTTTTTTTAAATGGCAGGAACTACAGGTGCAGTTTTGAGGATTTGGACTTCCATTGGACAGCGATAAGATTGATCAACCATAGATTATCTCTCTTCATTTATTTATCGAGCATGCTCTCTGCCATGAGGTAAGCTTCTTTTCTTTCACGTTTACCGATCGCAAGAACAAGAACAATCATCTCACCGTCTTCCACTTTATAGACCAGTCGATAGCGGGATTGCTTGAGTTTGATCTTGTAACAACCAGACAAAGCGCCATAAAGCCTATTAGGCTCAATATGAGGATTTTCGAGCACTTTTTTGAGCTTTTCTTTGAACTGAGATTTCACGGGCTCGCCGAGTTTTGAAAATAACTTTTGGGCTTTGCGTTCAAATTTTAAGTTATAAGCTGTCAAGATCGACCTCAACAAAATCACCGTCTTCATAGTCTTGTTGTGCCATTTTCATCAGTTCGATATTTTCAAGCTCTTCAACCATATACTCGTAAAGGGCCACTGGAACGGCATAGAACACGGGTTTATTTCGATTAAGGATAGCCACGGGGGCACCATGACCCTCTTCAAGAACCCCCATTGGATTTGATTTCAACTGGGTAAGCCCCGCACTGACATCCGTCAATATATTGTTAGTCAGACTCATGATATATGCCCTCACTTTAGAGACGTTTAAAAGGTTTTAATAAGACTTATTATAATTCTTTTAAAAGTACCTTTCATCTCTTACCTGATTGCTATACTTTTAAAGTATAACTTTATGCGAATCGCACATTAACGCTGTTAAAGTGGTTCGTTTATTATGGAAATAATACCCTACGTGAACTACCATGATGAACCCTACCCAAAACGAACTATTAGACCCAAAAATGTTCATAAGAGGCTATCTAAGAACATCAACAGATGAACAAGATGCTTATCGCGCAAAATCAGAACTCATCCAGTTTGCTAAACAAAAAGGTGTACGCATAACGAGTTTCTACACTGAGAACCAATCTGGTTCAAAATTAGAAAGAGCTGAATTGTCCCGCTTAATTGAGGACTCACATCAAAATGATATTTTGCTGATCGAAAAGGTGGATAGACTATCAAGATCGCCAAAGTAAAAAATAATAGCAACTGGTCGATTAATAATTCAACTTTAGTCTTCGTGGAACTTTTCGATGAAATGGGCGCAATACATCAACGCCTTATCGTACGTTTTCGTTCCATTGGGCTTCGCTGCAATTTATTATTTAAATATCAGCTAGTTGCCCCTCTTAACGTTGTTTTCTGTACCGTTGGACTTCAAACCCCAGTGCGACATGAAGTCGTATAAATCGTTGTTCTCCGATTTGAGAGAACTGCCTGTATCACCAGGTAAGCCTAGGATCCTGAATAAAGTAGCGGGTCTGACAACGTAACAAAACGCACGTCGTGCGTGGGATGCAAATCGTGAGAGGCGTGTCTTCCTGACAACCACAGTCGGGTAAGTGCAAGGTAGTCAGTACGGTGAACATAAGTGAATCTACGTAGAACGCGTCACGAGGTAAGCAGCGGAAGTGGTTAATACGCTGTGGCCAAAAGGCACTGAGGGTGGGTAGAAGACTATGGGGTTATCTTCTCGTGATCCCTATGCCCTCCGCATTCAAGTAGGCACCTAACCTGACCACGAGATATACGGAACAGGGTAAGCCCGCAGCGTTCCCTTTGGGAAAGCCGACCGCGAGGTCAGCCGATAACTCTGCGGGTAAAGGAGGCCGGAAAAAGCGAATGCCGGACTGTAATGGTCCGGACAAGAGTTTAAATGTCACTCAACGCGAAAGCGTAGCCCACTTCCGGCTGGTCTCTCTTTGCAAGAGAGTTTTCAGAACCTTATCAATGAGGTAAAGCAAATGACAGCAACCGGTCAACGGTCTGGTGCAACCTCAGCCTCTGTAAAATGGCAATCCATCAACTGGCTGGCCATTGAACAGCAGGTTTCAAGGCTGCAAATGCGTATTGCAAAGGCAATGCGGGAAGGCCGCTATGGCAAGGTAAAATCCCTGCAATGGCTGCTGACCCACTCGTATGCCGCCAAATTGCTGGCAGTACGACGAGTTTCTCAAAACAAAGGCAGTAAAACGGCTGGCACAGATGGTATTACGTGGCGAACCGATAACCACAGGTTGACCGCTGTCGGACAGCTCAAGCGGCGTGGCTATCATGCTAAACCGCTGAGGCGCGTTTATATCCCCAAAAAGAACGGCAAACAGCGCCCTTTGGGCATCCCCTGTATGATAGACAAAGCGCAGCAGGCACTGTATCTGCTGGCTTTAGAGCCGATATCGGAAACGGTAGCGGATAAGAACTCATACGGTTTTCGCCCAAAACGCAGCGCTGCCGATGCTGTTGAGCAATGTTTTAAAACGTTATGTAGAAAAACATCCGCACAATGGATCCTTGAAGGCGATATAAAGGCCTGTTTTGACAAAATTGGTCATCAATGGCTCATTGATAATATCCTGACAGACAAGTCAATGTTACGCCAATGGCTGTCGGCTGGCTATATCGATAAAGGTTTGTTTTATCATACTGATGCAGGAACTCCGCAAGGCGGAATTATTTCTCCAACATTGATGTTGCTTACGCTGGCAGGACTGGAGCGGCACATTAAACAGGCTGCGCCCAGAAAAGCAGAGAAGGTCAACTTCATCTCTTACGCCGATGATTTCGTTGTCACCGGCGCATCAAGGGAATTGCTGGAGAACAGGATAAAACCGCTAATCGTGTCGTTCCTGAAAGAGCGCGGGCTGGAACTCTCTCCCGAGAAGACCATCACGACCTCCATCAGTCAGGGATTTGATTTTCTGGGGTTCAATATACGTAAATACAGAGATAAATTGCTGATTAAACCCTGCAAAGCCAACGTATTAACGTTCATCAGGAACACCAGAGCACTCATCAAATCCCATCCCACAATGGCGACAGGTGAATTAATCAGGCTGCTCAATCCCAAATTACGGGGCTGGGGAAACTATTACAGACACAGCGTCGCCAAACAAACCTTTGGATATGTTGACTGCCAGATATTCAAGACATTACAGCGCTGGGCAACGCGAAGGCATCCGAATAAAGGCGCAAGATGGGTAACCAGAAAGTACTTTTTACCGGAATATGCGCGGCACTGGTGTTTTCAGGGAAGATCGCATCTTGATGGTGTGACAACCTCAGAATATCTGACTCAACTGGTCACTATCCCGATAAAACGGCATACCAAAATCCGCAGTGAGGCGACCCCTTATGATCCGGCGTTCGCCAGTTACTGGCTTTCACGCAAGGAGAATCAGGACAAAAGCCGAAACAGCTGGCATAGGTCGCCAGAAACCGCGTTATGAGAAGTTTTGCCGGGTTACAATAAATGCCTTTGAGAGGCTTGAGCGGAGTGCGGTGAAAGTCGCACGCTCCGTTCTTAGGAGAGCACAGTCAGGCAACTGGCTGTGCTTATCCGACATAACTGTAAAACGGGCCTTCATTCAAATGAAGGCCCGATTATTAATCAAATCCAGAAACTGCCATAATTGCAGTGATCATTAATGTCTCAGAAAAAAGTTAAGGAATAATCTTAGCAGACAGGATAACCACGGGTTTCACCGGTACATTCTGATAGGGACCAACATTTTCAGTTTTTACTTGAGAAATTTTGTCTACAACATCCATACCTTTTACGACTTTACCAAATACTGCATAGCCAAAGTCACGCTGACCATGATCAAGGAAAGCATTATCCGCTACGTTGATAAAAAATTGACTAGTAGCGCTGTCTTTATCAGCGGTACGCGCCATAGAAATCGTTCCGCGTAAATTACGCAGCCCATTATCCGCTTCATTTTTAATGGCTTCTTTAGTCACTTTCTGCTGCAAATCTTTGGTAAAACCGCCCCCCTGAACCATAAATCCAGGGATTACCCGATGAAAAATTGTGTTGTTATAATAACCCTCATTGACGTATTCAATAAAGTTTTTGGTTGTAATCGGCGCTTTCTGGCTATTTAATTCCAGTTCAATATTACCCTCTGTTGTCATCAGCTTCACATGGGTTTCACCCGCAGCCAGAGCCAAAGGCGCCATTGTGCTCAGAGAACATGCAGTGACAAGCGACACTAAAATACGTTTAAACATTCTGGATTCCTATATATTAAGGTCAACAACACAAGCTGAAATCAATTCTAATAATCTCCTCAGCATAGTGCTCAATATTTACTTACCTTTACGATATCAATTGGTTGGTGCCTTGGGTAAAAATTTATCCTCTCACAATAGATCAGATTTTATTTCACAAATAAGGCAATAATTGACGGCAAAATAGCAAATTTGGCTTAACCCATCAGAAATATGTCATTATTTTTAATCCTGTCAACCAACAGTGGCTATCGGTATAATCTCCTTTGGCGTATATTCAGTGCATTTCTCAGGGAGATAATCATTTTGACCATCAAAAACCACAACTATCATATGACCCGTTTTATCACGAGCGCACCTGATATTCGCCATCTGCCTCAAGAACTGGGCATTGAAGTCGCGTTTGCCGGCCGTTCAAACGCGGGTAAATCCAGCGCGCTAAATGCCCTGACGAAACAGAAAAGTCTCGCCCGTACCAGTAAAACACCAGGCCGCACACAGCTCATCAATTTATTCGAAGTAGAAGAAGGTATTCGTCTGGTTGACTTACCCGGCTATGGCTATGCCGAAGTACCGGAAGAGATAAAACGTAAATGGCAAAAAGCACTGGGTGAATATTTGCAAAAACGTGAATGCCTGCTTGGGCTAGTGGTGCTGATGGATATCCGTCATCCATTGAAAGACCTTGATCAACAGATGATCCAATGGGCGGTGGCAATGCATGTACCCGTTATGGCATTGCTGACTAAAGCCGATAAACTGACATCCGGTGCCCGTAAAAACCAGTTGAATAAAGTACGTGAAGAGTTAGCAGCTCTCGATGGAGATATTCAAGTGGAATATTTCTCCGCCCTGAAAAAAATCGGGATCGATAAATTACAACAGAAACTGGACATATGGTTCAGCCAGCCAACCGTTCAAATTGAAGACAATAGTTAATACCGCTTTTTTTATTCCTACCCACTAAATTCAAATAAAAAAATGCCCCAGTCAAAACTGACTGGGGCAGCTAATATTCAGCTATAAATCCGATTACGTGAAGTAAAAGGTCTGAAAGATAGAACATCTTACCTCTGTACCCTACGCCAATAACTCTACCCTATTTTATTTCTCAGAAAAAGCCTTTTTGTAATTTATTTTCAATGATTATCTCGATTCAGCTTAGGGTTTTGTTTGTTTATCCACCACTAAATGTAGTTTAATTACATATTTATGCGATCTGGATCTAATATACTCGAACAGTACAAAAAATATTACATTATTAGTATTTTCTTTACAGCAAAACAGATCGACACAACTATTTGATCACTTTTTTCTGCTACATCAACACTGAGTTCACTACTAATATTATCTAGTGAAATTAAAGATCCTGCCCAATCTCCCATTATCGTGGGATTTTGCAGCACAAATTCCTTATGGAAAACAGTCTATTGAATATGACCTGATCAGGATAATAATATGAATCAACATAACAATTCTTCGTCAGCCTTAGGATGGAAAAAACATGGTGACTATGATTAACAGGGCCATTAAAAAAGGCTGAACCAAATACCTCAGTTCAGCCTATCGCTTATTAATCTGGCATATCAGTGCGCCTGATCCCAACTGTCACCAATACCCACATCCACTTTCAACGGAACATCAAGCACCAAACTCTTCTCCATCAATTCACGAATTTTCTGTTCTGCATGTTCAAGTTGTGACTCATGAACCTCGAATACCAGCTCATCGTGAACCTGCATAATCATGCGAACTTTCGGCGCTTCACTGATAATCCAGTCATCCACCGCAATCATTGCTTTTTTGATGATATCCGCCGCAGTTCCCTGCATTGGCGCGTTAATAGCTTCACGTTCTGCTGCCTTACGGCGCATACCACTGCGAGATTTGATATCTGGCAGATAAAGACGACGGCCATCCAGCGTTTCAACGTAACCCTGCTCTTCCGCTTGTTTACGAGTACGCTCCATATATGCCAATACCCCCGGATAGCGCTCAAAATAGAGATCCATATAGCGTTGAGCTTCACCACGAGGAATACCTAACTGACGGGAAAGACCAAATGCACTCATACCATAGATCAAACCAAAGTTAATCGCCTTAGCACTACGGCGCTGCTCACTGGTTACCTGTTCCAGTGGCAAACCAAAGACTTCTGCCGCCGTTGCCCGGTGAATATCTTGCCCTTCGGCAAAAGCCTTCAACAACCCTTGATCCTGAGACAAATGAGCCATTATCCGCAACTCAATCTGAGAATAGTCAGCGGCCATAATCCGGTAACTTTCAGGTGCCACAAATGCCTGACGAATGCGGCGGCCCTCTTCATTACGGACAGGAATATTTTGCAGATTAGGATCACGTGAAGAGAGACGTCCTGTTGCCGTTACCGCCTGATGATAGGAAGTATGCACCCGTTTGGTCAGCGGATGGACCATCTGTGGTAGTTTATCGGTGTAAGTGGATTTCAATTTTGCCAACCCACGATGCTCTAAGATCACTTTCGGCAACGCATGGGTATCCGCCAACTCTTCCAATACCTCTTCATTAGTGGATGGCGCACCACCCGGCGTTTTCTTTACTACCGGCAATTGCAATTTTTCAAACAATATCGCCTGCAACTGTTTTGGCGAAGCCAGATTGAAAGCCTCACCAGCCAGTTCATGAGCTTCTTTTTCCAACTCATCCAGACGGGTGGTAATTTCTTTTGAATGCTCAGCCAGAATATTTGCATCAATTAGTACGCCTGTACGCTCCATACGGGAAAGCACCATGACCAATGGCATTTCTGTATTCAGGAATACTTTTTTCAGCGCTGGTGTTTTTTCCAACTGCGGCCACATAGTTTGATGTAGCAGCAAAGTGACATCTGCATCCTCTGCGGCGTACATTGCAGCTTGTTCCACCGGAACTTGATTAAAGGTGAGCTGATTTTTACCTTTACCAGCAATCTCTTCAAACGTCGTGGTCTTATGATTCAGATGACGTTCAGCCAAGCTATCCATATCATGCCGCCCCATACCTGCAACGCTATTAAGTACATAAGATTCCAGCATGGTATCGTAAGCAATGCCTTGCAGTTCAATGCCATAGCGAGCCAGCACACCGCGATCAAACTTAATATTTTGACCAATTTTCAACAGGTTGCTGTCTTCAAGCAGCGGTTTTAATGCCGCCAACACTGCCTCTCTGTCAAGTTGTTCCGGCGCGCCCAGATAGTCATGGCCTAGAGGTAGATAGGCCGCATCTCCGGCAGAAATTGCGAATGACATACCCACCAAATTAGCAGTTAAAGTATCAAGGCTGTCAGTTTCGGTATCAAAAGCAAAAACCAGCGCTTTTTTCAACTTCTCAATCCACTCATCAAAGCTTTTTTGATCAAGAATAGTCTGATAATTATCAGAAGAGAGTGTGGCCGAAACAGATTTATCTTCCGTCGGAGATGATTCATCATTACCAGTGGATGCCGGTTTTTTGCCTTTCTCTGCCAGCCAATCGCCGTTTGCCACATCACTCAACCAGCGTTTGAACTCATAACGAGAAAATAACTGATGCAGTTTCTCCGTATCAGGCTCTTTGACTGACAAAGCAACACAGGTTTTATCCAACTCAACATCGGTTTTAATGGTTGCCAGTTTATAGGAGAGATAAGCGACATCTTTATGCTGCGCCATCTTATCTGCCAGCGTTTTCGCACCACGGAAACTGAGCCCGGCAATTTTATCCAGATTGGCAAAGATATTATCCATGCCACCAATCCCTTGCAGTAATCCCAGTGCGGTTTTTTCTCCCACGCCAGGTACGCCAGGAATGTTGTCAGAAGAGTCTCCCATCAATGCCAGAAAATCGATAATCAGATCTGGCGGCACACCATACTTTTCAACCACTTCTTCCGGCCCCAGAATGGTGTTATTCATTGTATTGATAAGCGTGATATTTGGCGTTACCAATTGCGCCATATCTTTATCGCCAGTGCTGATAAGCACCGCACGACCCTCTTTTTCCGCCTGTAACGCCAGTGTCCCGATAACATCATCGGCTTCTACTCCCGAGACCACCAGCAGCGGCAACCCCATAGCTTCTACCATCTGATGTAACGGCTCTATCTGCACACGCAAGTCGTCCGGCATAGGAGGACGATGAGACTTATACTCAGCAAACAATTCATCACGGAAAGTTTTACCTTTAGCATCGAATACCACCGCCACATGGCTCGGCTTGTACTGCATTACCAGACTGCGCAGCATATTCAATACGCCATACATGGCTCCGGTCGGTTCTCCTGCGCTGTTGGTCAGCGGAGGAAAAGCATGATAAGCACGATAAAGGTATGAGGAACCATCAACCAAAATCAGGGGATTGTCTGCTATCTGAGCCATAAGTCTTCTTCATTATCTGTTACGGGTGTAATAGGAATAGGATGCCACAGCAAGAAGCAGGAAACGAATTTTGTGTGAATTTTCTTTGCTGAAGCCAGATCCAGATATTCACACTCTGCTATAAATTCTGTGGATAACTTTGTGTATAGATATTTCGACTTTCATTCTGGCATAGACCGTTGATAAAAAAAATTTATCAACGGTGGGTAAAAATCAATGACTTATAATCCTAGTCATTAAACTGTCATATTACCTTATAGATCACAGAGTTGTGGATATAACCGGAGTTTGTCTTACAAAGAATTCTTTCTGACACGCATTGTGCCAAAGCTTCTCACTCCGGCACATGCTCATGTTATTCTATTTCAGTAACCAACCTTACTTCTGCTTTAACAGGAAGTTAACAACGTCTGAATATGATTTCGCATAGGTATCAGCAGAAGTTGCATCAATGCCATTATTTCTCACCATATATTTGCCATTAACAAACATTGCTGGTACACCCCGCAGTTGCAAGTCCTGAGCGGCTTTTTGCTGCTTAACCACTAAGGATTTCACAACAAAACTGTTCATTGCAGCATCATAATCTTCACCGGTTACTCCAGCTTTGATAAAGGTATTACGAATATCGGCCGGGGTGTTAATCGTCTGTGTTTTCTGAAGGCCCTCAAACAGTAGCGGAGTCACTTTATCTTCAACACCCATTGCCACTGCCACTGCCCAGGCCACAGTCAAATCTTTACCTAGTGGCCCCAGGAACTCCACATGATAACGAACAAAATTTGTTCCTTCCGGTAAATTCTGTTCCACAGTCTGCGGAACTTTAAAACTCTCTTCAAACTGATAGCAATGAGGGCAATAGAACGAGAAGAACTCCAGCACCTGTGGTTGATTTGCCACAGGTGATTTCAGTTCAACATACTGTGTTCCTTCGGTAAAACTAGCAGCAGAGGCACCAAATGCCATCACCATTCCGACTAAAGCTAACCAAAACTTTTTCATAAATATCTCCATGATAAACATTAATACATGGGGTTAAGCTGCAAAGGGGATTCTTGTAACAGCTTAATCTGCCCAGCAAAAAGTGACGTCTGTTTTAACCAAAAATCGGCATCTGTCATCCAGGGGAACGCTCTGGGAAAAGCAGGATCTTGCCAACGTCGGGCAACCCATGCCAAATAATAGACCATCCGCATAGCACGCAATGGTTCTATTAATGACAATTCTCCCGGATCAAAATCCGTAAACTCACCATAGGCTTCCAGCAAAGTATCCAACTGTAATAACTGTTCTTGACGGGAGCCATGAAGCAACATCCATAAATCCTGAACTGCCGGACCATTACGCGCATCATCAAGATCAACAAACCAGGCTTCGTCACGCCACAGGATATTACCTGGGTGGCAGTCACCATGAAGCCTCAATATTTGCCAATCGTCGCGCCAATTGGATTCTACAGCGTTTATCAGATCATCCAATACAGCCAAAAATTGCACTTTCTGTACTGAAGGAACTAACTCACATGCAGCCAAAAACTGTCGCGGCTGGTGCAAATACTCATTTAACCCAATAGTTGGGCGAGAGGTAAATTTTTGCCGACGACCAATCTGATGAATTCTACCTAGCAAACGACCCACATCTTCTAACTGAAAGAGATTATCAGATTCATATTGGCGGCCACCGATACTTGGGAAAACAGCAAAAAAGAAATCCTTAAAAGTCAATAAAGTTTGCTGATCAAACACCAAAGGCGCGGCCACCGGCAAATCAGCCTGTTGCAGCGCCAGGGAAAAATCATGCTCTTCCTGAATCTGTTGCCGATCCCAGCGCTGTGGCCGATAAAATTTTACGACATAACGTTTACGATCTTCATCTGTAAACTGATAAACACGGTTCTCATAACTGTTTAATTCTGTCAGCCCAGAATCTATGTATAGCCCGGTTTGCACCAATGCATCCATAATCAAATCCGGTGTTAATTCCCGGAAATTAAAAGCAGACTGGTTTGTTAGCACATTCTATTCTCTTGATTAATCTGTAATAACGCCATGGGCGTACAATAACGCAGTTTTAAAATCTGCTTCGTGATCCTTTTTCAGCCCCGGAATTTCTCCTGTTGCCTCAGCATCACGCATTTTCAATTGATAAATCAAAATATCATCGGTCAACTTAGATCATTCACCAAAAAAGCCCGCTTCTTTCGCCAACTTCTGCAAAAATCCAGCCGGTGATATTTCATACCAAATTCCTTATAAACAAAATCCTATACAAATTAACAGGGATAGCCGCACAGAGAAAGAATTGCTCTGTCAATAAGCGTAAAGATTGTTATTTTATCAGCGAGTTATCCGGTGATTTTATCTGAAAAACGTTTGGTGAAGCCCAAATTACTAAGCTAAAAAAGGTTATATTAGCGAGCAATAACCGTCTTGTTGATAGATTGAACATTATGCAACCAAAAATAAGCGGTGCGATCCTCGCAGGAGGCCGTGCTACCCGTATGGGCGGCCATGATAAAGGGCTAATTCTCTTAAATAAGATACCGCTGTACCAGCATATTGCGAATAAGCTGCTGCCACAGGTCGATGAATTAATCATCAACGCCAACCGTAATCTGGATATTTACCGACAAAGTTGCGATCAAGTTGTGCCTGATTTAACACAAGATTTCTCTGGGCCGCTATCTGGAATGCTGGCAACCCTAAAATCAGCCAGTCACGATTGGGTTGTGTTTGTTCCTTGTGATGTACCAGACCTCCCCCCTGATTTAGTCACTCGTTTATGGCAAGGCAAACAGCAGGCATTAGCCGCCTATGCAGATGATGGCAATCGTACTCACCCTACTCTCGCTTTGCTGCACCGTAGTCTGTTCTGTCAATTGGAAAATTATCTGGCTGATGGTGATCGCAAGCTGATGCTGTTTATGCATAAGATTGGCGCAATATCTGTTCAGTTTGACGATAATCCAGCTGCTTTTACCAATCTGAACACACCAGAGGATTGCCGGAATTGGGAATATATGCAGGAGACCAAAAAATGAGTACAAGACCTCTTCCACTGCTTGGCATCACGGCATACAGCGGTACAGGAAAAACCACGCTTCTCAAAAAAGTGATCCCATTATTGCGCCAACGGCAAATTCGGGTTGGTCTGATAAAACACACTCATCACAATATGGATGTAGATAAACCGGGCAAAGACAGTTATGAACTGCGCAAAGCTGGCGCAGAACAAACACTGGTTGCCAGCCAACAACGCTGGGCATTAATGACAGAAACGCCAGATTCACAGGAATTAGATTTGAGCTATCTTGCCAGTCGCTTTGATCCAGATTCACTGGATCTAATTCTGGTAGAGGGCTTTAAGAATGATCCAATCAATAAGATTGCTCTATACCGCCGTATTCTTAACCATCCATTAAGTGATCTTCTTGATCAATATGTCATTGCTGTTGCCAGTGATGAAAAAGTAGAGACTCTTTTACCACAACTGAATATCAATCAACCTGAACAAGTGGCTGACTTTATTGTGGCGTGGTTGCGAAATCAGCAGTATTCCCACGCTGGATAAATTCATCAATACACCGCCTGATTCTTTTCATTGCATCACGATCAAACTTAATACGTCTATTTTTAGGGCCAAACATATCTTCGTGATCAAGCATAAAGCGGATAGAAGCAATGGTATTTTCCCCTCGTTCCTCAAAAACCAAAACAATCAAGGGATCATTTTCAGCCTCAACAACCCTTACGTGAAACAAGCCAATATACCAAGGAGAAGAACCGGGAACCGAGTTAGAATCTTTTGCTCTCCCATAACGACAATCAGCACTACTAGTGTAAATCTCGATATACCCTTGTTGCGCCCATATATCAATTAAATCCGCCAGTTCGTCTTCATAATTTTCGACTATAAAACCTATCTCATCGCTAATAACCGCAAATAAATCATGAATCTCAACCCATGATATCATTCGCTTTTGAACGTTTCCTTGCATTCAAAAGAGTCCTTCTAATATTAGCTTTAATTTCATCCTTATCTGATGTACTCACCTTAACTCCACCAGT
Organism: Photorhabdus sp. RM322S; assembly: GCF_042879395.1. NCBI lineage: Bacteria > Pseudomonadati > Pseudomonadota > Gammaproteobacteria > Enterobacterales > Morganellaceae > Photorhabdus > Photorhabdus sp. RM322S. The sequence goes on from NZ_JBHFKW010000054.1 coordinate 13,569, forward strand.
AAGGCTTCCCATATCTATCAATGCCCTTACATTCTGTTTATTTAATTTAGATATATCCATAAAAGCACCTCCGCATAAGCACATGGAAATTATAAACCAGATAGTACGTCCTTACTGGTTAATTACTATACTCTTATGACAGAGATGCGAGCAAGCTCGTATCATTTTTTTCACCAGACTGAAAATTTCTTTTTCACAACACAAAGACCTATCCAGTATATAGTGGAAAAACACCTTACGAAGTTCTTAAACAGGTAACTGGCTGCATTATAGAACGGTTTAACATGACGAGTTTAAGTATAGTTTCTGCCCGAAATCAGGTGCGTCAAGGCACACTCAGACGCGGGCAGAAAACCAAAAACAATCATTAATGAGGAAATGACTGACAGTACTTTTTTCTGAATCAAGCCCTAGCTACAGTACCAGCCACCAGACGCCCCTGATGGAACGTTGCCTGACGAGTAGGCAGACGTGCCACCGCCTCAGCAGAACAACTCGCTGCCACCAGGACAAAGTCAGCTTTATCACCCACCTGAGGCCAAATACGCTGGCCTTGGTCGTTAAGCGGCAACACACCGCCTGTAGCAATAGCCATAGAGCGGGAAAGATGAAATTCATCTGAACCACGGTACAATTGCGCATACAAATTAGCCTTCTCCAACATGTCACCAGTGCCGAATGGCGACCAGTGATCAATCACACTGTCAGTACCCGTCATGATAAACACCCCTTTGGCTCTGAGTTGCGGTAACGGCATCATCAGGCTGCCGATCGGGACTGTGGAGGCAATAGTGATCTGCTGCTCCGCTAAACGGGAAGCGGTTTCTGCCAGTGTGCCCTCGTCCAACGTGGTCAAGGCGAAAGCGTGGCTAATAGTAACCTTACCTCGCAAGGCCGGTATATTCTCCACCGTATCAATCATGTAGTTGATAGCAGCAACGCCCTCCGGGCTAATCTCATGCAGATGAATATCTACACCGACGTTATTATCAAGCGCAATCTGGAACATAGTATCCAGTGATTTTTCCATCGCAGCATCCACGTTAGTCGGATCCAGCCCGCCAACGTATTGCACGCCCATCTGGATCGCCTCGCGCATCAGCCCTTCCACTTTGGAATGCAGTAAACCGTGCTGCGGGAAGGCAACAATTTCGCAAGTGAAATCATCACGGTGATTTTCCAAAGCATACTGTAAATGTTCCAGGCTTTTCAGACCACTAACCGGATCGATATTGCAATGGCTGCGTGCCACCGTACTGCCTTTAGATTGCAACAGGGCAATCAAGCTCTCTGCCCGCTGCTGCGAAGTGGGTAGCAGTTTGGGGATCAGAGTCTGCTCCAGGGCAATCATATCCATGATAGTTTTACCCTGGCGCGGCCTCGGTGCCTGCCACGGGCCACTGTAGAAAGTTTTATCCAAATGGATGTGCATATCGCGGAAAGCGGGCAACAGCAACTGATCCTGTGCCTGATAGCATGGCTGATTCGTGTTAAGCGGCATACCGGAAACATGGATAGCAACGATCCTGCCATCTTTGATTTCCAACGTATATAATGCAGTACGGGTGCCAATCACCGTATCGCCGTCATACTCAAATCCCTCTTCCAGCAGCACATCACTTAGGTAGTAATGACGATCAGTAAGAGTAGTCCGCATCTGTGATACCTCGGCTACGACGGTTGACGGCGCCGCCTGTGCAATCCCCCCAGTCAGGGAAATTGCCGCGCAAACGGTGGTGAGCTTACCAGTTTGACTGAGAAAAGCCCTACGGCTTTGTTGTTGAAGTTTTTTCACATTCAATCCCTTTTATTTTATCCACCTGAAAAAAATTGGCTAAATCTAACCTTCTGAGGAATATTGCCCAGAATTTAGAACATATATAAGAAGGTTTTCAACAACATCACCGCATTATCACAGCTTACTCTCGGGAAATTGTTCTGTAGAAATTATAGAAAGCCAGATAAGTCATAGAAGGGATAGATTTCATAACAGTTTTGCTGAGATTTTCTAAAGGAAGCTTCTAAATTTACGCCGAGACGATCCCAGGAGTTTGATAAGGTTTTCCAATCCCACCTTTTGGTAACCCAATCACCTCCCCGCTCCCCTTTAAGCAAAAGGCCGGATAGAACCGGCCTTTAAACGTATTTTCCAGAGTACAAAAGATGTATAGGTGGATTTTCGACAATACTATTACCGCATCGTTACAAACTCTTCTGCCGCAGTCGGATGAATTGCAACCGTGTTATCAAAATCTTTCTTAGTTGCTCCCATCTTCAATGCAACAACGAAACCTTGCAGCATTTCATCCATTCCAAAGCCAATACCATGAATGCCGACAATCTTCTCTTCCGGCCCGACACACACCAGTTTCATCCGGCATGGCTGACGATGTTGAGTGACAGCGGTATACATTGCAGTGAAAGAAGAGTGATAAGTTTTCACCTGATCTTCACCAAACTGCTCTTTTGCCTGAGGTTCAGTCAGTCCTACAGTACCAATCGGCGGATGGCTGAATACGACAGTTGGAATATTAGTGTAATCCAGATATTCTTCCGGCTTATTATTAAACAAGCGTTCAGACAAACGACGACCAGCTGCAACTGCAACAGGCGTTAATTCCACCGCACCAGTGTTATCACCTACTGCATAAATACTTTTCACATTGGTGTTCTGGTACTTATCAACCTTGATGTAGCCTTTTTCATTCAGTTCAACACCGGTTACAGACAGATTCAGATTATCCGTTGCCGGTTCACGACCAATAGCCCAAATCAAGGTATCAACGGTTTGTTCTTTGCCATTTTGCAGTTGCAAAGTCAGGCTACCATCCACATTTTTAATCACTGCTTTCGGCACAGATTCAGTATGCAAAGTGGGCCCTTCGGTATTGATAACTTCCAGCAGTGTTTCAACAATCATCGGATCGAAAGTACGCAGAGGTGCATGCTGACGCACAAATAGATGGGTTTCACTGCCAAGTGCGTGCAATACGCCTGCGATTTCCACCGCAATATAACCCGCACCAACAACCGCAACCCGTTTTGGCATCTCTCCCAATTCAAAAAAACCATCAGAATCAATACCATATTCTGCTCCTGGTACATCAGGACGTACAGGACGGCCACCTGTTGCAATCAGAATATGATCTGCGGTTATTTTCTCGCCATTCACTTCAACGGTGTGTGCATCAACAAAATGGGCGAAACCCTGGATCACATCAACTTTATTATTACCCAAACCACGTTCATAAGATTGATGGATACGATCAATATAAGCAGTACGACTAACAATCAGTGTCTTCCAATCAAAGCGGTTGACAGTGGTATCAAAGCCGTAATCCGGCCCGTACTGGTGGATAGACTCAGCAATTTGCGCCGCATGCCACATCACCTTTTTCGGCACACATCCCACATTAACGCAAGTTCCTCCCAATGCTTTAGCCTCAATCAGGGCGCATTTCTGTCCATACATAGCCGCACGGTTAATTGATGCAATACCACCGCTGCCACCACCAATTGCTATATAGTTGTAATGTTTACTCATTTGGATCGTTTCCATCTAATCAGTGTAAAGGGTCAATACCCGAAAGCCTATTATGGCAAAAAGTATCAATCAGTTGTGATGGTTCTGGCTCTCACTGCCATTGCTGAAAGTTATTCTGGTGCAATCCATTTAACCAATGTGTGGCCTGTTCCTTCCGGCACCAGAGCCTTATGTAACCACGGCAATACCGATTTCATCTGCTGTTCCAGCTTCCAGGGAGGATTAATTACGATCATGCCAGAGGCGGTCATTCCCCGTTGATCACTATCAGGCCGGACAGCCAGCTCAATTTGCAAAATTCGGCGAATACCGGTTGCTTCCAAATCTCTAACCAAGCGTTTGATCTGCTGGCGTAATACCACCGGATACCACAACGCATAAACACCGGTCGCAAAACGTTTATAACCTTCCTGAATTGCCTGAACAACCGCCTGATAATCAGATTTCAGCTCATAAGGAGGATCAATAAGGATAAATCCACGACGGCTCTGAGGTGGCAATTGTGATTTTAATTGCTGATAACCATCTTCACGCACAACCCTGGAACGGTTATCACGGGAGAATTCATTACGTAATAAAGGGTAATCACTCGGATGCAGCTCAGTCAGATTGAACTTATCATCCTGCCGCAACAAATGGCGGGCAATTAAAGGCGATCCTGGATAATAACGTAAATTACTACTCTGATTCAGTGCAGTTACTGCACTCATATAAGCTTTCAATTCTTGTGGTAGATCCTCACGCTGCCAGACGCGGGCAATCCCCTCCAGATATTCACCAGTACGTTCAGCGCGTTCACCGCTGAGTTGATAGCGGCCTGCACCAGCATGAGTATCCAAATAGAGAAAAGGTTTTTCCTTTTCTTTAAGAGATTCAATGATCAGGCTTTGTACAGTATGTTTCAATACATCGGCATGATTACCGGCGTGAAAGCTGTGACGATAACTTAGCATTTTGTTTTTACGCTTTCCTAATTTTAAAAAATATGATTATAAATCAATAAATTAACGCCATTTTCATACTGTTTATTGTTACAGTGCTTTTGACCGTTTTTGCCCTTTTGCGGTAAACTGTGGGGCACGTAGTGGGGCACGCAGAAAACGAGAAAATGGCTCATGGCAGGAAGTATAAACCGTCTTACCGATAAAAAGCTAAAAACACTTAATAGCTCAACCAGAGATAAAGAAATGAAGATTTCTGACGGTGCGGGCCTAATGCTCCGTGTCAGCAAGAACGGAGTAATAAGCTGGTTTTTTAAATATCGCATAGGCGGCAGAGAATCAGAGGCCAGCAGAGTTACCCTTGGACGTTACCCTGATTTAAGCCTGAGTAAAGCAAGAGAGATTAGAGATCTATGCCGTGAGTGGTTAGCTAACGGTCAAGATCCTAAGAGAATGTTAAAGCTGAACAGAGAAACATCACTGAAACCAGCAACGGTTTACGATGCCTTGGAATATTGGTTTAGTGAATACGCCACAGAAAATCTCGTTAACGCAGAAAATCTACACGCTAAAGTCAAAAAACATATATACCCCTATATAGGTGATATGGCATTAAAAGACTGCGAGACCCGCCATTGGTTAGAATGCTTCAACAGAATTAAAAAGAACGCTCCCAGTGTTGCAGGTGTTATTTTACAGGTAGCTCAACAAGCCTTTAAATTTTGCAATATCAGACGCTACGCAACCTACAAAGAATTAATCGAGCTGACTCTCCAAGATATTGGAGTGAAAGTTAATAGAAGAAAAAAAGTCTTATCGACAAAAGAAATTAAAGACTTGCTTGTAGCATTAAGAAACAATTTCTTCTCACCTTATTATGAAAATCTAATTTATTTACTTATTGTATTTGGCGCAAGAACCGTAGAGGTCAGATTGTCCAAGATGGATGAATGGGATTTAAATGAAAAAATATGGACGGTTCCAGAATCCAATAACAAAACAAAAGAAAAAATCCTCAGGCCAATTCCAGATACTCTAATTGAAAGAATAACACACCTAAAACACCAAAATAAAAATTCAGAATGGCTATTAGGTGAATTTAAAGAAAATACCGCTGTCAGTTCAACTGGTGGCAGAATATGGCAAAGATTAGAGCATACCGAACAATGGAGCTTACACGATTTGCGAAGAACCTTTTCTACCGGTATGAGTGATATTGGAATACCACCGCATATAGTTGAATTATTACTAGGCCATACCTTAGGTGGTGTAATGGCAATTTATAACCGTAGCCAATATTTACCCGAAAAACTGGACGCACTGAATAAGTGGACTGAGCGGCTGGATGTATTGGCTGGTAATCATGAGAATGTAGTGTTACTTAACAATAAAACGGCTTAAACTGATACAAAGAGACTAGCTCATACGGAGCGAAAAGCAAGAAACCCTACTTTCCTGTCTCGCTAAATCAATTTAGGGGCGTTAAGGATAACATAATGGCTAATAACGATATAAAAATACCATTTAAATATTGTCGAATTGATAGAGCTGCTCGATTTTTAAATTGTGATATATCAGACCTGATTAATTTGGGATTAGAATATAAAATTTCATTATGTGCAATGATGGATGGGGTTAAGTCAGAAATTTATATAGATGCAAATTTAGAAGATGCGCTTAAATGGCATGAGAATTTAGCTCAATCTTATGCTTATTTAGCCTATACTCAGGGTATAACAGAGTATTCATTCTTTTCATTTGATATTCTTTCTTGCGATGAGAATGATAATCTAATTAAACTGCCATATTTTTATTACAATGAAGATCTTAATTGCTGCTTTAGTTGTATAGGGAGGGCTTTCGGCCTTTGGCGTCTGACCAGAGGTTTAGATAAACTTTTAAATTATGGCGTTAATTATATTAGTGGCTATGAATTTGCTCCCTGCATGTCGGATAAATCAAATTTAGTAAAACAGTTAATTATTCATAAGGAATATGACAAAACAGAAGATGAAATGACCGATGAGGAATATCGGAATACACATAGGAGTATGAGCATTACAGCTAACGATTTATGGATTACAGCTTATGACGTTAGAAGATTACTTAATTCTCAGGGAGATTATTATCTTTTAGAAAATTTTTATGAAACCGAAATTTTACTCACTGATACCAAAACTAAAAAAATACATCATTCAGCCGAAAGACATGCCACAAATCGTGAACATGTTTTAATGGCAGCAATACGCTACCGTGAGGAAAATATGGAATCATTTGATAATAATTGTAGAAAGTCAGACGGTTCAATTAATTTTTCAGCTTGGGCTAGAGAAATTCTTCAACGCCCATTCTTATTTCCAGATAATGAAATAAAAATTAAGACAGAAGATAAAGTAGCAGCCATTCTTAGTAATGCTTATAAAGTACCTAGTGAGCGTAACTAACCCATCGTAAGCCATATAAAGGGCTGTGTAATCATACAGCCCCCTTTCTAAGCTTATTCATACTTTTGTAAGCATTACAACTGGATGAATATACATAATTCAAGCACTAGAATACTTCCAATAACATTACAAAAGGAGTATCTATATGTCTGAAATTTATCAATATCCTACACCCGAACAACGCCGTTCTATTCTTGCTGAATATGGTGAACCTTATGATCGTCTTATCCGCGAGAAAGAACGCCAACATATTACCTCTATTTCCCGCACTACCGCATGGTCAATGGAGAATAAAGGCAGATTTCCAGCTCGAAAAATTATTGGCCGCAATTCTTGTGCATGGCTATTAAGTGATTTGCTTTATTGGGTTCGTAATCCGCCAAATGTTAATAACGTTAATAATCCATATATTCGTCAATCTTCTTAAAGCTGCTTATACGATTATTAATGCAAAATCACGCAAAAGTGGCAATAAATGATTTGCGTATTTTTGCGATAAATAAATGTCAGGATCAATTTTGTTGTCGCGACAGCTCTATATTTAATTAACGGAGCATAAATATGAACATAAAAAAATCTGGCAATAGCCGGAACGGATACCCCTGTGCAAAAAATCAGGAAGTAACCAATTTTATAGAATTACTCCCTGTAACAATTGCCAATATTGGTGGACAAGAAACACAGATCGTCAGCGCAAAAAAATTGCATACCGCGCTTGGTGTTGGTAGGGATTTCTCCACCTGGATTAAAAACAGAATAGAGGAATATAGATTTAAGGAAGGCGTCGATTATTTAACCGTTGATTCACCAAGTCTGGGGAACCAACATATGACTTTTAATCAACAAAAGGGTTGGCATAATAAGTCAAACCGTGGAGGTGATCGCCGTAGTAAGGACTATAATTTGTCCCTGAATATGGGTAAAGAACTTGGCATGGTGGAACGCACAGAGCAAGGAAGGGCAATCCGACAGTATTTTATCCACTGTGAGGAAGAATTACACAAAGTTGCGCCCCAAAAAGCGGCTGAACTGCGCCAACAACTTAAAGCCCGTATTATAGCAGCGAATTACTTTAAACCTATGTGTGCAGCCCTTGAGTTAGCAAGAAAGGAACAAGGGAAAGTGACACTTGCCCATCATTATACAACAGAAAGTAACATGATCTCCCGGCTGGTACTGGGGGGTTTAACAGCTAAACAATGGGCACAAACCAACAATATTACTGGCGAACCTCGGAACAGTATGAATACGGAGCAATTAGAACATCTTTCATATCTTGAACAGAGCAATATCACGCTGATTGAATTGGGATGGGATTATCACCAACGCAAGGCAGAATTAATAAAATTGTCCCAACGCTGGTTAGCTAAACGCATGGAAGCCAGTCAATAACTATACATATAGGGGCAATGCCCCTTATTAGTAAAGCTCAAAAAGAAAGAAGGAATGTTGCAAATGCTACCTTATAGATAATCTTACTTTTTCATCATGTGATAAATCAATTAACAGCAGGACTATTAATTCCGCAGTTCAACTTTTGGAGTTAATTTCGCGTGATTGTAGTTCTTTCCTGATAATGCGTTTAATCCACGCTGCTAGAGATTCATCACCATCTTGCGCTTGCGCTGTTTCCATGAGGCTACGAAGTTCTGGATCAAGTCTAAATTGAAACGGTGGATTACCCCGTCTTTCGGCTTTGTGTGTTGACACTTCAATTACACCTATTGTAATGTATTTATGTGTGATGACACATTACATTCATTGATATAAAAAAACAATGCCCCGCAGTGCGGTAAACACTAGCGAGGCATCTAACCACAACATTATCGGAGCTAACGCTATGGCTGATATACAGCATACCCAAACTCGCCTGAAATTTATATTGCTGATTGGTAACGGCAAACAAAGCCTGTCTGAAATTCACTCAACTCATCCGCTCACTGTATTGGCATTTAATGAAAATATGACATCCTTCCTCTGGCTGGCATTGCCTCTCTGGTATTTGTATCCCGTCAGGAAGAATTCCATGTTCAAGATAATCATCACTACCACTAATCACCCAACAGAAAAAGTAGCGAAATACACCGATTACCGTTTATACAAAATAAACGCGGAAGTGACAGAGGTATGTCGTGACTGATATTGATAACCACTCTGTACGTCATGATTTCATTAATGATGTTCGCAACAAAGCTAGCGGTCACTGGGAAACTATTTTTCAGCATATTGGTATTCCGACTAACCGCCAAGAAGGTGAATGCCCAGCCTGTGGTGGTAATACCCGTTACCGCTTTGACGATAAAGAAGGTCGGGGGACTTATTTCTGTTCTCATTGTGGTGCGGGTACGGGGTTAGATTTAGTGATGAAAGTAAATCAGTGCAACGCTCGTAAAGCAGCTGAGATTGTTGCTAATGCTATGGCATTACCTCTGCCGGTATCTAAGCCAGCCAGAAAGAAGTCTTCAACGGACAGACCTGTCGCTGAAAAAGTTGCGGTATTGGTAGCTAAGGCGCAGTCAGGACAATCTCAATACTTACTAAATAAAGGACTACGATACCCCGCTCAGGTTTTGCCTGATGGTTCATTGTTGCTGGTCCTGAGAACCATAAATGGCACGGTGACAGGCGCACAGCTTGTCAGGCCGGACGGTGAGAAAAAATTACTATCTGGCACGAAAAAGAAAAGCTCATTTATTCCATTGGAAGAACTGCCGGAACAGGCTGATACCGTTTTGATTACTGAGGGTTATGCAACCGCATTAACTGTCAGCCTTCTCCATAAAGGTTTTACTCTTGCAGCCCTAGATGAGAGCAATCTGTTACCTGTAGCGAAAATTGTCCGGGAACGGTGGCCAGAGGCAAAAATAATTTTTGCCGCAGATAACGACTGGCACAAACCCGGTGAACTGGACAAGAACGGCAATCCCAAAGTCAACACAGGCAGGATAGCCGCCGAGAAAGCCGCCATTGCTATAGGCGGATGGATAGCACTCCCACATGGAGAAACCAAAGTTGACTGGGATGATTATCGACAAAAAAACGGTATCAAAGTGGCAAAACAGGAATTCAGCAAAGGACTTTATCAACCGAAGGAAACAAAGGTGAAAGCGGCAGTAACCAAAATTCACAGTGATAAATCAGCCAATCCGACATTAGGCCAGATGGGTGCAAGTCAGCGCGGAGAAGTGTTACTAGAACGCTATAACGGTGATTTAGCCCTTGATAGCGCATCAGATACTGTTCATCGCTATGATAGCGTCGCGTGGCGTCCTGTCACTGATCGGGATTTAATGAGGGAAATGGCTTCTGCCTTTATGGAAGCAGAAGTTCCTTATTCTCCCACTGGAATACGTTCAGCGGTAGATGCTTTAAAATTACAGCTTCCCATGATGGGTTTGCCTGCGCGTCATCTGATAGGGTTCAGTAATGGTGTATTTGATCTGCACAGTTGTCAATTCAGGTCTCATCAGAAGAATGACTGGTTGTTGATTGCAAGTGACGTGACATTCACCGCTCCTGTGCCGAGTGAAACACTGAAAGAGCATGCACCTAATTTCTGGCGCTGGATACGTAGGGCAACAGCAAATAATGATCGTAAAACAGACAGGGTACTCGCAGCCCTATTTATGGTTCTGGCGAACAGGTACGACTGGCAGTTATTTCTTGAAGTTACAGGAGCAGGAGGAAGCGGTAAAAGCATTCTTGCAGAAATTTGCACCCTGTTAGCGGGAAAAGGCAATACGGTATCGGCAAGTATGGCAGCTCTGGAAAGCCCAAGAGAACGGGCATTGGTTGTCGGGTATTCGCTGATTATTATGCCTGACCAGACTCGCTATGTCGGTGATGGTTCAGGAATTAAAGCAATTACGGGAGGGGATGAAGTTTCCATAGATCCGAAGCATAAACAACCCTATTCAACCCGGATCTCTGCTGTCGTGCTGGCCGTCAATAACAACGCCATGAGCTTTAGTGACCGAAGCGGTGGCGTGTCCCGCCGCCGTGTCATTTTTAACTTTTCCGAAGTTGTACCAGAGAGTGAACGAGATCCACTCCTACGTGACAAAATAGCCAGTGAACTCCCCGTTATCATCCGGCATTTGTTAACACATTTTTCTAACCCACTAGAAGCTAAAGCATTATTAGCAGAACAACAGAAATCAGAAGAAGCACTGAATATAAAACGTAACACGGATTCACTGGTAGATTTTTGCGGTTATCTGGTGGCCTCTATTGAGGCCGATGGCATGTTAATAGGAAACGCGGAGATGATTCCTTTTAATCCTCTTAAATACCTGTATCACGCTTATTTAGCCTATATGAAGGGAAACAACTTAGCAAAACCTGTTTCGGTGACTCGCTTTGGTACAGATATGCCAGGTGCATTGGCTGAATATGGCTTACAGTACTTACGTAAAAAGAGCAAACAAGGCGTTCGTAGTAATATGAATCTAAATATTGATACTGCTGACGAGTGGTTGCCTCAGGTAACAAGGGAAAACCAGCCAGAAAGATAATCTTTATATTCCATTTTCTGCCAAAAGATTAGTGAAAAGTGTTCACTACTGTTCACCATGCTCTATAAACCTAAATTATCAAGGGGTTAACAGGGTGAACAGTTATTTTTGAAGTATTCACCAGTGTTCACTACTATTCATCTTTTCTCTGATTTTAGGATGAACACAGATGAAGAGTGGTGATGAGTTTAATTACAACCATTCATCATTTAATGCATTGAATTTGAATATAAAAAATCAA
>NZ_JBHFKW010000055.1:0-24159 GCF_042879395.1 Photorhabdus sp. RM322S
CCGATAGGGTGACATTGGTAAATAAAATGACCGTTTAAGTGGCACAAACCGAACTCCATGAACATAGGATATGCCACACCAGAAATACCGATTACTAAGGCGATTGTATATGAAGTTGAGTTACATGTGTGCATCAGAAGCTGGTGGTATCAGGTGCTGGATTTATAAATAATGCCATATGAAGCAGAGATCTGATGAGGCATTTTATTTTGCACTACGCATTATGATAGAGGTGTTGGCCCTTTTAATGAGTATAGTATTAACACCTGACTGTGAGGAGTTGGTTGCTGTGCTACGGGCATAAAAAAACCAACCTAATTATGGTTGGTTTTTCCAAAAGCTCCGCGGCTCCTTTGCGTATTCTTTTGTGTCCCTTCATCGTCCGGTCAGTGTCCAATCAACTTTGCTAACTCGCTGTTTTTAAAGCTGTTGTCCTATCACTGTCCCTACTAATTTGCTGGCGGAGTCTGAATTGGTTGTGTAACTTGTTGTTTAATAGCTTGTAATCTTCAATTCAATTTTCAATTTGGTCCCATTGTTGGTCCTAAAAGAAAATGTCAGGTATTTTGCAGGGAGGGGAGGTTACAGCAGGAGTCTCTTCTTCTGTGAGATTAGCATTTTGCTTTCCTTTAGTCTGCTCTGTATTTAACCGTTTATTTCACGTTAGTTTTTAGCAAGCCGATAGAGCGCCTTGCTCGCAGAATATCTGCTACGGAAATATACTGGGTCTGTTCTTGCCATGAAAATCCCATCCGGTCGATACGAATAAGTTCGTACTTTTCGACCAAGAAATTCACCGCATCGGCTAGAGTTATTCCCGCCTCGATATGTTCTTCGATAGTCGCGTCGTCGTGGAATGGTGTGTCGTTGAGTGTTAGGCCGTAATGGTGCTCCAGCAGATACGTTAACAGTTGCTGCCATACCTGTACGGGCGATAGGCGTGACGAAACCGGCACCGTGGCCGGTACAGTTGAAATTTGCATGAGTTGAGTCCTGATAAAAGAAGAGAAGGTGTTACTGGCTTGCCGATGCCTGAGGATAAATAACGATGTAAACATAGCCATGAGAGCCGAGAGTGTCAGCCTCGCAGGTGAGTCCGTTATGATGCAACGTGACGCAATGCTGATGGCGCGGATTCAGTTCACCGGTTGTCAGCATCAATTCAAGCTGTTTCATCACTAGCGGAAACGCCTGATCCAGACGCAGCGCCTCCTCCTCGTTAAACGCACCGCTAATACCTGCACGGTCCGCCAGAAAATGCAGGCGACAGCCTTCCTGTACAAGCCTTGCACCGAAACACGGCGAGAAGTCGCGCTTCAGTCCCCATGTATTTTGCATTTTTCTACTCCTTATTAAATGTCAATTGGTGGTGATGCACATCAGGCGTGTATAAGGACCGTGGTTGTCACGACGACGTTCTGTGTAAACCGCCAGCACACCGGTAATCTCCGCGACATCCTGACCGGTATAATGACTGGCGCTGCCGTGCCATTGATATTTGCCGGTGCAGTAGCGAAAGATCCGGGAATCCGGATGTTGTCGCTGAATTGCCATCGCGGCCTTTTTATCGATGATTTTCATGGTTAGCCTCATAGCCAGCCACGTTCAGCAAAAGAAAGCACATCGATGCCAACAATAAGATGGTCCAGCACCCGCACCTCTACCATCGCCAGCGCGTTCACCAGATGTTGAGTGATGTTTCGATCCTGTTTACTCGGTTCTGTCTCTCCGGATGGATGGTTATGGGCCAGAATCACAGCGGCAGCGTTATGGCGTAGTGCCAGTTTCACCACTTCGCGTGGATGGACTTCTGTATGGTTAATCGTGCCCGTAAAGAGCGTCTCGCATTCCAGAAGACGGTTCTGATTATCGAGGTATAAAACAATAAAAACTTCGCGTTCCTGCAGGGCAAGACGCAGTTGTAGCCAGGTTTTCGTGAAGGTAGTGGAATTAAATTGTTCGCCAGGCTGGCGCTGATATTTTTCCAGTAAGCGGAGAGCGCGACGAATGGTGCGCGCTTCAGTTACCGGAAGATCAGGAGGTAGGTTTATCTCTGACATGACAGGGCCTTACAGGTAATAGTAAAAGTCGTTTATAAAGCGAGTTGAAGCATATTTTCAGCCATCACCCACAGAGCGCGATTGAGCTTTACATCTCCGTCGATACCTTTGACAGCACGGGTTTGAGCACGCTGACCTTTCGTCGTTCGTCCTGACAGTCCGCCTTTTATCAAGTTCTCCTGAATGCGTTGGTAAGTGGTCCACAGATCGTTGCTTTCATCCTGCCAGCGGCGCGGGGAAAGGATCTGCGATTCCGTCACTGGCTGATGCTCTTCACCAAAGCGATAGGTTAATGCCGCTTTCGCCATCGCCTGCTGTGCTGGTGGTGGTAACAAAAGCGACTGCATGGCATCGCGCTTCTCCTCAACCCGGTCAAAAATCCCCAGCACTTCGTAAGCCCCTTCAATGACTTTCTCCACCACATTGCCTTTATGCGGCACACGTACCTCACCAAAACTCTCACCGCAAATCAGCCCGTTCTGGCAGACTGCACGAAATAGCCCGGGCAACATCTGGTATGAACTGGAGCCGTCATGGCTGTTAAGCAGAATGATTTCCGGTACCTGTTTGCCAGTGATCTGGCCTTCGCGACGCAGGCGTAGCATGTGCTTGGTGTGCTCACGCTTGCTCTGGTCGCGCACTCGGGTCTGGCAGGCAAAGAATGGCTGAAAGCCTTCCTGCTTCAGGCTATCAAGCAGTGTGATAGTCGGGATGTAGGTGTAGCGGTCCGAGCGGGATTCGTGCTTGTCGGTACCAAATACACTAGGTACATGGGTCATCAACTCGTCGTTTGTCAGTGGGCGGTCGCGGCGAATCTGGTTAATCCGCCCGAAGCGGCTGGCTAATTTCATGATAAAACTCCTTTCTGCATGGATTTGATGTTGCTGGGGTAATAAAGAGGAAAACTCTTTGTTGTTGATGGAGACAACGGCTGGCTAATGTCTGCTATGAGCAAGGAGCGGAAGTTCACAATTGTCCCTACAGCTGATAGAGGCATTACTGACATTGGCGTATTGTATTGAAAGGGAACAGATCAAGTGCTCAGTTGATATTTAACTTGCTGCTATAAATCCCTATCTACTTTTCATCATGCATATTTTCCGGATTTGACTGCGCATAACATGTAATGGAGATGTTAATGGTTATTACAAAGTTAATTATTGAGGGTTTTAAGGGTTTCAAAGACCGATTCTGCATCGAGTTCAATGAGTCAGTGAACATTATCGTAGGCGATAATGAAGCGGGGAAAAGTACCATCCTTGAGGCTATCAATTTGGGTTTGACTGGTTTGTATGCGGGCAAGCCTGTCAAGAACAACATCAGCCAATATCTCTTTAATGATCAATTGGTGAAGGAATATATAGCCAGCCTAACAACCGCAGCCAGACTGCCACCTCCAGCGCTATTCGTTGAGCTCCACTTCCAAAAAACGCCTGACACCGTTTTCCTGGAGGGAGATGGTAACTGCCTGAAGTCATCCTCAGTGGGAATTGTGTTCAAAATCAAGTTTAACGAGGACTATAAGGCTGCCTATGAGGCACTCTTGAAAGCAGGTGATATCAGAACGTTACCTATCGAGTATTACGATATTGAGTGGAAAAGCTTCAGCAGGGACGCACTTTTATCACGTAACATCCCCCTCAAGTCTGCATTTATCGATTCATCCTCGGCCAGAGGCAACAATGGGTCAGATGTTTACATCAGCAGAATAATCAAGGATTTGCTGACGGATGATGAGGTCATTAGCGTTTCTCAGTCGCACCGTAAGATGAAAGAAGCCTTCATATCAGACAAGTCTATCGAAACCATCAATAAGAAAATTATCAGTGCAAGCAAGATCACCAGTAAAAAGGTCACTATCTCAGTTGAGCTTTCCTCTCAAAAAGCATGGGAATCAAGTCTGATTACCTGCCTGGATGATGTTCCGTTTAACTACATTGGAAAGGGCGAGCAAAGCATTGTGAAGACAAATTTGGCGCTCTCGCACAATAAAGCGAAAGAGTCGAATGTCATTCTCATTGAAGAGCCTGAAAATAACCTGTCGCACACCAAGCTTAATCTGCTCATTAAGACCATCAAAGACAACTGTGAAGGTAAACAGATCATCATTACGACTCACAGTAGTTTCGTTGCGAATAAACTCGGTCTTGGTGATCTGATTTTTCTCTCGAACCGCAAGACGACCAAGCTGGCTTCGTTAACACCTGGCACGAAAGAATTTTTCGAAAAGATTGCGGGTTACGACACGCTTCGAATGGTTTTGTGTAAGAAAGCGATTCTGGTTGAAGGCGATTCAGACGAGCTTGTGGTTCAGAAGGCCTACATGGATGCGAACCAGGGACGACTACCCATTGAGGACGGGATCGAAGTCATTTCAGTAGGGATTTCGTTTCTGAGATTTCTGGAAATAGCCGCGATTATCGACAAACCTACCCGCGTCGTAACGGACAATGATGGCGATATTGCCGCAATCCAGAAAAAATACAGCACCTATCTGGGCGCGAATATAAAACCACACATTGATATCTGTGTTGACCCGATTGTTGATACCGGTACGCTGATGGTGGGTACAAAAAAATACAATTACAATACTCTTGAGCCTAAATTACTGAAGGCGAACAGTAGGGCAAGCCTTAATGCCGTTTTAGGGACTACACATACTTCTGATGATGACTTACGCATTTACATGCATGCGAATAAAACAGATTGCGCATTGAAGATATTTAACT
Organism: Photorhabdus sp. RM322S; assembly: GCF_042879395.1. Lineage (NCBI taxonomy): Bacteria > Pseudomonadati > Pseudomonadota > Gammaproteobacteria > Enterobacterales > Morganellaceae > Photorhabdus > Photorhabdus sp. RM322S. Next base: position 4,790 of record NZ_JBHFKW010000055.1, read on the forward strand.
ATACGAATACTGCGGCGCTCAGCATACAGTATCCGCAGTACATTCTGGATGCGATCAAATGAACAAAGTCATCATCGCTTCTGCTGGAGCAGGTAAAAGTACCTTTGTAGTCAGTGAAGCATTAAAGGCAGTCACTTCAGGCAAGCGTATTCTGATTACCACGTTCACCGAGGCATGCCGGGATGAAATAAATGTCAAAATCATTAAAGAGAATGGGTGTGTCCCGCCTAATTTGTATGTGATCACCTGGTTTTCCTTTCTGATTAAACACTGGATAAAACCCTATCAGGGGTGTTTATTTGACTATGACGTCAAAGGAATGCTCCTTTGCAGCAGCAAATCCGGTGTAAAGCCTTATAAGGTAGCGGGGAGACCCATCTACTGGGGGGAGAAAGATTTCAGGCAGCACTATTTCAGTTCTGATTTTAAGCTTTACTCCGATAAAATGGCCAAACTCTCTCTTCGCTGTGATGAGAAGTCGAGCGGAAAAGTCATCGCTCGGTTGGCGTCGTGCTTTGATGAAATTTATGTGGATGAGGTTCAGGATCTTGCCGGTTACGATCTTGAAATTCTTCAAACACTGTTCAGGTCACCCATTAAAATCACGCTGGTCGGCGACCCGCGTCAGGCCACTTACAGTACCGTCAATACCGAGAAAAATGCGAAGTACAAAAAAGCTGCCATCGTGAATTTCTTTGATGACAAGGCTGCAGGGGTCACAGTTGATGATAAAATGTTGAATGAGAACTTTCGGTGCTTTCATGAAATCAATGATTTTGCCAACAAACTTTATCCTGCCTTTGCCCCTTCAGCCTCTAACGTTCGTGAAATATCCGGTCACGACGGAGTCTTCCTGCTGCCCGAAAAATTACTGAGTCACTACCTAGAAACGTATACTCCCGTGCAGTTGCGCTGGGATAAAAGGCGTACCGTTGATGAACGTTATCCTGTCTTTACCTTTGGTACATCTAAAGGCCTGACATTTGAACGTGTCATCATCTTTCCTACCGAACCTATGCTGAAATGGTTTCAGGATAATAATGCTGCACTCACCAATGATTCACGAGCCAAGTTGTATGTCGCCCTGACTAGACCTGTTAGAAGTGTTGCGATTGTCTTTAATGGTGGCGTGGCTTTTAACTCTAATGGGATTCAAATTTACACTTCAGGGTAGGATCATGAGGGCCTCACAGCCTTACTCTGCTTCTTGTTATCACTGAGTTATGTTGATGCGTCCGCTCCTGTCATAACGTTGTCAGACACGGAGTGGCAGGACGCTAACCAACTGAAAAAATGAGATGTATATTATGGTGAACCCGTTAAGGGGAGGGACCTCACGGGGGAGGGGTTTATGATGGCTATTAATACGCAGTATTAATACCTGATTTCTTTAATATAATGATTGATACCACAACAGGGTCTGACAACTGATTGTCAGACCAGATATTGTTCAGTCGAAACTAGTACTTCATCATCCAGTCCCCCTGACTGGTGATGACGTTAATCTCTGCCACACTGCATGGGCCCTTAATGTAGACGGCAATCTCGTTCCCGTAAGGCAATGTTGAAGGTACCAGTGCTACAGGCTTACTACCTGCGTAGACCGTGGGCATCTTCTGAATCGTGCAATTACCCCGGTTAACGACAACATCGTTAATGGTGACGCTGTCAGTCAGTGACTGAACATGAACACGCTGCTGATGCAGATTCGGGTAATACGGATTTTTAACCTGCTCTAGACCAATCCTGACCGGAGCCTCTGCGGCGTGCAGCAAAGGTGAGGCCATCAGTGCCACGGCGAGGGCACTCATTGCTGTTTTCATTATTTTTTTCCTTATTTTTGTTGGAGCAATAAAGGCTCACATGCGGGTCAGACATCCTGATTTATCAAACTCAGACAGAATCTTTGCGGCATTGCTGAAGGTGAAGGTGGTGGAGGTCAGTCCGGTCGCCGTTATATGGATACGATGGGATTTTCTGGCTGCATCCCAGAATGCTTCGAAGTTACTGCCCCCGGCATCAGAAAATGTATCGTTAATCAGATACGTATTGCCGCTGTCTGTCTGCGCCTCAAGACTGCGACCATCATCTTCACCGCTGGCGAGAGTTTTGCCATCGGGTGATGTGTACTGAACGAACACATTGTCCTCCGGCGAACAGGTCAGCAACAGCTCAGCGCCAATTTTGTTTTGTATTCGGTATTCCGTCACGCCCTGCACACTGGTGCGGGTCCACGTATTAGCGGCTGCACTGGCCTGAGCAGACGCCAGTAGCATCAGCATAAGTACGGTTTTTTTCATAAATATCCTTAATTATCGGTTTCAGCCAGCACTCTCCTGACAAACCGGAAGTGCGGCAAAGAGTGAATGAAATGCGGATCACCGGTCAGTTCACTGACCTGCCTTCTGCGCAGAAACTGCCTCGGCGTCAGGCAGACATCGGTAATACTTTCCAGCAGAAAGACCTGCAGTTGCCGGGCGTGCTCACCGACCAGATACCAGCCGTTCTCAAAATAAATCAGGCGATAAGGTGCGAACCAGCGGTACTGCTGCCCCTCTGCTGTCAGATCCAGCAGAGTTCGTTCCAGAATGGCCTGCGTGATACGCCAGAAACTGCCGAAGGGACCGGGCTTGCGCTCCGGTGGAGACTGCCAGACGATAAAAGGTGGCTCTACGGAGCTGTCAGTCAGCACCGATATCAGCCGGTTATCCATCGCCGGGAACAGCTGCTCCGTGCGGGTTACTCGTGCAAAGTGCAGAATATCCCGGTTGGTGCGTAGGCCTTCGTGCTGGTGGGCCAATGACCAACAACCCTGCTGGTATGTCAGTTCCAGACAGCTCAGGCGTTCACGAAAATCCCGGCGCAGGGTGCGCTCCGAGATACGAAACTCCTGTGATAACCCCGTAACTGACAACCGTTCCCCCATCAGCAGGCGACTGATGATGATCGCCAGCCGTGATGCCATGCGATCGTGCTGTTTTTCTTCCGCAGACATAGTGAAGGGTTTCCGTTGATTACAGAGATTTGTATAGATACTGCTGACGCAGACAAGCGACCAGCAAACAGGCTGGAACCGTAACGCGCCGTGCCGGGCCTGCCATATCGGCAATGAGCCAACCGGTGCTCAGAGCGATACCAACCGGCCCGGCCAGTACACTGATAGAGCGGGTCAGGGTCAGATAAGTCACGATGGGTAGCGTGCGTCCCAGTATCACCTTCGCAAGCATACTGAGTATCACGACCGACAGACGATAGGCTGCAAAACCGGAAGACCGGACAGCAGTCTGTATCGCCATCAGTACCAGCGGCACTGTCGGCGCGGTCAGTTCCGTGCCCATGCTGTCAGCAAACTCCCGCAGCTCAGCCGGGGACATTTCGCTGAGGCTTTTTTCGAGCATCTTTATCAACAGGGAGAGCTCAATGATTTCGGTTGCCTCCTCCTTCTGGTATTTCACGCCTGTATGGTCACAGACATCGCATAACACTTCCCGATACAGCACGCCTTTTCCGCCTCTGAACACACTGGCGATAATGCTGGCACCGAAGGTCTGGATTTCAGCCGCTATCTCCTGCCAGTAATTACGGTGGGCCGGGTAAAAGCGTTTGTAGTTGTCACTGCCGGAAAATGTTTCTGTCCACCTCAGGCTTTTATCTCGTGGGTCATGAGTGATAAGACTCACCAGTAAATCCAGGTCCTCATTGTCACAGTGCCCCAGAAACTGCAGGTCAGCGTCAACGCGATATAAGGCCATCTATTTCTCTCGTGTCAGTGTCGTCAGGAAAAAACGATAACAAACACGACTGCACGGGCATGGCCGCAGAGGCATAAAAATCAGTGGGTTAAATGGAGCGAAGCGGACAGGTAGTGTCCGAAAAAGAAATACGAAAGATTATGCTACGCAGGGCGGTGCTGGTGGTGGAAGAAACAGACGGATTGTAAGTTGTCCTGTCAGGCGGGTGATGAGCCAGGCGGCAGTACCATTCACAGCCCCATCCAACAAAGAGACCAACAGACTTTCTTTCAGTGAAAGACCGCCATAACTGACGCGTAGTTCATCGCGCATGCTGGTCAGCAGTGCAGTTTCAGCCTCTGGTAATGTCATTGCTTGATTCAACAGTCTAGTGGCAATACCACTGATGGCATCCGCGCAGATATCTCCGGCAACCGCACCCCAGCAGAGCAGTCGTACCCGTGGGTCATCTGTGCGATGTCCGCCAGTGATGGCAACCGCCGCGCATAGTCGCATCTGAATAAACAGTGAAGAGCAGACATCGGCGGTTACGCTCAGTGGCAATAACGCGCTTCTCGCCAGGCCACAGGCAAAACCAGAGCCACAGGCTTTGAGGGATTCATACAGCACAAGAGATTCAGCTGCTTTACGGATGTCTTCTCCATTATGTAAATAGCTTTCAGCCAGCGTGGCTGCAGATTCGGTGATTGTCGTGCCGTTAACGACCATGGTATACATCTCGTCGAACAGACGACGCAATACAGTAATATCCAGACTAACCTCCTTATTAATAGCACCAGATTGCTATCGATAAAGTGATATAAGGATGTGATTTTTTTATTTCTTATTTCACTGTATAAGCTTTGATGTGAAGTAATAATTAATAAGGTGGTGGTTGTGGTGTGAGGATGCTTTTGTTGGCTTTTTACATTTCTGGGGCTGTCACGTTTACTGAGATGATTTTTTTATTTTAGTACGGTTTTTATATGTAATGTCGTTGTGTGTCATTGTTGTTTTTTTGTTGGTTTTTATAGAGGGGCTGACAGCGTAGAGATAGATCGCATGAAGATAGAAGAGGTAAAACTGATATTATTTAGAAAGAAAAAAGGCATGCTGAAAATATTTATAATGAAAAAAGGAAAACAAGCCATTGGTTTGCTCCTGGCTGCTTCTTTGGGATTTTATGGTGAAGGTTTTTGTTGATTTTATGTTTTATTTTTGTTTTGGTGATGTGGTTGTCCAAGGTGGGCTTAAATAGTACGATGGCAAGTATTATATTTTTACTTTAGGGTTTAACTCGTAAAAATGGATTACTGTACACTGCTGAACGATTCGTGACATACCGGGCTAAGATCTGCCCGGTATAAAAAAGTGATAGTATTAAGATAACCGCGTCTTCAGTGCTGGTTTATCCAGGGCTGTTTCGTCACTATAACGGAAAGAGCATGGGTTCATCTCCAGTAAAACAACTATCTTGAGTGTTAAACGGGCTCAATAGTTGATTTTTATCGGAGTACACACCAAAGGCTGAAATAACCACGGGCTTTCCTTCTACATCGTAAGGGGGGAACGTGAAAAAGCTGTTATAAAACGCAACGCAGGCTCCGGTATTGTTCATGTCTAGTTCAAAGTAATGCTCCATGTAGTGGTGTAACTGACGGGTATACCATGGGTAAAGGTCGTCTATATGCATACCTTCCGGAGTAGTCTTGTTATCAGCTAAGTAACTTGATAACAACGACAGTCGATTTAAAAAGCTATCAGCATCCCCCTTCAGCAGTGCATGAAAGCAACCTATAGCCAGAAGCTCGTTATCGATACCACAACTAGTCATACGCAGATGCTCAGCTAGTACTGTTACTCCTTCTTTTAGTTCATACAGTTTTAGACGTAGCAACTCGCTCTCCAGCAGCCCCTGTAATGGCGGATAGTCAAACGTATTAATGCTGGTCAAAGCGTGGCGTTTCATCATGTCGACAAACCGAACATGCTTCACCTGCCACAATGCAACTTGTACTGATTCCTTACCAAACTGGTCAGACAGTGCTTTTAACAGCGTTTTTTCCACTGGTCGTTCTTTTTGTATGGTTTTAATGCCGTTGAATTGGCCTCCAGGTTCAAAATGCGGCACGCTATCTTTCAGCATCCGGTTAATGCGTGTTGGCGCGATGAGCAGGTTCATTACAGTGTTTGCACCGCCCTTGGCGTTAGGGTAACGGTGGCATATTTCAAGTTCCAGCAACGGACGTAGATGCCTCAGGGGTTTACCATGTTTATCCAGAACCCATTCATTGTGGAGGACGTTGTACGCTTTCTGGTGTCTCGCCTTGATCCTATATAACTCCATCATTCTTGCAATATCGTCAGGACCATTAATGCTTCCCAATCCGTATGGGTTATTTTTCAACATTGATTCAATACGCAGCCACCATGAGTGTTTAACCAACTTAACTATGCTGCCATCGTCAATAATACGATGAGCTTTATGGCGACATTCATTACTGCAAAAGCGCTTGTTGCGAGAATCCGCCATGCTTTTTCCGCAGCCTTTATATTGACATATCGACTGCTTTCTCTCCTTCCGCTTGAGGGCGTTATTGTTTCTGCCTTCATAATGCTCATGGCAAAGACGGAGTTTACGTTCTCCGTTTGAGTTTCCAATGTTGTTCGTGCAATTGTCCCGTTTACAGACAGCCATAATCTGTATTCCATAATTTAATTTACACGATAATAAAAGAGTGTGTTATGACCTATTGGCATAACACTTATCCCCATCGACTGCTAATAATAACAGTGATGTTAGAACTCTCTTTTATTGCATGCGTTTCGATGAAGAAATATTAATGGTTATTTGTGTGCGTTGTCCTTAAATGCTTATAAATACACTAGCGGATAAGAAACATACCGCCGAAGATATTTTAATAGATTATGTCAAGGCAGATATCAGAACACGATGTTGTTCTCTTCTTTCCTATGACACGATGTCACGACAGGCCTGCAACTGTTGTGGGTTACGGTGTTACCGGTGGGCAGCGCTCCAATACCCACTCATCGATTTCAGACTCCAGCCAGCCAACTGAATGCGTGCCTAAACGACGTTGTTTCGGGAATGTCGCGTCATAACGTTTAGACTCAGGGTTTAGCCAGTCATAGATGGTTGAACGGGCAAGGCCAGTTTTGCGCATGAGATCACGCATACGAATAATTTTTACAGATTGTACAGTCACTTACGTTGTATCCTTTAGGTTGTGCTGGATAACGTCAGACTATAATCCCGAGAGAATTAGGGATAGGGGTGGGGCTATTTGTATTTTTTTACTTATTGATTTTAAAGGTTATTAATGAGGTATTTTAATGGATGACGCATTGTTTGATACTTTCAACGCTGAGTATAAAAAAGTTTTCATCAAAATCAGGGAGTTGTTTACCTCAGATGAGAATTTCCTGGATTTATGGCAAGTGATAAACAGGACGGTTGCGAGATGCATCAAGTCGGCAATCAATGATGACCCTTTTCTTGATGATAGTTACAGCCCAGATTCTGTTTTCGCCGATGCTAAATTTAGGGCTGATACACGTGGGGAGTTCGAAGGGTATCTCTTTGCTGCAGTTTTTTCTTTTCGCTGGGGACGTTATCTTCATAAGAATCACACTGATCAAGAAGCTGTACGTTTCCTGGCTCGAGGTTTATTGAATGCAGGAATGTGGATTGGTGTAATGCAAAGACAGGAACATCAGCAACTGAAGGTATTGGAACATCAGAAGCGGGCTGAGGATTCAAAAAAGGGCGGTGTAGTTGTGGCGGAAAACTATTCAGTCGTAAAAAAAGAGCTGATTCGCCTCTTAAAGTGCAAAGATGGTGGCTGGGAGTCAAAGAAGGCTGCTATTGATTGTGTTGTTAATGAATTATGGGTTTTCATTCAGCAAAAAAATAATGAAATAAATATTAAAAATAAAAAACTGAAAAGTCATGAGCAGAAAAAAACTATATGTTTACTGAATCTGGGCTTCCCGAAAGGATACAGGAGTGGCTGAAAGTAGATTCTTCTGTAAAAGCTGCATTTTCAGATGCTGTTAAAAGGAGAAAGTAAGGGCTCGATTGTATTACGTGGATAACTATAATCTGACATATTGTGTTGAAAAATTGAGAATTAGTGGTTGGCATATTGGTATCAAACCCTTACGAAAAACAGGTTTTCAGAGGCGCGTTCATAATTCTTTATCACGTTAAAATATCACTTCACATAAAATGAAAAGGGGCCTCAAGGCCCCTGCTTTACTTGGAAAAACCTTGACCGATCATACCAGTCCGGCTAGTAACTCAGACCACAAGTTTTAACTCTCTTTTTCCGTTTTCAACAATGCTCCCGCTGTCGGCCTTAATTACGAAGTCAGCCCACCATTGCATCATCGGACGACGCTGCTCAAGATAATCGCTGCGATTATAAGCGCGACGAACCTCATTCTTATCCACATGTGCTAATGCCGCTTCAATGACATCAGGCGGAAAACCCTGCTCATTAAGGGCGGTGCTAGCAATAGATCGCAAGCCATGAGAGACGAGCACACCACCAAAGCCAGCACGTTTAAGTGCAGCGTTCACTGTTTGGCTATTCATTGACTGATTCGGCTTGATACGGCTTGGAAAAATGAATTCTCTATTACTACTCAAAGGCTTCATCATTTCCAGAATAGTAAGGGCCTCATCCGATAATGGAACCGTATGATCTCGGTTCATCTTCATTCGAGCTGCTGGGATTTTCCATTCTTTAACATCAAAATCGATCTCATCCCACCGAGCTTCTGCTGCTTCAGCAGGGCTTGAGATAGTTAGAAGTTGCCACATGAACAAACATCGAGTAGGCAATATAATGTTGGCATTTCTCATTGTCTGCATCACTTGTGATAACTGATCAGGGCGGATGCTCGGCATGTTCTTTTTCTGAGGTTTCTCAAAGGCTTTTCCAATATTGACACTGGGAACTGCATCAATAAGGCCTGTGTTTTGAACATAAATCATGACTTCATTGATACGTTGGCAAAGGCGACGGACTGTTTCTAACGCACCTCTGGCTTGAACCGGTTGGACTGCCTGAACCAATGTATGAGCTTTAATGTCAGTAATATTGATCTTGCCAATTGCGGGGAAAACATCTCTTTCAAGTGAGCGCCAAATGTCATGAGCATAGTCCTCTGTGACACTGGCTTTTTTGACATTCCACCAACGCTCGGCAATCAACATGAACGTGTTTGTTTTGGCCTCCTGAGAGTCTTTTAACAGTCCCTTTTGATGTTCTTGAGGGTCGATATCTTTTGCCAGCAAGGCTCGAGATTCAGCTCTGAGTTTACGCGCATCAGAAAGGGAGACCGCAGGGTAGGCTCCGAAGCTCTGCTTGGTTCGCTGCTTTGTCAGAGGTCGATAGTAACGGAACTGCCAGAGCTTACTACCGCTGGACTTGATTAACAGAGTAAGCCCGTCACCATCATACAGCTGGTAATCGGTATCTTTAGGTTTGGCGGCTTTGATTTCCGTATCGGTTAACGGCTTGGTTTTTCTTGCCATGGGAGTCTCCATGCGTTTAGGCCCAACGAAAACAATAGAGCTTTTCGTTGGGCCTATCAATGGGCCTAAAAGGTTCGGATTTAATTAGTTCACTTCGGACTTCGCGGGACAAATTCAAGGCACAAAAAAGCCCGCAGGGCTTGCGCCGTGCGGGCTCTTAGGACTTCATCGGATGACTCTGGTAATCACCTATGGAGAATTTTGGTGGAGCTGGCGGGAGTTGAACCCGCGTCCGAAATTCCTACATCCTCGGTACTACATGCTTAGTCTAATCTTTACATTCGCTTGCCAGCTGCGGATAGACACGCCACTAACAAACTAGCCTGATTAGATTTAACGCTTCAACCCCAGGCAAGGCATCCACGCGATCTCTTTTGGGTTTGACCTCTCTTGATCCCCGTCCTAAGAGCGGAGGCTAGGGAGAGAGGGCTATATGCAGGTTATTAAGCTGCTATTGCGTATTGTTCGTCGTTTGCGACTATTTTTTTGCGGCTTTTTACGAGGCCAACCGCCCCTCGGCATGCACCTTGGGTTTCGCGAATCCCGTCGAATCCAGAATCAGCCCCAAGTATGTTAAAAGCAAGTATATCAGAATATTAAACTATAATGCCAGAGATTATCGTCCAGCATTCTTCATAATACGTGCTTTGTCTAATTTCCATTCACGTTCTTTGATATCTGAACGTTTATCGTGCGCCTTCTTACCTTTTGCTACGCCAATCTTGACCTTGCACCAAGCGTTTTTCCAATAGAGGGATAAGGCAACAACGGTATAACCTTCACGATTGACTCGACCATATAATGAGTCAAGTTCGCGCTGGTTGAGTAAGAGTTTGCGTGAACGCATAGGATCACAGACGACATGGGAAGAAGCTACATTTAACGGAGTGATGGTGGCACCAAAAAGATAAGCGTCGCCATCTTTGAGTAAAACGTAACTGTCGCTGATATTTGCTTTACCAGCGCGCAGTGATTTGACTTCCCATCCTTGTAACGAGAGGCCAGCCTCAAATTCTTCTTCAATGAAGTATTCGTGACGGGCTCGTCTATTCATGGCAATGGTTGCCGAACCGGGTTTGTGTGCTTTTTTCTTTGTCATAGTGTATGCATTATACTGAATGCTTTGATGAAAGAAATCTTTTCCCGCAGCATATTTGCTGATTAATGAGTATTTATTGCATTATACGCTGACAGGTTTTTCTTTAATCACGTATAGGTGATATTATTTGCCACAATTGAGCCTTACAGGAAATGATATGCCACAGATTAGTCGCTCTGCGTTAGTACCGTACAGCGTGGAACAAATGTACAAATTAGTCAATGATGTGAGTTCTTATCCGGATTTTCTTCCGGGGTGTGTCGGCAGCCGTGTGTTGAGTATCAGCCGTCATGAGATGACTGCTTCAGTCGATGTTTCCAAAGCGGGTATAAGTAAGACTTTTGTTACCCGGAATATCCTGGCTGATAACCAAAGCATTAATATGCAACTGGTGGATGGGCCTTTTCGTAAGTTGATGGGAGGTTGGCAGTTCATACCTCTGAGTGAAGATGCCTGTAAAGTTGAGCTTCACCTTGATTTTGAATTCACTAATAAGCTGATTGAATTAGCTTTCGGCAAGATTTTTAAGGAGTTGGCCGGAAGTATGATACAGGCTTTTACTCTACGTGCACGCGAGGTTTATAGTGCCTGATATCAATATCGAAGTTGTTTATGCATTGCCTGACCGCCAATATCTGCGTACTGTGAAATTGTCCCAAGGTGCGAATGTTGAGCAGGCGATAGTTGCGTCAGGTTTGCTGACTTTGCGTAATGATATTGATCTGCAAAAAAACAAAGTTGGAATTTATAGCCGTCCCGCCAAGCTGACGGATATTTTGGAAGAGGGTGATAGGGTGGAAATTTATCGTCCATTGTTAGCCGATCCAAAAGAAATGCGTCGTAAGCGTGCTGAACGGGCTAAAAACAATGCTCAATAATTTGTCAATAGACAGCCAGTCATCTGCTTTTATGACTCGCTGTCTATATCTCTTTGATTATTGAAGATTCTCAGTAAATAAGTTTTCGTTTTTAATGTCAGTCAGTACACCTTTACTGTCAAACGTCAGTGTTAGGGTTTGCTGAGTCACTTTTTCATGCCCAGGTTGCTGACGAAACACATAAAACCATGTTTGAGTACTAAACGGGTCCTGTAACATGGGTGTTCCTAATGTATAGGCTACCTGTTGCTGGGTCATCCCCTTGTGGATTTTTGATACATTAGCAGGTGTCAGATAGTTCCCCTGATTAATGTCAGGGCGATAAACAACCCGTTCCAACGTAGAGCAACCCGCAATCAGCATAACGAATGATACAGCAGCGGCAGTCAACATTTTACAGCGCATGGTAATTACATTCCTTTAGGAGTCAGGGTGTTGATAATAATAGACCTTGACGAGATTGAAAACCTCTACAAGTTTTAGCTATGACCCTAAATATCCGTAAAAGTTGTGTCATATTATGCTGCCAGCAGCTCTTTTGCGTTCGCCAGGGTATTTTTTGTGACTTCATTGCCTGCAAGAAGCCGCGCCAGCTCTTGTAATCTGGCTTTTTTGTCCAGTAATTGCATTTGAGTTTCAGTTTCTTCACCATCGGTCTGTTTACTGACATAAAAATGCTGGTGACCGCAACCGGCTACCTGGGGCAGGTGAGTGACGCACATGACCTGTGTGGATTCGCCTAATTCACGTAACAGACGACCGACAATTGCGGCTGTTGGGCCACTGATACCCACGTCCACTTCGTCGAATATCAGGGCTGAGGTTTCCATTTTCTTAGCCGTTATAACCTGAATTGCCAGTGCAATACGGGAAAGCTCACCACCTGAGGCGACTTTTGCCAATGATTGGTGTGGCTGACCAGGGTTAGTGGTGACATTAAATTCAACTTTATCTGCGCCATCAGCATTTAAGTGTTCAGGTGCAAAAGAGACATCAACGGTCAAGCGACCATGAGGCATGGAAAGCTGATGCATACTGTTAGTAATTAGCTCACTTAACTCTTTAGCGTATTGCTGGCGAACCAGATGCAGACTTTCTGCTACTTCTAATGCTTGTTTATGGTGTCTGTTAACCTGTTCGCTGAGATGAGCACAATCATTTTCTTGTTGTGCCAGCAGTTGCTGCTCTTCTCGTAATTGTTGATGTAGTGAGGGAAGCTCTTCCGGTACAACATGGTGTTTACGGGCTACTCTGATTTGCTGCGAAATTTTCTGCTCCAGTTCAAACAGGCGATTTGGATCCATATCCAGTTGATCACCATAGTGGCGGAGTTCGTCGCTGACTTCATTAATTTGGATGGATGCTTCTTCCAGCATAGTCAGCAGGTTACCGAATTTATCATCCATTGTGATGAGTTCTGCCAGTTCGTGTTTAGCGTAATTCAACAGACTGATAATATTTTGCTCATCATTATCACTCAGTAGCTGGAGGGCATTCTGACTAACCGATAGGAGCTGACCACGGTTTGCCAGCCGTTTGTATTCATTATCTTGCTCTTGATATTCACCTGGCTGTGGGGCTAATTCATTTAGCTCTTTCAGGTGATATTCCAGTAATTGTTGACGAGATTGGCGCTCAAGAGCCTGTTGCTGGAATTGTGCCAGATCCTGACAGCTTTGGTGCCATTTCTGATAGGCCTGTTTCATCTCATTTTGCAGATTGAACTGATTAGCGTAAGTATCGAGCAGGCGTTTTTGGTGACCACTCTCCAAGAGTAATTGGTGGGCGTGCTGGCCGTGAATCTGAATAAGGTGAGCACCCAGTTCACGTAATTGCGAAAGTGGTACAGCTGTACCATTGATAAAGCCTCTTGAGCGGCCATCTAAAGTTATGGTACGGCGCAATAAGCATTCATTACTGTCATCAAGTTGATGTTCTTCCAGCCATTGACGGGCAGAAGGTGCATCAGAAAGAGAAAAATGGGCGCAAATATCAGCACGGGAAGCGCCGTTACGTACCATGTTGGTCTCACCGCGATTGCCCAGACATAAGCCTAATGCATCAATTGCGATGGATTTACCGGCGCCGGTTTCACCCGTGATGGCTGTCATACCTGACCGGAAATCAATTTCAAGCTCACGAACAATGGCAAAGTTGCTAATAGTTAACTGGGTGAGCATCATGTCTCTCCTGTGTATAAAAACACCTCTGTATTTTCATACAGTATAAACTGGTTTTTTATACAGTAAAGTAGTGAAGCCTGTTTTTTTAGAACATTTTTTTAGACCAGCTTAGTTTTGTGCTTAATGTATTGAAGTAATTATAATCTTTAGGGTGAATGAGATTGAGCTTCTGTTTGCTGCGGCTAATAATGACATCCTCTCCATCCTGTATAGGCAGAACTATTTGGCTATCGCAACTGACTTCATAATCGTTGCTGTTTTGGGAAAATTTCAGCCTGATACTGCTTTCGCTACTGATAACCAATGGGCGGGCAGATAATGTATGCGGGAACATCGGCACTAGAACGATAGCATCCAGGTTAGGTGTTAGAATCGGCCCCCCGGCGGAAAGTGAGTAAGCAGTTGAACCCGTTGGTGTTGCGATAATCAATCCGTCAGAGCGTTGGGAAAAAGCAAAACGTTCATCAATATAAACTTCGAATTCAATCATGTGAGCCACTTTCCCAGGATGGAGAACGACTTCGTTGATTGCGGTACTGATACGGGGTTTCTGGCCGTTTCTTCTGACCTGTGCTTCCAGCAAGAAACGTTGTTCATTCCGGTATTCGCCATCCAGTACTTCAGAAAGTTGTTGCAGAGCATTATCAGGATCTAAATCCGTCAGAAAACCCAGATTACCTCTGTTAATCCCAATGACTTTAATGTCATAACGGGAAAGAACCCGGGCAGCCCCCAGCATATTGCCGTCGCCACCAACAACGACGGCTAAATCAGCTTGTTTACCAATTTCAGTCAGGCCGCCGGTCTGTGCATCTTTTAAACCAATATCTTTGGCTACCTGGCGATCAACAATGACGCAGTAACCTTTGGATTTTAACCAATGATAAAGCATCTCATGAGTGGCGAGTGCTTCTGGGTGACGAGGATGACCAACAATACCAATGCATTTGAATTTTTTATTCATCGTTGTAATTTCCTTCAGCAAGAGGTTTTGTCCTCACAATATGACGGGTTCCCTTGAATCCCCAGTTTAGATCCCCATAATAAGCTAAGTAGCGAGATTAATGCCAAATACGCGGAGATATTCATGAGTAGTAAAGAACAAAAAATGCCTGACGAGCAAGTCTCGGAAGATATGGAAGTTGTATCTGAACAGCAAAGCAGTGCGGATAAAGCAGAAGCATCAGAGACTGAAAGCGTTGTTGAGCCACGAGTCGCAGAGCTGGAAGAACAGCTCAGACAGGCACAACAGCGTGAACGTGACGCCATTTTGCGTGCTAAAGCTGAAGTTGAAAATATCCGTCGTCGTACTGAGCAAGACATAGAAAAAGCCCATAAATTTGCGCTGGAAAGATTTGCTAATGAACTGTTGCCGGTGATTGATAATCTTGAGCGTGCTCTGGAGGCAGCAGATCGCACCAATACCGAAATAGCGCCAATGATTGAAGGTATTGAACTGACGTTGAAATCCTTCCTGGGGGCTGTTGGTAAATTTGGTATTGAAGTTGTCGGCGACACTGATATTCCTTTTAATCCTGAAGTTCATCAGGCTATGACCATGATGGAATCCGATCAGCATGAGCCGAATCATGTCATGATGGTCATGCAGAAAGGGTATACCTTAAATGGCCGTTTATTGCGTCCGGCAATGGTAGCCGTATCAAAGTAATTTTAGCTCAGTGTAGATAATCAATGCCGCTCCAACCGGGGCGGCATTTTTTCACTGTGGCAACTCAGGTGTCCAGTTAATTGGCACCATTCCTTGTTTTTCCAGCAATTCATTGGCTTTTGAAAAGTGTTTACAGCCAAAGAATCCTCTGTGGGCAGACAGCGGAGATGGATGAGGTGCTTTGAGAACATGGTGTTTATTGGTATCAATAAAGTTGCCTTTTTTCTGGGCGTGAGATCCCCAAAGAAGAAAAACTACGCCTGAGCGGTGCTCGTTAATCGCGGCAATGACTTTATCAGTGAAAGTTTCCCAGCCCAGATTTGCGTGAGAGTGAGCGTTACCACGTTCTACGGTTAATACGGTATTGAGCAGGAGCACCCCTTGTTTGGCCCAACTGATGAGGCAGCCGTGATTTGGGCTTTGGAAACCGGGTATATCGGATACCAGCTCTTTGTACATATTGACCAGTGAAGGTGGCGCAGGAATACCAGGTTGAACTGAGAAAGAGAGGCCATGTGCCTGATTAGGGCCGTGGTAAGGGTCTTGCCCAAGTATCACAACCTTAATGTCAGCCAATTCGGTATAGCGGAATGCATTAAATACATCCTGTTGCGGCGGATAAATGGTTTTACCTGCCTGACGTTCTTTTGCGACATAAGCCAGTGTGTCGAGAAAGTAAGGTTGTTTTTTCTCGTTACCGATCACGTCGTGCCATGTGAGAGATGCGGACATAGCAAATCCTTTTTATATAATTACCAGATGGACGTTAGCTTACCGATTCCAAAATCAGAGGGAAACCTTTAATGAACACTAAAACGAAATTTTTGATAAATATTTCAATGTCGTAACGTGTTTTTGAAAATTTATTAAAATAATTTCTCTGTAATTGGCTATAAATATTTATTTAAACCATAAGGTTACAATATATTTATAGTAACTATATGAAATTAACTGGGTTGAATCAATAGATATCCTCATTCGTGTTGGTATACAAGCATCAGAGATATTGGTTTGACCAAATAACCAGGATGATGTTCTTGATGATTTGGTTTATTGCATGAATGTGGAGATAGAAATGATGACTGGTATCCAAGTTGCTGATAAATACTAGGTAGAAATTGCGCTGATATCAGAGATAGAAATCACAATTCATCATTTTTATTAACAAAATTTAAACATTTATTCAACCTTATGTTGTTTCCTGCCGATAGATTAATTGCACCAATTAAATAGCTAATTATTTTCAACTATCGTTAGGGAATTTTATGAGTTTATCAATTGGTATCAATCTATCAATAGGTTCAGATTTTCCTGTTTTAAATAATCTTCAGCTTGTTACATCACCTTCTGTTCCAACCGAGAATATTAAGAAAGCGGCCACTGAAGTCTCTTCTCTCTCAGAAACGACTAAAAATAACAATAGAATTTATCAATCATTAGTTAATGCACAGAGTATTAACATCAATTTAAAATCAATGACAGGAATTAAAGCGGAACAGATTAATGGTAAACAATCTCATGAAATTGATTATATGTTGGCTTTGATTTCTGATGATGTCTATATAAGAACCACTATGGGAATTGGTGATTATGTCCGTCTTTCTGATAGCGAGTTATTAAATGCAGGAATAGAACCGGCAAATTTGAGAAATGAAACAACGGGTTTTCAGGCAGGTATTTATCGTAATGGTGATCTCCATATCGTTGCTTTTGCGGGTACTAACGATTTGAAAGATATATTGACTAACTTACGGCAAGGTTTTGGGTTTGATGAAGCGCAATACCATCAGGCTGTTGATTTAGCCCGTACTGCCAGAATGGCGTTTGGGGAAAATATGTTATTTACTGGGCATTCTTTGGGGGGAGGATTAGCGGCAACAGCGGCATTATCAGTTGGAAAGCCTGCGGTGATATTTAATTCAGCCGGTGTTTCCGACAGTATGATGAAAAATCTGGGGCTTTCACCACAAGAGGGCAGAAATAGAGCTGAGAATGGATTGATACGGCATTATGTTGTGGAATATGACGTGCTTGATTCATTACAACAGAAACTGCCAGTGTCTCAGCCGATAGGACATAAAATTTTACTGAAATATAATGGTGATTGGGGCGAATCGAACAAATGGTTTCCTTCTCTGATGCGTGGATTCAATGCACATTCTCTTAAGAAGGTGTTGGAATTATTAACGATATATAAACCTTGGATATCTTTAAATAATGAACGGCAAGAAGAGTCTTTGGTGATGCTTAACGAATCAAATATAATCGTTTCTGCATGATTGCAAAGGGATATTATGAAAATCTGTGAAGTCGTTGAGCTTGAATCTGAACTGAATTTTCAGCAGGATGAAGAAAATATAAATCCGTTGCAATGGGCGATATTCAATCAGCGAATGAATGATATTAATACTTTGCTGAAAGAGGGCGCTGATCCTGCTCAACCGGGTTTACAACAAGAAAGTG
Source organism: Photorhabdus sp. RM322S (assembly GCF_042879395.1). NCBI lineage: Bacteria > Pseudomonadati > Pseudomonadota > Gammaproteobacteria > Enterobacterales > Morganellaceae > Photorhabdus > Photorhabdus sp. RM322S. The sequence continues at coordinate 22,376 of NZ_JBHFKW010000055.1, forward strand.
CTTTACATACGGCTGTAAAAATCAGCAATCCTGATTATCTCAAATCTTTATTATCATTCTCGCCTGATGTGAATATTATTCATCCTGTCACTTTAGCAACACCTTTACATGTTGCGGTTCAGGTAGGGAGAAAGATTCAGGTTAAATTACTGCTGATAGCAGGAGCTAACCCCAACTTGGTTAATCGGGTTGGGGATACTCCGTTACATATTGCAGCTAAAATTAACTCACCGGAACTGGCGTTGATATTGTTGAAGTCAGGCGCTGATCCCACATTACAGAATAAGCAGCAGTCAACGTTCCAGATCTATTTCAATCTCACACCACTGAAAATACGTAGCCGTGAGATGCAGGCTGAATATGATAAAGTCAATCATTGGCTGAAAGCGCAGCAAGTCAGCCGATATTATTTAAAGTAAGATAAAAACGGGCTATTTGTCCTAATGCCAGTCAGTTAAGCTGACTGGCCTCTCTTTTTACCGGGTATTTTTGCGGTTTACGCCTCATTACTCTCGGATATTTTCTGTCAGGAAGCTTCGCTGGTAATTCAAACATGCTTAATGTTTCCAATAAGTAAGCATAGCGCTTAGGTAAATTACCTGCACTAGGATATTTTTGCTGAGAAGAGCGAATCATCATGATGAGGTTACCTTGTCAGGAACGACATTGTTTGTATTTTACTCAATTTCGCGATTAAGGGAAGTATTTAGAGGTTCTCGTAAGTTGTTTGGCGTAGAATGTTAAATTATTTATTTTTTCGAGAAAATGTTTCTTTATTTATGACTAATAGGGAAAATATCAAATTAATTTACTGATGTAGCATGTTTTTGTGAAAAATAAATAATAGAACTCGTAATTAACATTAAATAATATTCACTTATTTAAATTATCTTTGATCTTTATCTCAAAAAAACAGTTCATATTTATTTGAGTTTGACTTTGATTTAAATTAAAGGTAAAAAAATAAACTTGTGATAAGTGTTATATTTATATTGCATTCACGCATATAAATTGGCGGTAGCGTGGTTGTTTTGAAAGTAATTTTTCTCTAAATAACTGTTAGCTGTGAAGCGGAGTTTATGGTCTCTTTAAGATTGCTCATTTATTACAGATGATCAAAAATTGGCGTGATTGCCAAAATAAACTTACTAAAATTTAAGGAATTCATTATGGACAAATTTGATCTGAAATTTAACAATAATCTGAAAGAAATTCTAAAACTGGAAAGAGGCATGAGTGAACCTGGTGACATAAATAGCTTTCCATAATACCGATACACCTATGCCTTTTGTTTTATTTTTAAGCAATGTTGGTTCTGTAGCCTATCTCACTGATTCTACGGACTGCTTGGATGAAAAGACTGCATGTCTTAGTACACAAGGGCTGGTTGGAGATGGAGCATAATTAACCTCAGCTTTGTTTAAAAATAGCGATATCACAATCCCGTAAATTCAAGCTCGGTTTTTTAGGTTGGAATGTATAAGCAATTAAGCCCGCGACGATTTCCAATAAAAAACCGAGCTGACTACGGTGTCTTGAATGCGCTATCTGAGAAATATTTTTGAGCTGATCCACGACCGTTTCTATCAAAAATCGCCTTCTTAACATCAGCTTATCCCAGAGAGATAACGCTTTTGCCTTCATGTTACTACGGACATGAGTGATTAACGTTATTCCTTCTGCTTCCAGTTCATCGCACAAGGCCTGTGACAAATACCCTTTATCGCCATATAAACACCCTGTTAACCCTTGTACCAATGCTTTAACGGGATGACGATCATCTT
>NZ_JBHFKW010000056.1:0-21339 GCF_042879395.1 Photorhabdus sp. RM322S
TTATGGGATATTTGAGCTGGATATGAATACGAGACTGCCCATTGAAGTGGCCGCTTAAAAGTTGGCGGTTATCGCAGCTACCCGGTCACTACCCCTAGGAGCAGAGCTGATGAAAGCGGTTAATGCTGCCTTTGACTTTCTAATGGTTAATTTCGATAAAATTAATCAGTTCCAGTCTGCCGATGAAGAAGACAGATATAACTATGGCGAAGAACTTGAAAATATTTTAACGACACTTTCAGGTTTATCAGGCGTTGTATATGAAGTTATCGGAAATTGGGTATGGATCAGCGGCGAAACCAGAGAACATAAAGGTGAGTTAAATGAAATGGGCTGTAAATGGGCGCCGAAGAAAAAACAATGGTTTTATCGCCCGGAAGAGCATAAGAGCCGCTGGAACCGCAAAGAACACAGCATGGATGAGATCCGCGAAATGTATGGCACTGATGGAAAGCGCCGGGCTACAGCTCGCAGAGCTGTAGAAATGCGGGCTTAACAGAAAAGAGGGGGTATAAGCCCCCTTATAAGCAATTCCAGGGGGAGTTATGAATCAATTCAACGAAAAGTACGAACCAATTTTCAATCGTGTCTGCGCATTCCTAGGGAAAGGCTGGCGCATAGATAAGCGGGAGAAGCCCGATTTTTACCGCATCAGATTGATGAATCCTGAGTTAAAAAATTATTCAATCAGCGCTAGGCTAGAAAAAGATCGGTTGATACTCACCGGGGGCGTTATCCGTAGCAATCGTTATTGTCAGTATTCAACATGTAGTGTTTCGCCATCGCGCTGGCCGTGGGGAATAGCCGAAGATATCAAAAAGAAAATTTTAGTTGATGCCGAGAAGCAAATTGCATTTGCAGCCGCAGATCAGGCTGGGGTTAATCGCCAGAGAGAAGAAAAGTGTCAGGTGATCCATTTGCTTTCCCGCTTAGTGAATACCCGTGACTATAACGGGTATTATGGGGTTATGTGCAGTATTGAAACGCAAGGAATTAGCGGGGATGTTGCGGAGGGGTATGGGGAAACTTACAAGCTAAAACTTCACGATCTCAGCAAAGACCAGTTGATAAAAATTGTGGGTTTTTTATCCAATTTAGAGAGGTAACAGCCAGCGCGGGTATCGAACCCGCGCTTTCTGTACATTACATGCAGATATTGAGAGGTTTATAATGGAACCAGTATTTTTTACAAGGTCAAAAGGGCGAGTCAGAAAGATGCTGGCTGTCTATAGTGACGGCCAACAGTACAAGCTACAGTTTACGGTGCTTGATCGCACAAACCCGACCCGCGAAGAGCGTACACAGGGCATCAAAGAAAAGCGCTTTGAAACGCTTAACGAAGAGTATTACGTTAATATTTCGGACGTAATAAAGCCTGATAAGTATCCCTTGCAGGAACTAACACTCGAATTTATCAATTTTCTGAATGGTAAGAAAATGATGATCACTGAAAAGCCAAGCCCGGAACAAGTTACTACAGCTCGTGAAGCAGCTGGATTATCCCTGTCAGAAGCAGCACAGCACTTTGGTATGGTTTATAACGCGTGGCAAAAGAAAGAAAATAAAGGGACGACAGGCACCAAATTATCTGTTGGTGAGTATAACTACTTACTGCTCCTAGCTAATCAGCATCCAGATCTGATAGCTGTTCACCGTTTACCTGCGGATAAAACACCGCAGCAGGAAGCTGCTCAGGCTGCGTTGGATCTTGCCCGGTATTTAGCTGCCGGTGCTCATTCAGAGGTTGTTCTGCCAACGGTCGTTGATGCTATGTTTGCTATTTTGCAACAGCGCATCCAGGCTGTTAAGAATGAGTGGGATCAGGATTTACCATTGGGCGATGTAAACTCTGGCGCAAAAGTCTGATAAATCTATTCCTGGCGAGCATGGGATTTTGAAGTGTCATTTTACGGGGGGAGCTTGATAGACAATTTGCGCTTAAGTGATATAATGATTAGCCTGTGTAACTTCCCTAAGTCATACCTTCCAAATTTGTGCTGTGCCCCTGTGGGGTAATAGTCTTCCGTTAGGCTGCTTGATCTAAAGAAAATCTTTTTCGGAAGCCATGTTGATGTTCCTGTAAAATGATTTGTTTCCATGTTGTCAACATGATACACCTGCGGTATACTGTTTCCAGATTGGAAACAAGGGGTATGGAAATGCATGTTATTTCAAGGGAGCCGTTTGATTTAGCTACACGCCGCTACCCAAATAGTTCCGCCGCACTTGATGATCTATATAAGTCGTTGCGGCGCTTAAAGTTCAGTTCTCCAGATGAAATGAAGTGCATATTCCCTAGTCTGGATCGGATGAAATATCGGGAAAAATGGTGGGTCATTGATGTTGGCGGCAATAATTTAAGAGTGATGTTTTTTGCAGATTTTGAGCGCGGGAAAATTTTTATCAAACACATATCAACCCATGCAGAATATGACAAATTGACGGATTATTACCGGAGGAATAAAGAATGATGATCAACGAAGCAATTCAGGCAGCAAATGGCCTGGTAAGTATTGTCCCTCTCTTAGGGGGTAGCACTTCCCGCAAAGATTATGATGAGGCTATGAAGCTGGTAGAATATCTGGTCGAGCACAATCCAGATAGTCCGCTGGTCGATATGCTTACGGCTAAAATTGACACCTACGAAAATAATGCACCAGAGTTTACAGAGTTCAATGAACGTATTGCTAGCACACAAAGCGGTGTAGCAATTCTACGTACATTGATGGATCAGTACGGCCTGAATCAGACTGATTTTGTGGACGAAATAGGGAAGCGTTCATTGGTTAGTCGTATTTTGAAAGGTGAACGTTCGTTAACGCTTGAAGCTATGCGTAAACTCTCAGTTCGCTTTGGTGTACCGGTTAGCGTTTTTATTGATTAATTGATAGCAAAACGACACAACAGGTAGCCTGTGGTCATTAAAAAAATTCTGGTATTACTACCCGCTTAGTTGCGGGTTTTTTCATGCGCGTAGCGCATAGAAGGCGGTACACGGATATTGTATATGGCACAGTTGATTATCCGCCGAAGCCCGGCGTAAGCCGGTACTGTTTTAACAGGGATCACCTGACACTTCCCCATCCCTGCTAAGCTATACAGGCTTTCCGCGATGATTTTGGTTAGTTAAGCCTGGCGAAGCCCCCCGGTGAGCGGGCCTGATGGCGCGGAGCGACGTCAGGGGCGTGATTTCCGGGGTCTTTGCAACGGCAGCAAGCTGCCGGTGCTTAGAGGGCTGTGCTTCTGAAATTGAAGCGATATTTTCTTGATTTAACACGGTAGCTGTTAAGCAGGTTTTCGATAAAAATAGAGCAGGTATTTCATACCCGCTCTATTTTAGATGATATGTATCAGTTTGATGAGGTGTTTTGGGTTGCGGCCTGATATTGTTCTCTTGCCTGCGGAGTAAGAGCCGATAATCCTCTTTTCTCTTTTGTATCCTGTGCTGAAATAATCAAGGTAAGCTCATTTACCATAGAGTTTGCGCCAGTGTAGATACCATATATTGCAGCTGCAAAGCAGAAAGAAATAATTATTAACGTTGTAGCTAGGATAAAAGATAATCGCCGTCCTTTGGGATCAGCCAAATCAAAGTTATTAATTTTATGCTGTAAAGATTTAACTTTCTCATCTATATCTGAGAATATCTTTTCAGTATGTTGTTCTAGGCTATTTTTAACAGCCTCATCAATATCTTTGATTGTCGTATTTTTTTGGACTTCGATACTCTTTGCTAGCTTTAATGCAGTATTTTCTGCATCTTCTACAGCATCAGCTACCAGCTTGATTGAGCTACTTATCGCCTGTTCAATTTCTGTTGGTAGGTTCTTTATCTGGTCGTGGATAGTACCTACATCACCCAATAATTCGATTATAAGTGCGTCACGTGCCGTTCTGGGAGTTTTTTCATTGTACTGCATACGATATTGTTCCTTAGAAAAGGTTGTCATAAACATAATCAAGATTTCGTTTTACACCTTTTGCAAGTGATTTGAGGCCAAACATATCAGCCCACATATTACGTTCTTTATCGCTTGCTTCCTTATTAGCTTTAAGTAAGGATTTATAGTCTGTGGTGTCTGAAAGTAAGGCATCAACCGTAAGCCCTTTAATTGAAAGAGCGTCAAATAATTCATTTTCAAAAATTGTGCATTTTTTGTTAAGTGTGAAGTTTTTTTCTTTTTTATAACGAGCTAAAATGAATGGGAATTCATCGTCTACATCACTATCAACACGGTTGAATACAATCCTTATTTTTTCTTGTGGAATACCTATGCCAGCAAGAGTATCTAACATTTGTATAGTTTCTTTTTGTTCTTTAGTACCAGATGTGACAGGTATAACGAAGTAATCGAACTCTTCATGAGAATCATCGAATTTAATCATGTTATTCATGAAATCTTCAATGTTAGAAGCGCCGATATCTATGATTGCATAATCTTCTAACATTATTTTCTTAAAAAGATCACGGAATTTATTTCCGTTCATTTTTTCGACATCAATGCCTAACCCTTCGGCTGTTTCATTTATGGATTCGATTGCAAATATTTGCGCATTATTCATTCTTGGTGACAGTAAATGTGCTGCAACGGTAGTTTTTCCAACGGTGCCGGTATAATTAAGAATCGCTACTTTCATTTTCATCTCCGAGTGAGTTTTTGAGTTCTTCTAAATCAATGGATTGGTTTCTAAGTTTTCTTAAGTCTGCCGGATTTCTTATAGTTATCCGGGATGTTTCTTTTGCAACATCTTCCTTAGACTCATTTATATCATCTGTCTTTTTAGACACTGTTTTATAATTTTCAGCTGCACAATATTTCTTTATATAGCGTGTGAACTGTGGATAGCTTATTTTAAGGTCAGGGTATGATTCAAAAATCATCTTAATCGTTTCACCGAGAACCAGACGCTGCTTTATTTCTTCCAGTAACGGTAAAAATTGACTTCTCCCCTGTCTAGGATTCTTACGCCAGTCTGACATGATTTACCCCATGTGATGAGATTGGCCCCATTGTAGATGGTTACTGCCAATAATGCAACTCAGTGCAATATAGTGCAATGCTCATCCCGAGCAATGAAATTTAATGCAATATAGTGCAATCGTCAAGGGGTTTGTGAAATTTAATGCAACCACGAAACTCAAACAGAGGCACGTTACCGACTGTATACAAATGCCTGTCGGCCTTTGCATACAGTCGCGTGCCAAAGGGGATACCCCTTTGAAACCCCGCACATGGCGGGAACATCGTCACCAGTCCTGGTAGGAACTTTATGGCTGCTAAACAGAAGAAAGAGATCGTGGTTTCATTGCGCATTACTCCTGATGAGTTTTCGCTATTTGAAAAGCAGATAAAAGAATCCCAACTCAGCCGTTCAGCATTCTTTAGAAAACTGGTGTTGGATAAAAAAGATTTTATAAATATTGAGGTAAAAGATACTCGGCAACTATTATACCTTTTTAATAAGTCCAGTAATAATATAAATCAGCTGGCTTTAAAAGTTAACGTTTCTCATAAGAATGGTACAATATCAGATAAGAAATATATTTTGTTTCTTAACGCCCTTCTCAATATCGAAGCACTTATGAAAAAGGCGGTGGAAGATGCTGATTAGGTGCCGGGGTTATAATTCTGGAGTCAAAGAATATTTAGAAGAAGGTCAAAAATCCGGGCGTGAATTCTCGCGTGATGAACTAGACGAGCGAGTTATATTAGACGGAAATTTGGATTTAACTGAAATGGTTTATAAAAGCATTCCAGATAAAGGACAAGACCGCTATCTCACTTTTACTCTTTCCTTCAAAGAAGATCATATTGATGAGGTATGGCTCTTTGCTATTACGCAGGAGTTTAAGTCTTTCCTTATGAAATCATATTCTGAGGATGAGTTTAACTTTTATGCGGAAGCTCATCTTCCAAAGATTAAAACAATGAAAGATCGTAAGACGGGGGGAATTGTAGACCGGAAACCTCATATTCACATCGTCATGCCCAGGAAGAATTTGTTGTCCGGGAATGAAATGAATCCAGTAGGAAATTACAAGCAGAATGAAAAATACTTTGAGGCTTTTCAAGAATACATTAATCAAAAATACGGGTTGGAGTCACCAAGAGATAATATGCGACTCACCCCCACAAGTTATGCTGATATGCTTTCTCGCTATAAAGGGGACGATTTTAGAGCGAAGAATAAAGACTTCAAAAGCCAAATATTACAGCGGGTCTATAATGAGGATATTAAATCTAGGCAATCGTTCTATGATCTCGTTTCTCAGTACGGGGAAACCAAAATCAGGAACGCCGGTAAGCCTACTGAATATATCGCAGTTAAATTAGAAGGTGATAAAAAATTTACTAACCTAAAGGAAAGCATTTTCAGTGATGATTTTATTGTTCACCGAAGGATTACAAAACCTCCGTTGGAGAAATATATCATTGAAGGTCGTCTTTCAGAGTGGGGTAAACGTGCAGATGAAATTAAGTATATAGATAAAATCTCGTCTGAAAAGCTGAGGGATAAATATTATTCCTCTGATGATAAATTGAAGGCGGAAATTATGCACTCATGTATCTATAAATTTAATAGTGAATATCGAGGTTATAATGACATACGAAGTAAACGGCAGACAAATAACCAGCGAAGTTTTACTGAAACTCAAAGAGGAAGTGCTTCCCCATTTACCGATAGCGTGCAAAACCTGTCCAATGGCGATGTGGCAGGTTCACGGCGAAGGCAAGGAAATAAAGGCTTATTGCCGGGTGATGCACGTTTACACATGGCAGACCAGCAAGCCAACGGAAATCCTGGATTGCGACGCACTATACGAGACGGAAGAGGAAATACCGACTTCTCAAGGAAATCAAGATACGAGTCAGGATATGTGGCAAAATATGAGAGAGGAAATGGATTATCCTCACAACGAATACAGTTAAATCCTTTTCCATTCTTTCCAAGAATTAAAAACAGAATTCCTACATTAGATGAAGTTAAAAAAAGAGGTGATTTTCTTTTTCCTGTAGGAGAAATATCTAGAGCTGGTAATGAAATTATTATACTCAAGCGTGTTAATAAAATATCCAAAACATCATCTTTGCCAGCATGGTTGGTTAGGAGAATATGGAAGAATAATATCTCTCCAAGAATGAAAAATATCTTGAGAAATATTGATCGTGATTTTTTTGAAATAAGGAGGGAAGTTCTTTCTGACAATAGATTCAGCAAGGATGAAAAAAATCAAATTGTTTCAGTGATTAATTTTGAGCGTTTAAAACGCAGAGATGCAGTTCTCAATAAACAAGAGGGTCATCCTATGGGAAGTCAAGATATTCGTAGCATGTTTGATAAGAAAGTGTTGGCAGGTTATACAATTAGTGCGCCTGAACAGGAAGAAAAGAAAGAGGCGAAAGGTCGTTTTTCTCAGTTTATTGAAAAATTACGTAATCCGACTGATTACTCTAAGGTTGCCGAAGATGCAAGAAAAAATGTTGAAAGGCATTTAGATGCAAGCAATATTTACACAAAGCGTTCCAGGAAAGGTAATGTACATTATTTGGACAAAACTAATGATAAAACACTCTTTATCGATACTGGAAAGTACATCAGTATGCGAAAAAATGGGCTTAGTAAGGACAGTGTAGCGATTGCATTAGAACTTGCTCAAGGGCGATTCGGCAGTACTTTAAATATAAAAGGATCCCAGAAATTTAAAGATATGGTCATAGAAGTAGCAGCAGAGAAGGGACTTGATATTCATTTCACCGATAAGAAGATGAATCAAGCTCTTGCTGAACGTCGCACAATGCTTGCGAAGCAGGGGGAGATGAAGCTTATACTATTGAAGGCGGGGTATCATCTAGCTATGAGCAAGAAAAAGGGAAGGCTCACGAGGACGGACGTAAAGAACAAGAGCAATCAGCTAACCAGCAACAACATACCGCTGAACATTTACCGTTTTATCGGTCGGTTGAGCGCTTAAAAGGGACTATTGTTAAACACGGTGGTGCGCCGTACTTAAATAAAGAAGGAAATAGCGATAGCTATTATGTGACTTTGAGGGATCGAGACGGAAATACAACAACTCAGTGGGGAGTTGGTTTAAAAGATGCCCTGAAAGGTTTCAAACGGGGGCATCAAATCGCTTTAGAATTAAAAGAATCTAAACCGGTACAAGTTACGGTTCGTGATGATAAAGGACAGTTTTCTACTCGTGATGCTGTGCGGAATATATGGGAAGCAACGCGATTACCATCAACTCCGAAGACACGATCCAGCTCTAAAATTGAGCGCGTATTGGAGTCCACGTTCCAGGACAACAGGAACTATCGGGAAGAGTTTATCAAATGGCAGCAGACACAGCCTGTAACAGTGAGTATGCAATTGGAAAAACTGGTCAAGACGGAAAACCCCGGCGTTACTGGCAAAGATTTGTATAAGCTTTATATAGACAAAATTGAACTTCAAACAAACCAGGATAAAACGATTGAAACACCTGAACAGTTTAAAGTTGAATTAGAAAATTATACTCAGCGTATTATGAGTGAGGCTAGTGTTGATAGAAAAGCAGCAGAAGAAGCAATTGAAAGAGCAGAAATAAATAACTTCGACGATTTAAGATCTTGGTCAGAAAGTGGTTGTTTTAAATCAGTGGTATCTCAAGCTGAGGGAATATATGAAGCTTCAGAAAATTACAAAGCAAATACACAGCAAGATGGGGAAAGACAAAAACGTGATTACAATGGCCCGGACTTAGAAATGTAATTGACCAAACTTCAGTGAGAAGGAAGGGAGGGGCCTACATGGTAATAAATTTTGTTGACAATAACCCCGCATATTTTATTATGAAATTGAACAAAATGGGCCGCATGAAACCAACGTGAGCGGATCGGCTTTTCATGCTTATGGGCGTGTATGTATGATTTAGCTTAAATGGAATGTTCGGCATGGTGCCGTGTCACTGGCGTAACACTTCGCCCCGCCACACTAAACAACCCGAAGAACCCTGGCTTTACGCCGGGGTTTTTTGTTTCATTCTTCCCCAAATCTCTCTACTTATACAATGTACTCAAGACCTGGACGTTTTGCTTTTGCACCAGATGATACGACAATATGGAGAGCATAAAAAAGTGTGGGGCACTTTATTTAGTTGGATATAAAGTCATACTTATCAGGGAATCTGAGCGAGTAGAGCTATTGGTTATCCGGTCAGCACTTCATCAGAACGTGATTTGCAAGACTACCGCTTCTTGCTCTCACATAATTGCCCCACAGATTTTTATGCTCTCCTGCTACGCCTACGTTGTCAGATTTCCAATGTTTACATTGTGCAAAAACCTTTATGCCGTCCCGCTCCATAACGATATCTTTACCGCCGTCTGGACCGTAGTTTGTAGTTGTAGCTCTGTAACCCAGACTGTTGAATAATTCTCTTATAAATTACTCAAATTCTCTCCACGATAACTCACGAATAAACCCAAGAGCATCGTTATGATGTGCAGCGTTTAAAAGTACCTTTTTAAACATTGTTTGCTGTTTGTAACGAAAATAAACGCTGGCAGAATATGTAACAATGAAAAATGCAGTACAAGAATGGATTATGTTTAAAATGTAATAAGAGTAAACAGGAATATATTTTTTTAAAAAAATGGAATTAGCCGAGTTGTGACCAAAAACATCAATGTAAGCAGATTTTACTTCACCCCACAAAATTTGTATTATCATGTTTGTGATTACATAATCATATCTAAGTATATACACTGCGACTGTAATTACTGAAATTAGTACACAGGCAAGATGTGGATTACGTAAGGGAGCATTTTTTCTAACCCCGATTGAAGCCCATTCGTTTTTTTTCTTTTTGTGTAAACGGAGAATTTTACTGCTAGGGGACATTATATAAACCGCTGTGAATGGTATAGCTAATGCCCCTATTAATGCGAACGTATTAAATTTAAAAAAAACCAGTATGCTTATAAAAAATACAAATGCAAGGTTCATATTTGTAGCATATGGATTTTTCTTCTTGAATCTGCGCTTTCTTTTCATTACAACATTCCAATTTATTGTTTCAGTAGTAGCTGTGATACGGTAAGTTGAGCACCGTTAGGTGTGATGTGTATACCATCTGTGGTACGAATCTGTATGCCGTTTAACGCTTCATTGTAGTTATCACCGAGTACCTTTCGGATATCTAATATTTTGATACCTTCTAACTGTGCGGCTTGTATTATTGATTGCCGTGTATTATTCAATAAATTATTTTTATCAACGTCTTTTAGTGCCGGTGGTAGAAACCAGACTATGTTTTGATTCTTTGTTTTTATGGCCTGAATGAAGTTTCTGGCTTTTGAAATATAACGAAGGCTGTCAGATTTTCGGATATGATCATTAGTACCGAGAATGATAAAAACGGTATCGTAACTTTCAAAATTAAACTGTTCGGCGTAGTTTTGCCAATTCAGCAATTTGTTAGATTCTAACCCGCTACCTACTTTATACCGTGCATCCATCGGTTTCATGCTGCTATAGCTCTTAGCAATTTCATAACCCAATGAGTCACCAATAAAAATAGGTCTGCTGTATGAAGTAGTAGAGAAAAAAATGGCACTTATAATGCTCAATTTAAAAATATTCATCACAGCCAATATCCGTTATTAGCCATGTATCACCACTAATGCTCTTATTGTTCTTTAAAAGAAGGGAACATGGCATTGAAGCCATATCTATTTTTATTACTGTGCTATCACTCCCTTGTACCATATAAATCTGCTTTATCTCTTTAGGGGTCCAGTGGAAGAACCCTCGAAAATGACGAGTCAGGGCGCGTAATGTGGCGTTATGGTAAACAATAACCGCCAGCTTCTGTTGATTGTTGTGCGATTTATAGTAATTTGCAATAATGATATCTATCAAACGCACCGCGTTTCTTACAGAGGCCACTTTTATGTCAACAGAAACCATCGATCACACTACGCTGTCCCGCCTGGTTGAAGCCGGTGCCGTCCGGGGGGCACACATCGTCGGCCAGCCTGGCGGATGGGCCGTCATGGTCCAGTACGGGATTCTGGAGCGCCCGCTGGCCGCGCAGCGCAGTCGCAATGTGCGGCTCTTCCGCCGTTTTGAAACACTGGTGTCGTACCTAAAGGACATTGGCATTGCCCGTTTCGATGTGGATTCGTCGAACTATACGCCCGACACCATTACTACCGCCCGGCGACCCGATCGCGCCGAAGCCCTGAAACGAGCGCATGAGGCTGCCGCCTATGATGCCTGGTTCCGTGAACAGATCCAGGCCAGTATTGATGATCCGCGCCCTGACATTCCGCATGAGGTCGTGGAAGCCAGGTTTGCCGCGAAACGCGAAGCTTTGCGCAAGAGTATGGGGAACAAATGAAGATTGTCTGGCGACCGATGGCAGAGGCTGACAGGGAAAACATCTTTGATTACATTGCACAGGACAACCCCCGGGCGGCACTTGAATTGGATGAGGATTTCAAAGCCAAGGTTGAGATCGCAGCACGAAACCCGAAACTCTACAAAGCGGGCCGTGTGCGGGGCACTCGCGAAATCGTGGTGCGACCGAACTATGTGATGGTTTGTCGCATAGAAGACGAAAGCAGCTCAGTGATAGTGCTGCGCGTCCTCCATGCTGCACAGCAATGGCCGCCAACCAAGTGACACAATTTCCGGCGAAAGAACCCTTCACTCGTCATTTTCGGGGGTTCTTCCACTGGACCCCCTTTAGTTTCAAGACCGGTTATTTCACGGGTAAGCACAAAGCTATCTGCAATCGCTGTGAAACCGCTCAACTGGACATTGTTAGTTTGTGTTGAGCTGACGATATGGTGTTGATGCTGTGCTGGTAAAGCCCCCAAGCTGGACCCGCAGGAAGATAAAATAAAACAAGCAAATGTGATAAATCCTCTATTCAGAATCATCATTTCCCTCTGCTTTTTGTGCGTTTGAAATTACATTTAAGCTATTCTCCCCGATATCAAAGTCACTTTTCATAAATTCAAGCGTTAAAGCGGTATTCAAATACCGGCTAATCAAAAGTTCCTTTCTCACCAACCCACGTAAATTTCGTGGGGTCCCAACAGGGTTTTCAAAAAAACGTGAGTCCCATGAATGATCCCTGTTATCACCGATGACAAATACATATCCATCAGGTACGACCCACTGGTTATAAATTGGCTTTACATATGCTTTATTGTTATCTGTCACGAACTCATATGGCTGTGGACTGCGCTCTTGATAAGCCAAATATGAGCTGTAATTCTTTGTTTGATATTTAAGCTGCCCGATCACCGTTCCGTTCACTTTTATCGCTTTATCTGCGGTGTAAGTAATCATGTCGCCGGACAATCCTATTATGCGTTTTACATAAATGAATGAGGGGAAAGCGGGGGCACTGAAGACTACAATGTCTCCGCGCATAAGTTGATCCTGCCCTGTGTTGATTGGTCTTGCGAGAATCAGATCTCCGGCTTTCAAAGTCGGAGCCATTGAAGATGTAGGGACAATGTAGTAGTCCAGTACATATGATTTAATGGACCATACGATGAGAGAGACTATGAGTAGAGTTAAAGTGTAGAAACTAGGTTTTCTTTTGCGTATTAGAACGTATGCAATACGGATAGTTAGGACGATAGCAAAGGTACTTATTAAATTCATGAGCTTCAGTTTTCAGATAGACCAGAGCTGTAATGTACCTTTTATCGTTGCGTGTTTTTCTTAGTTATGTGAAGCAATAGTATCATTTTTTATGCTTCGCATAAATCACCATTGCTTTTAAATAGCCACCAAACCATAACATATTCAGATGGCTGCTTATATTTAACACTAAGAAATGGGATTTTTTTCTTCTGAAAAAGTCAGATATGATTTTTTATCATCAATTTTCCTAAACCCAATAGATTTTATAGACCCATCATTAACAGGTTTGAAAAATACATAATAGCAATATACATATACTAACAATAACATTATTAAAATTAAAAACTTCACTATAGTGATTAATAAGTTGAAATTAATTAACTCACCAATGAATGCCATAGTTACAAGAATATAAATCATAATGATATCTAATTTTTGATTATTCCTAATCAAAAGGTATGCAGGATAAAAACATGAGGCTGTTAATGCAACTACCTTTAGCATATCTAAGTATTTATTGGTTTTCATTTATCCACCATTCAGGAGAAATCAAGTAATCACCATTAACATACCACCCTGATTTTATTAATTCTTTTTTGGTATTGTATGGTTTATTCATAAAAAATGACATGGGAATTTTATCATTTTTCACTACTATGTCCGATCTACATGATGCAATCCCAATGTATTCAATTAAATCCATTAATTTAAAACCACCATGCTCTAATATATTTATTGATTCAAAACAAATATTGCTCCTTAAATGCAATATGATTTTATCAATATCTGACTTTATAAAATTATACAGGTTTCTATTTTCATCAGTTGTGAGTTTTTTCCTGTTTATTACGGTGTTATTTATATTACTGGCTGTATTGTTTTTTTCAATCCACCAATAAGGAGATATTAAACTGTGTTCAGAAATATTCCATCCGTAATCAATGAGAACAAGAGCGTTATTGAAACTGTATTTTGCTAACTTACGTTCATTAACTTCAGGTAAGAAAGTTATTTTATCGGTACAATCATCTACGATTCCCATATCAACAAGCATTTTCCTTATAGCTTGTTGATTTCTTGCTATTTTAACCGATATTTCATCGAGGTTGATATTATCTTTCATCATACCAAGTACAGACCGAACTTCCGCATTCACCCACACTGTATTGGTGCGTTCTATTTCATCTACATGCTTGATAGGGAATTGCTCTGAATTAATCCACCATTCAGGTGCTCTTAATGATTCTTCTCTATGTGATAAATCATAGATCCAACCAAGCTCCAGTAATTTTGGAATAAATGAAGCATGAGAAGTTACATACAGTAAATTAGTATATTTTGATGCAGAAACAGACTTTTCTTTACTGTTTAACTCACAAAGACCAAAATTTATTAATTGTGATATGACTTCATTCCGGCTTCTTCCTGTGAACCTACATAATTTTTCTATAAAAAAAGGTTCATTTATCATTCCAAAAAACTTTGTTATTTCAGAGGTGGTCCATACAGTCAAATTTCTCATATTAAATCCAACTCAATTAAAAAACTAATTTTAAAACGGTATAGTTCCAGCGGCTTAATAACCCATTTTTTCAAAATTTTCTGAAGCTATGATAACTGTTTTAACACTATCTAAAATTTCTATTTGTTTGTTAATCAGTATTCTATTTCCACTGGTGATTATATTGTTATTGAGGATGTCCTCAAATGTATCTTTCAGGTTAAAAATATTAATATCAGAACCATGATTTTCTAAATTAACGGAGTAGTAATTAATAACCCAATGTGTTTTAATTAACTTCTCGCAAAGTTTTATACAAAAAGCACTAACGCCATATTGCCCTACTAATACAGATTCAGTATGAAATAATAATTCTTCATAGATTATTAAGAAAATCAAACTTTGGCTAGTAGCACGATGCGCTTCTAATAAATGATTTATTTTGTTTATATTTTTACCTAGATTGTTTTCTTCAGGGAAATATAGCGTTACTGAATCTTTGTTTTTCCATGTAGGATTATTTTTATTCAGCTCAATTTCAACATACTTTTGCAACCAAATAAATTTAGTTTCCTTAGATGTGATAGACGTATAAAATACAAAAAATGGCACATTGAATAATAATGCATACTTTATTGTCTTAACTGGAAAGTTATTCATTTTTACATCATCGTCAAATATCGCTTTGGTGCCTTTTGATTGCACAAAAAACAATTTCCCGTTGGTTGATTATTTGCAAATACTTCAATTATAAAATCTGTACCATAGTCACGTTCATCAATTGAACGTAACACCCAATCAGTGCTAGGTATCTGATTATTAATTATCTTTTTTGCTTCTGTTTCAATTACGTGTGTATTAGATCTCACTTTAAGCCCTTTATGTATTAATACTGTAGATTACGTGCGGCAGCTTCTAAGCGTGTTACTCCTCGCTTATCATAGCGTTGTGTCGTAGTAACGCTGCTATGACCCATAGCCTCTCTGACTGTCAGTAGATCTTCTCCGTTCTCCAACAGCTTTGTTCCGTATGTGCGGCGGCAGTCGTGCGGTGTAAATGAGTCAACACCAGTTTCTTTTACCAATTTATCAAAAATATAGCGTATTCCATCCGTTGTTATTCTATCGCATGTTACATCATCATTTTTACGAATACGCGTAAATATTGCCCCTGAATGGTCCCCTCTTACGGTATCAATCCACAATTTTGTGCGGCGGTAGGTATCATCCGGCATGAAGTTTTCCCGTTCTTTATTGCCCTTCCCCATGATTCTGACTGAATAACCGTCAAAATTTATGTCACCGTATTCCAGTAAAGTGACTTCAGCGCGACGGAGCCCACATCCCAGCATCAGCGAGATCATGGCAGCATCACGTATAGCGGTCGCAGTATTAATACTGTCAAGATACTGATAAATAATGTTTATTTCTTCGCTGCTGAGTGACCTTCCTCTACCAACTCTGTTACCTCGAACTCGTCGGATACTTCTAATGTCTTGATAGGTATCACTGTCTATAATGCGCGAGGCTCTGGCTTCTTCAGCTACACCCTTAATAGCACTTAAAACCAGATTGACGCTGTTAGGCGTCTTTTTCTCAATAATCAGTTTCTGAAGGACTAACTGGACAGAATCACGATCCATAATCGACCAGTCAAAGCTGAACGGGTCCAATGAACGGAATATTTTTACTACCGTTGTCAGGCATGAGCGCATTGTTTTTTGGCTCTGCTTTGAGCGCAGCCTTAACAGATAGCTGGTAGCCGGATTGTTCACATTTTTCGTCTTGCTACTTACATCAACAATACTTGTTACGGCGTCACTTAATATTAGTTCTCCCATCTGCCTCTCCTTTATACTAAAAATCGGTGTGAAATTTCGGGTTGATTCTGGCGCGTCTAACTGCAATGACCACCGCAAATCGCAAAAGATTTTTTCTTACTACATTAAATGGCTATTTAACCGAGTAAAGGGTAACACAGCTACTGATCACCGAAAAGTGACAATCTGCGTATTTTTACTAAAAAATACTTGCAAAATTAATAAGGATTATGGATGGAGGAGATAAATAATTTAGGACTGTAATTTTTGGTCATCTTTTGGATAGCTGTGTTTATTTCGTTTCTCTGTACAAGAAAAATTTAGATACACAGGCTGTTGCTAACTGTAGCGACCTAAAAACAAAAAGCACCAAACCTGCAATAAACGGGGTTTGATGCTCAGTCGAACGAAAACTCACGTTAGGCGAAAATATCTGTCTGAAAAATCGATTAGTGGACGTGCGTGTGTACTATGTGTCGTTTTTCGATTTAAAAGACGCCATTTTGTCGATGATTTTCACTGTCCATAATGTTTAATATATCGGACAATTGAAATATTATTAAGCGATAACCGATAACATAACTAAGTTAAACAACAGTCGTCTTCTGAAAATGATGATTGTGGTACTGGTGATTCTTTGTCCTTTTGGCTATTATAGCTATTCAAGCTATTTTAGATGGTAGGTGATGTATGGAAGTTATTCCCGCACAATTAGCTAAGAACCAATTTGGTGATCTGCTTATGAAGGTGCAGCGTGAGCCTGTAGAAATTAGTAAACATGGTAAGCGTGTGGCTGTAGTCATTTCTCCTGAAGAGTATGATCAGTTCGCGCAGCTCAAGCTACAGAGTTTGAAAACCGTTCTGGCTGAATCTATTGCACAAGCTGATCGTGGCGAATTGTATAGTATTGATGATGTGTTTTCACCGTTGACGCCTGATGAACTTGAAGGTAAGGCTTAGGGATGGGGGTTCGGTTTACTAAGAAGGCCAGAGAGCATATTCGTGCAATAAAACTCTATTCTATGCGTCGATGGGGGCCAAATGTTGCGGAAGTTTATGTTACTTCGTTGCGCATGACCATGACGGAAATTCTTGATCGTCACCCATCCTCTGGCCGTGATCGTAGTGAAGATCTTTACTTTGGTGTACTGAGTTTTCCCGTAGAGAGCCACATTATTTATTATCGTGAGGTTCCAACGGGTATTGAAGTATTAGCGGTGTTGCATCAGACGCAAGATCCACATAATCATCTGTAATAGGGGTTTGATGTTCTACTTACGGCACTGTTGCAAAGTTTAGGAAATTGATTTGCTCAGTTAAGTCATTATCTGTAACGACTCGCAATCGAAATAGATACATCACCAAAAATCATTATTCAGGACAACGACGACGAGGAACTGGTAGATGATGAATCCATTGACGATGATGAAATAGATGAGACTGAACCTGAAATAGAGGTAGAACCAGAACAGGAACAGGAACCTGAATCGCCCCCTGAAGCGGAAGAAAATCCAGAACCGACTGAACGCCCCCGATTTTCTGCACCACATCGCCGTGATGATGGTCAATGGGTTGTTAAATTCGAATACAGTGGCCAACATTACTCATGGGTAGGCCAGTCTGATAATTTGAGAGATATGCTTTACATAAAGTACCTGACATCAGGATAGGGTATAGCCCAAACTGACACTATCTTGATTGATTTAAAATAAATCAGTATGATTAACTTTGAATCAAATAAAAATAAGGAGTCGGTAAATGAAGAGTAATATGACACTAGCAACAACCAAGGTACTGACCGCACACGTGCCACTGCCGATGGCCGACAAAGTGGACCAGATGGCAGCCCGACTTGACCGCTCACGTGGCTGGATCATGAAACAGGCACTTTCTGCATGGATCGCCCAGGAAGAGGATCGTGATCGCCTGACCCAAGAGGCGCTGGCAGACGTGGATACGGGTCGGGTTATCGATCACCTAGCGGTGCAGGCTTGGGCTGACAGCCTCGGTACCGACATGCAACTGCCGATGCCGCGTTGATGGAACTGAAGTGGACCAGTAAGGCGCTCTCTGATTTGGCGCGCTTGTATGAATTTCTGTCTCTGGCTAACAAGCCAGCTGCGGCTAGAGCTGTGCAGGCACTGACTCAGGCACCGGCCATTTTGCTAACCAACCCTCGTATTGGGGAACAACTGTTCCAGTTCGAGCCACGGGAGGTTAGGAGGATTTTGGTTGGAGAGTACGAGATTCGTTACGAGGTTATTGATTCAATCATCTACGTGCTGCGGTTATGGCATACTCGAGAAAACCGTTGAGATGGCAACGTCGTCCCTAAGCCATGAGCAATCTGACGGAAATTTCGGCGGTTCCGGTGTACAACCCAACCTGGCATTTTTTGCTTAGCGTACTTTAATTTCCCTTTCGCCAAACGCCCCCAAAATTGATGAGAAAAAAATGGATACTTGGTTAGCGTTAAGATTTTAATACTCTTTTCGGGTTCCGCCGAAGAACCCGTTTAAGTCAAAACACCCCCCAGATGGATTGAAACTGCTTTCACACCCATGACGTCAGAATCATCCTCTCCTCGCGGGATTTCAGCTACAGGTGTATAACTTAAGCAACCGAGTTCTGACATATGTAGCCATCATTCCTAAATAGCTTTCAATCCTCCCAAAAAATAATTTTTCAATCTGCCGATCACATCACTATAAAATCTCTATGGAAGATTTTTAGCTGAATGAATACAAGATTGCCGATTGAAGTGGTTATTTAAAAGTTGGCTATTTTTTTTCATCAATTTTGAACCCTATCGGGGGATGGGCAAAAATAGCCAAAACTCTCATCAATCCAGACCTTTCAAGTTTAAATCTACACAATTAGCATGAGTTAGTTTAACTTTTTTTATAATATCTCCTGCTGCGCGGGTTTGCCCGTGAATCTCCTGCAAAATTGCGCACGCAGTTAATATCCCGTTTTCATAATTTGTTAATTTTTTCATGTGTTTATAATTCCCGTTGTCACAATATTTAAATCGAAATTCCTAATTTTTTAATCAAAAACTACTTAACGTGATTTTTCGCTCCACTGAGCATCAAACCCCTAAACGGCAGTTTTCAACCCACATTAGGTGATTCTATCCGTGTCGCAAACCCCGATTAAATGATAATGAACCTGCACTATTGAACGTTTCTGGCAATAGAAAGCCGTATGAAGTGGACTTAAGTGATGGATCTTATATTGATTTAGTAGATGGACTTACAAAACACAGGGATGATATTTAATCATCCCCAATTGAACACAGTACATGCGAAAGTGACTTATTCGTTTTCCTTCAACCAGTGCAGAACGTAGTCATTGATAACGTTTTTCATCGTTGTGTTGTGTTTAACACAAGCAGCCTTAAAGCGAATCTGAATATCTTCATCGAGATCGACATTAATACGTTTTGTTTTCTTACTATTATTCAATATCTTATCTAAATCTCTGTTCTCACCATACTTCATTTTTGCGGTTTTACTAGTAGTATTAACTTTCTCAAGTGCCATAAAAATATCTCTTAGTTTTGTTCTATTTACACTCATTTATGCAAAAGCGCATGTGTGTTCTTGTGTATTAACACATATGTGTATTTGAGTGTTATTCAAACACTTTTAAGATTTCTTTTGTCAGTATCTCAATTTCACCTTTAGCGTTACCGTCATTAGTTTCAAAAACACTCTGACCATCTAGAATTGACTTGATATAGCTCTGCCTTTGTGAAATTGCAGTTTTAAAAGAAGGTATGCCTGTTTCTTTCAGATTTTCTTTTAACACACTTAGCATTGACGTCTGCTCAATTTTACGTGTGATCAAAAAACGAGCTTCAACTTTTCTACTATATGCTTGTGCTTCAAGAACCGATATAACGCTTCCTGCCGCTGAAAAATCAAGTGGGCTTGGAGTAACAGGTATTATAACCAGATCGCTTACCATAATAGCCGCAGAAGTGATTACCGACAACGAACCAGCACCGTCCACGATACCATAATCGTATTCAGCTAAATCTTTGCGAATACTGTACACATCCTTTTCACTTGCTGCGGTAAATACATCAAATGCACAATGACCTTCCTGTGACCAATTTGTAAGACTCATCTGGGGGTCTGTATCTACAACTGCGATAGTTAAACCTGCATTACGCATTGCAGTAGCAACATTTATAACAGTAGTAGTTTTACCAGATCCACCCTTGGGATTTAGAAATGATATGACCTTCACTTGTAACCCTCATATGTGTAAATGTGTTTTCTATATTATCAGTGAAAGTCACAAATCAATCAATGTATATTTGTGTTTATGTGTATATGCGTTAACACACATAAGTGTATTTGTGTGTAATACTTATATAAACTTTATATTCGCATTAGTTATTATAAAAAAGTACCAACACTAGGGTTAAACAACGCCGCAAAGCGGCGTTTCTTTTTGAAGTTTTAAGTCAGAACAGCAAAAGAAAATTAGCTAAAAGAATATGGTGTTAACTTTTAAGTCACCATCACTTAGGTTTATTTAACAAAGGCTCTATTTTTTTATTGGCGTTATCAAGCCAATTTAAGCTGTTAGTGCAGTCTCTTTCTTCTCTGAAGATGGTCAGAATTTTATTGTAAGCATTTTCTCCGATCATAAAATTGATGCTGTTTAAATATCCATATAATGGATCCCGTATGATCACATCATCATCTGATACGGATTGACCACATGCTTGATAACGAATATTTATGATATCTCTGACAACATTCATACAGGCAGAGCAATTCGACTTGTATTTCTCTAAATCAGAATATCGTTGTCCTTTAATCCCGTCTAATGCCGAATAGTTACTACTCATGACGGGTTCTGATACCAGTGCAGTAAATAGCAATAGAGAAATGCATAATGACTTTTTCATTTTCAGCACTCTTAGTTCACTTTGCCCTGTTGTCGCATAATAGCTGTAGTTCGGACCAGATTTCTGATTCTGCCTGACTCAATACGCTATCTAACTGCACAGGTGTAGAGGCTTGAAACATAGTTTGCTGCTTTTCAACGCTTAATTTACCTGACATGATTTGAACGCCGGACATAATCATACTGTGATACAAATTTTGACGTTCTTTTTCACCAGATGAGAATATACTATCCAGCATATCAAGAACACCGTTGTAACGCTGAATATCAGTTTCACTACACTGAGTAGGGTTCATAAGCGGTCGCAGTTCCTGCAATTTTTCACGGGCTTTAAATAGCGCATAATTCAAGACGGTTTGATCTCTCTTTAATTCTGCAATAACGTAATTATGGTTTTGTGTATTGCAATTTGAATTTGATGCCTGATCTAACTTAGCCATTT
>NZ_JBHFKW010000057.1:0-19890 GCF_042879395.1 Photorhabdus sp. RM322S
CGACTTGCATGTGTTAGGCCTGCCGCCAGCGTTCAATCTGAGCCATGATCAAACTCTTCTATTAAAAGCTTGATGCTCAAAGAAACTGACTGTTCATTCGTAATGAATTAACTGTTGTTCACTCTTCAAGACTTTAGTGTATTTTTTTGTGATACCGTCTTGTGAGTGCCCACACAGATTGTCTGATTAATTGTTAAAGAGCAGGCTGAAATAAAAAGTAATATTCTCGTTCAGCCGGGCTGCGTATATTACGCTTTTCGCCCGCAGAGTCAAGCGCTTATTCACGTTGCTCTGCCTGGCCTCACACGTTTTGTCAGCGTTGTGTCGGTCAGTGGTGGCGCATTATAGGGGGTTCTTCGGCGCTGGCAATAGTTATTTTAAAAAAAGTTAACGACTGCTGATTATTACGCCAAATTTAACTTAAATTATCAATTTCTCCAGTTTTGAGAATCCATATTCCTGCAAAACAGAGATTAATTCATCAGTCTCAGCATCCATCTTCATACAATAAGCAAGGTTATCTGCTGAAGTACAAACAAGATTCTCCTGATGTTTAACCAACCAAGCTGTCCTTCGGGCAATAGCGGCACCGGAATCAATTAAGCGGGTACCATCAGGCAATACCTGAACTAATTCTTCTGCCAATAGTGGAAAATGAGTACAACCCAATACCACCGTATCAGGTGGTTCTTTCATTCTGAGCCAAGGTTTCAGTATCTTTTTTAAAGCGTCGGAAGATACCTTACCACCATGCAGCTTAGCTTCGGCTAATTCTACCAACTCAGCAGAACCTATAGATTCAATTCTGCAATCTATCGCAAATCTTTCGATAAGTTCTTTTGTATAGGCTCGGTTAACTGTTGCTCTCGTCGCCAGTAGCCCAACAATGCCATTACGAGTTAACTTCGCGGCGGGCTTTATCGCTGGAACCACACCAACCACCGGGAAACGGAACCGCTCACGCAAAGCTGGCAAACTGACGGTACTTGCGGTGTTACATGCAATAACGACTATTGCCAAAGAATGTTTTTGCTGAACGGCATCAACAATTTTAACGACTCGTTCAATAATAAATTCTTCCGATTTTTCACCATAAGGGAATGCTTCATTATCAAATACGTATATATAGTGGAGATCCGGCAACAGTTGCCGGATCTCTTGGTAAACGGATAAACCACCGACACCAGAATCAAAAACTAAAACTGTCGGGCGGACAGGTTTATTCAAATCAGAAGTTATAGCTCCCAGTGAGGTAATATTCACGTCCTGGAGTACGATAGCCATAAACTGTCTCGTAATCTTTATCAAGCAGGTTGGCTATTCTACCACAAATTGTCAGATGAACAGTGACCGGATATGAAACAGTTAAATCCCAAAAGCTAACTCCGCCTAATTTCACTTCTTGAGCGGGAGATGTACTGGAATCTTTATCGTAACGCTGCCCAAGATATTGATAGGTTAATCCCCAATCAAAATCATATAGCTGCCAGTCAAGTTGATATTTCACTTGCTGCTTCGCACGGCGAGTTAAAATCTCATTAGTTTCACCATTACGTGGATCGATATATTGCAATGTCAATTGATGCTGGAATATTCCAGCATCAATTGAACCAGTCCATTCAACACCTTTAATTTTTGCTTTGCCAATATTGTAGTAGCGACTATTTGTATAATCGATCAATTGTTCAATGTCATTACGATATACAGAAAGACGCCAATTCAACAAACCAGTTACGCCTTCTATACCGCCTTCCCATTGTTTACTTTCTTCAGGTTTCAAATCTCGATTACCTCCCCAAGAACCATACATCTGGCTAAGAGTTGGCGCTTTAAACGCCGTACCATAAGAAGCAATCAAACGATAACCTTCAATAAACTCCCAGCCTGCACTGGTTTGCCATGTAGTATTCCAGCCAGCTTCTGAATGCTTATCCGACCGAATCGCGCCCTCCAGAATAAAATCATTTAATTGCTGCTGTGCTGTCAGATATATCCCTGTACTACGTACTGTTTCACTCGTTGGAATATAACTTGTTCCAGCGTCAATGGACTGTTTTTGAAAGTCGACACCCGTACTCACCATTCCCTGATATAGCTGAAAGGTATTTCCCCATTGCAAGTTATATTGTTCAGAATCGCCAAGAGTCGCGGATTTGTCATAGCGCCCATACTTAGGATCAAAGTTGTAGTCTTTTATATGACTATAACTTGCGATTAATTGGGACGAGTAAACCCCTTGGTTAAATTGGATCCCTGAGTCATAATGACGGCTATAAAGTTCACGAGTATCTGGCCTGGCATATGGATAACTCCAGTTAATATCCGCATCATAAGATGTTCTATTGTCATAGCCATAAGCACGGGCAAATCCACTGAATTGCTCATTAAATTTCTGATCAACCCCCAACCAGAGCACTTTACTCATAAAACCATCACGGTCAGGTTGCCTGAAACCACCAGTATTACCCGCAGAAACTACATCAAATCCTTTAGTATAAGTATAGCTGGCTGCTGCTGTCAGTGAGGTGTTTTCAGCTAATTTTTGCTGGGTTGCACCATCATAAACCTGGTAACCGTGTGAGCCGATACCTACGTTTAAACTGGTTCCCGGTTTCTCTCTGGTCGTTATGATATTAATAACGCCGCCAATCGCATCAGAACCATAAACCGCAGAACGTGGCCCACGGATATATTCAATTTTCTGAATCAACGATACAGGTATTTGGCTTAAATCAGAGGAGCCACTGATACCAGCTTGATTCAGACGTATTCCATCCATCAGCACCAATACATGACTAGAGTTAGTACCACGGATAAACAGGGAGCTTAACTGTCCAATGCCACCATGCAGTGCAATATCAACACCGGGCAAGCGGCGTAAAATATCGGCTACGCTATTTGACTGCCAACGCTCAATTTCATCTCGTGTTACAACGGCATAAGGAGCCAATATGCTTGAAACAGGCTGTTTAAATCGACTTGCTGTAACAACCAATGAATCCTGCTGTTCTTCCGCAACAGCAACAGGATTCAAACCAGAGATAACTGCAACTGAAATTGCGGATAATAAAAACCGGTTTTTATTTATCATATAGAGAAAACGTCCAACAATGATTGTTAGAAGGCCAAACCTCCATGCTACGATGAAGGTTCAGACCTGTTTAGAATATAAGCATAGACAGGATTATGAATGCGTAATAAGAAAACTGGACATCCTTTGCTCTTTCCCTACAATTTCGCACGAAAATTTTTCTTACTACAGATATAAGAGAACAAACATAATGCAAAATCTCCTGCCAACGGAAAGCTATGAGCAACAACTTGCAGAGAAGGTAAGCCGTTTAAAAAACATGATGGCACCTTTCCAAACTCCGGAACCAGAGGTTTTCCGTTCACCGGTATCTCATTACAGAATGCGGGCAGAATTCCGAATCTGGCATGAGCAGGATGATTTGTACCATATTATGTTTGATCAACAGACAAAACAGCGTATTCGCATTGTGCAATTCCCTGTTGCCAGTAAATTAATCAACAACATGATGGCAGTGTTAATTGACGCCATTAAATCCGAACAAATCCTGCGCCATAAGCTATTTCAGATTGATTATCTGTCCACTAGCAGTAATAAAATCCTTGTTTCTCTGCTTTATCACAAAAAGTTGGTTGATGAATGGACACAACAGGCGTTAAAACTGCGGGAGGAGTTAAGAAATAAAGGGTTTAATGTTGAGCTAATTGGCAGGGCAGCTAAAACTAAAATCGTATTGAACCATGATTACATTGATGAGGTTTTACCTATTGCAGGTCGGAGTATGATCTATCGTCAGGTAGAAAACAGTTTCACCCAACCAAATACCAGCGTCAATATTCACATGCTCGAATGGGCGATTGATATTACCAAAGGTTCACAAGGCGATTTACTTGAACTTTATTGCGGAAATGGCAACTTCTCTCTGGCATTAGCTCAAAATTTTGAAAGAGTATTGGCGACAGAAATTGCCAAGCCATCCGTTGCTGCTGCTCAATACAATATCGCAGCCAATAATATTGATAATGTGCAAATTATCCGAATGTCGGCAGAGGAATTTACTCAAGCAATGAATGGAGAACGCGAATTTAATCGCCTTCACGGAATCGATTTGAAAAGCTATCAATGTGAAACTATTTTTGTCGATCCACCACGTAGCGGCCTTGATGAAAAAACGGTTGAGATGGTCCAGGCATATCCACGGGTTCTTTATATTTCCTGCAACCCGGAAACCCTTTGCCATAATTTAGAAACATTAACCCGAACGCATAAAATCAGCCGCCTAGCTCTGTTTGATCAGTTCCCTTATACACACCATATGGAATGCGGCGTACTTCTGGAAAAATTAAACTGAGACTTAACCAGCATACAAAACAAAAACGCCGCAGATAGTTATCTCTCCGGCGTTTTTCATCAATTAATGGCTGTTTTCTGCAATTGCCTGGTTTTTACGGACTTTTATTTTTCTGTAAATCCAGAACACCAATATAGTCCCTATTACCGCGGGGAGGAAATTAGAACCAATTTCAGGGTACTCCACCCTGATAATCGCACTATAACTAAATAATCCCAAGAGGAAGCAAGCGACAACCAGTTTAGGCACCCCATCAGGC
This sequence comes from Photorhabdus sp. RM322S, assembly GCF_042879395.1. Taxonomy (NCBI): domain Bacteria; kingdom Pseudomonadati; phylum Pseudomonadota; class Gammaproteobacteria; order Enterobacterales; family Morganellaceae; genus Photorhabdus; species Photorhabdus sp. RM322S. Next base: position 4,642 of record NZ_JBHFKW010000057.1, read on the forward strand.
ATTGAATGATTCAAATAGCGCTGATGGAGACAATAAATTGATAACACCAGTGTTATCAATGGGAAAACTGAAAAAGAAACAACTGAGCTAAAAACTGCTGAAAACGTTCCATTAGTTGCTAATCCGACAATAAAAGCGAGTAACAATGTACTTTTGTCCTGGCGGTATTGTTCCATCATTTCGTTCTCCTTCTTCATAGTTATTTAAGTTTAGGGTCCGGTGGATTTATTTCTCTGCGATACCAATAATATGCACCTTTAGCAATCATCCGTAGTTGCAAGACTAAACGTTCTTCCAAACGCTGTCTTTTCTCCAAATCAATATCCAATGCTTCTGCACCTGCACTGAATACTATTGTCACCATTGCCTCTGCCTGTACTTCAGTAAAATGTCTCGGCATATGGCTTTCCTGCTCTAAATAGTCTGCCAACTCAGCAATAAAATGTTGGATTTCCCGTGCGACAGCGGCACGAAATTCAGCAGAGGTACCTGAGCGTTCACGTAATAGTAAGCGGAATGCATTTGGATTATTACCAATAAATTCCATAAAAGTTGAAACAGATGTGCGGATGACACTGCCACCTTTAGCAATACGTTGCCGGGCTTGTCTCATTAACTGACGTAGCATCAAGCCACTCTCATCCACCATAGTCAGCCCTAATTCATCAACATCACGGAAATGGCGATAAAATGAAGTTGGCGCAATGCCTGCTTCCCGAGCCACCTCACGCAAGCTAAGGCTGGTAAAACTCCGTTCAGCACTCAGTTGACTGAATGCCGCTTCAATTAGTGAACGACGGGTTCTTTCTTTCTGTTTCGCTCTGACGCCAGTAATGTTACTCACACGAATCCTGATATCTCTGTCTGAATATAGTGAAGAAATAGACCAAATTTTATAATCATGCTCTTATCATGTCACTGATACGGATTTGTTTCATCATTAAACTGTGACATAAAATCCTTATGACGATTGGGTTATTAACTCAACCAATGTTAATATGGCGTTGTAATTTTGTGTAAAAACAGGTCTTTCCTCTATGCAACATATTCATTTTGACGCCATTGTCATTGGTTCCGGCCCCGGTGGAGAAGGAGCAGCAATGGGATTGGTGAAACAGGGTAAAAGCGTTGCCGTTATCGAACGCTATAACAACGTCGGCGGTGGTTGCACTCACTGGGGTACTATCCCGTCCAAAGCCCTCCGCCACGCCGTCAGCCGTATTATCGAATTTAACCAAAACCCTCTATACAGCGATAATTCCCGCATTCTTCGTTCTTCATTTGCTGAAATCTTACGCCGCGCTGAAATCGTCATTAATCAGCAAACTAGAATGCGCCAGGGATTTTATGAACGCAATGGATGTCGTATGTTTTCCGGGGAAGCAACATTTATTGATGACCACCGGGTGAGTGTGCGCTATGCCGATGATAACTACGATATCTTAAGTGCAGATAAGATTATTATCGCGACCGGCTCCCGCCCATATTGTCCGCCGGATGTTGATTTCACCCATTCCCGTATTTATAACAGCGATTCCATTCTGAAACTGGATCACGAACCACGGCATGTGATTATTTATGGTGCCGGGGTGATTGGTTGTGAATATGCGTCAATTTTCCGCGGATTAGGCGTGAAAGTTGATTTAATCAATACCCGTAACCACTTACTGGCTTTCCTTGATCAAGAGATGTCAGATGCCCTTTCCTACCATTTTTGGAATAGTGGTGTCGTGATCCGCCACAATGAAGAATATTCTAAAATTGAAGGTGTTGATGATGGTGTTATCGTTCACCTCAAATCCGGTAAAAAAGTCAAAGCCGACTGTCTGCTTTATGCTAACGGCCGAACAGGCAATACCGATACTCTTGGGCTGAAAAACATTGGTCTGGAAGCCGATGGCCGCGGGTTACTGAAAGTCAATAAGATCTATCAAACCAGCAACGAAAATATCTACGCGGTAGGAGATGTTATCGGTTATCCAAGCCTGGCATCCGCTGCTTATGATCAGGGCCGAATTGCCGCGCAAGCGATGACTAAAGGAAGCGCCGAAGTTCATCTGATTGAAGATATTCCAACCGGCATCTATACCATTCCTGAAATAAGCTCTGTGGGTAAAACCGAACAACAATTAACAGCAATGAAAGTGCCTTATGAAGTTGGGCGGGCACAGTTTAAACATCTTGCACGCGCACAAATTGCGGGGATGAATGTCGGAAGCCTGAAAATACTGTTCCACAGAGAAACTAAAGAGATTCTTGGTATTCACTGTTTCGGGGAGCGTGCAGCTGAAATCATTCATATCGGCCAGGCTATTATGGAACAAAAAGGTGAAAGTAATACTATCGAATATTTCGTCAATACTACCTTCAACTATCCAACTATGGCTGAAGCCTATCGTGTCGCGGCCCTGAATGGCCTGAATCGACTATTTTGATTGTCCATAATAAGCGCCCATTTTAGCGCTGATAACCTCTGCCAGTTGCTCATAGCGACCACGCAGAGGTGAACCAGGCCGATAAATCAAAATAACAGACCGCTTAGGTTCAGGGTTACCACACCCCAGATAACAGACACCATCACGTTTTCTCTCCTGCGGAACTGCCAGATCAGGCAATAACGTGATTCCACTCCCGGCAGCAACCATATTACGCAGGGTTTCCAAACTGGTTGCCCGGAAATGTGTATCTTCCTTCGCTCCGGCTTGAAAACAGAAACCCATGGCCTGATCACGTAAGCAATGACCATCTTCCAGCATCAGCAGCTTCTCACCTGCCAATTCATCCATAGCAATTTTTTCTCTATCTGCCCAGGGATGGTCATCATAGATTGCCAGTTTCATTGATTCTTCAAACAATGGCACTTCGATGAAAGCTTCTGTCTCCTTAACCATCGCCAGAATCGCACAATCCAATTTGCCACTATCCAACTGGGCTAACAAACTTTGCGTCTGAGCTTCATGCAGATACATTTCCAACTTAGGAAATAAACTATGAAGTTCAGGAATAATATGAGGTAACAGATATGGACCAATTGTTGGAATCAGACCAATATGCAGAGGGCCAGACATATTTTCCCCCTGAAGTGATGCCATTTCCTGTAGGATCCTAACCTCACGGAGAACCGTTCTAGCCTGTTCCACTAATAACATCCCTTGTTGCGTGAACAAAACCTTACGACTAGTGCGTTCCAACAGCATGACACCCAGATCATCCTCAAGCTTACGAATTTGCCCGCTTAACGTAGGCTGGCTGACGTGGCATGAATCGGCAGCATGGCGAAAGTGCCGATGCTCCGCAAGAGCCACAAGATATTCCAGATCGCGGATATTCATTCCCACCTCAACATATTTAATATAAATGATAGAAACTACCAATAGATAATTATATCAATGTGAGGAGAAGACTATCAGATAATCCTTAAAAACTTATATGTAAAGATCTCATTTATTTTACAGGGGATATTAATATCCCCTAACGATGACTCACTTAAGCTTTAGCCTCTGTTTAGCATCTGTAATCGCTTTCATGACCTGTTTCCGCGATACACCACCTTTTGCAAGACGCTTATCCAGACAAGATTGCAGAGACAAAATATCGTATACATCTTCAGTAATTGTGCTGCTAAATTTCTGCAACTCTGCCAATGACAGCTCTTCCAGCGCCTTACCTTGCGCAAGCGCCATAATCACGGTTTCCCCGACAATATGGTGAGCCTCACGGAATGGAACACCTTTTGCGACCAGATAATCAGCCAATTCAGTTGCGTTAGCATAACCCTGTTTAGCCGCTTCTTCACAACGTGAACGCCTGACTTGAATACCATCCAGTACCAACGCTGCCATATGCAAGCAATCGAGCCAAGTGTCCAGCGCATCGAACAACCCTTCTTTATCCTCCTGCATATCTTTATTATAGGCCAGCGGCAGACCTTTCAGGGTCATCATCATACCGGTCAATGCTCCCTGCACCCGCCCACATTTCCCGCGGATTAACTCCAGCGCATCCGGGTTTTTCTTCTGTGGCATCAGGGAAGACCCAGAAGTCACCTGATCTGACAGTTCAACAAAGCCCGCTTCACCACTGTTAAAGAAAATCAGGTCTTCAGCAAAACGGGAAAGGTGGATCATGCTGATACTAGCGTCAGACAGCAATTCCAGTACATGGTCACGATCTGAAACGCTATCCAGACTGTTACGGGTCGCGGAAGCGAAACCCAGCCATGACGCCAATTGTTCGCGGTCAATATCATAAGCGGTTCCGGCCAATGCTCCGCATCCAAGCGGACTGGTATCTAGCCGTCTTAAAGTATCCTGTAACCGGCTTTCATCACGAGCCAACATTTCTACATAAGCCAGGCACCAATGAGCAAATGTGACAGGCTGTGCTCTTTGCAAATGGGTATAACCCGGCATAACCGCATCCTGATTATTCTCTGCGGTAACAACCAATACCTGCTGTAATGCCACAATTGCCTGATGAATATAGGTAATATGTTCTTTACACCAAAGTTTGAGGTCTGTTGCCACCTGATCATTACGGCTACGACCTGTATGAAGCTTCTTACCCAGATCGCCGACTTTGCTGATCAACTGCCCTTCCACCCAACTATGAATATCTTCCGCATCACTTTGCAGGATGGCTTGTGGACTAGCTTGAACCTCACTCAGCAATTCATTTAATGCCATTTCCAGCTTTTGTTGCTCCTCAGCCGTCAGCACACCAACAGTCACCAGCGCTTTCGACCATGCAACCGAACCTGTAATGTCCTGCTCCGCCAGTCGGTAATCAAAGCGAAGTGAATCGTTAAATTGTTTGAACCGTTGATCTGCTTCCTGACTGAAACGCCCACCCCAAAGTGCCATATTTTTATTCCTGATTATCTGATGCCTGAGTGATGTATTGCCTTTTATAAGCCGTAATTTCATGCATTAAGTGGAGATAATGGACCAGAAAAGCCAATCCAGGAACGGATTCACAATCTGGTCATTATCCTAGTTGCCACGAACGATGAAATTACTCTTTACTATTCAATGCCCGAATACGTGAAGAGAGAGAATACAGACGAATAAACCCTTCTGCATGGCTGTGATCGTAAACCTCATCTTCACCAAACGTTGCAAACGCTTCAGAATAAAGGCTGTTTGCCGATCTCTTCTGGATTGCTGTCACCTGGCCTTTATAGAGTTTCAGTACCACTTCACCACTGACATCCGCAGCCAACATCTCAGCGGCTGCCTGAATAGACTGACGCAACGGCGCGAACCAACGTCCGTCATAAACGACATAGGACATTTCCAGCCCAAGTTGCTGGCGCCATTTAAAGCTATCGCGATCCAGCACCAGTTGTTCGACACCACGCAATGCGGCCATCATGATGGTTCCTCCCGGTGTTTCATAACAACCACGGGATTTCATTCCCACCAACCGGTTTTCCACGATATCAATCCGACCAATACCATGTTTTGCCCCCAACACATTCAACGCTTCAAGGCATTGATATGGCGACATTACCTCACCGTTAATCCCAACAACTTCGCCTTTCTCAATAGTGACGTTCACCAGTTCAGCTTCATCTGGCGCTTCTTCTGGTTCCACTGTCCACACCCAACAATCTTTATTGGATGCATTCCAAGTGCTTTCCAGCACGCCACCTTCTGTAGAGATGTGCCATGCATTCTCATCACGGCTGTAAATTTTCTCCAGTGTTGCCGTCGTTGGAATATCCCGTGCTTTCAGATAATCCAACAACGCTTCGCGGGAACGTAAATCCCACTCTCTCCACGGAGCTACCACTTTCAGATGGGGCGCTAACGCGGTATAGGTACTCTCAAACCGAACCTGATCGTTACCCTTACCTGTCGCACCATGAGCAAGTGCATCGGCCCCCACTTTCAGTGCCAGTTCAACCTGAGCTTTAGCAATAATTGGCCGCGCCATTGAAGTTCCCAGCAAATAGCTGCCTTCATACAAGGCACCGGTTTTCAGTACTGGATAAACATAATCTTTAATGAATTCCTCACGCAGATCCACAACGTGACATTCTGATGCGCCAGAACGCAAAGCTTTTTGTTCCACGCCTTCCAGATCTTCACGGCTTTGCCCCACATCGGCGACAAATGCAACAACTTCACAGTTGTCATAATGCTCTTTCAGCCAGGGAATAATGGCAGAAGTATCCAGACCACCAGAATAAGCGAGAACTATTTTTTTAATATCTTTAGTATGCATGAAGTTACCCTTTGAAATTCCGTTGTTGTTCATTGCCGAAAATTAATCAAACTTGATTTAAGCCAGAATACGAGTACCGACGGGAACACCGTTAAATAAGGCAGTCAGTTGATCCGCATGACGCCAACTGGCGATATCTACCGGGCGACCTAATGTTTTAGCTGCATCCAAAGCTGCATTCACCTTCACGATCATGCCGTCAGTAATGATGCCCTGCACAATAAGTTGTTCAGCTTTCTGAGCGGTCATATCAGGGATCTTCTGCCCTTTACCATCCAAAATGCCGCTAACATCAGAGAGCAATACCAGATCAGCCCCCAAAGTCTGAGCTATCGCCGTTGCTGCCTGATCCGCATTCACATTCATCAGCTCCCCTTTATCAGTTACACCAATCGAGCTAATAATGGGTATATAACCAGCCTCCAGTAACATTCTTAGCAACCTAGCATCACCCGGCATCGCTTTCCCCACATGCCCCAACTCTTCACTCAGTTGGGAAACCGTGACCACATTACCATCTCCTAAATATAATCCAACTGATGCAAGCTGATACTTAGTCGCCCACGACAACAAAGTTTTATTAGCGATACCTGCCAATGCGCCGGTGATAATCCCTATCTGCTCAACGGGTGTTACCCGTAATCCTTGCTCCTTCACTACCGGCAGTTGCAGCTTCTGCATCAGTTCATCTACCAGACAACCACCACCATGAACAATCACCAACTGGCGTTTATGTGTTTGCCGATATTCCTGTAATGCAGTAAACAAGCGTTCCAGTGCTTCTTCATTGTCCAATAACACGCCACCTAACTTTATGACTAAAGGTTCCATCTGCTTTACTCCCTCATGCCAATAATTAAAGTAATGCCTGAGTTTCTTCAAACCCAAAACGTATATTCATACACTGAACTGCCTGCGCTGCCGCGCCTTTCAAGAGATTATCCTCAGTACCGACAATAATCAGGTGATCACCCTGTACAACAAAACCAATATCACAGAACGGTAATCCAACAACCGATTTCAGAGCTGGCACTCCTTTGTTGTAAAGACGTACCAGAGGCTTATCTTTATATGCCTGTTGATAAGCTTCACTTATCTGTTCTGCGGTAACACCGGACTTCAATTTACAGGTAATCGTGGCAAGAATACCCCGCGCAAAATTGCCAAGATGCGGAGTAAAAATCACCCTGGTCCCCAGATGTTCCTCAATCTCAGGTAGGTGACGATGAGTAAATATCCCATAAGGTTGCAGGCTAACTTCGCAGAAACTGTTGGTTATACTGGCCTTCCGACCTGCACCACTCACACCGCTAGTCGCATTAATCACCGGCCAGTGACCGGTATCGAGCAAACCCTTTTCCAGTAGTGGCTTTAGAGCGAGTTGAGAAACAGTTGGATAACATCCCGGGACAGCAACCAACTGGGCCTGTTTAATTTCTTCAGTCTGCCATTCGGCAAGTCCATATACAGCTTGTGTTAACCATTGAGTATGCTTATGTTTGAATCCGTAGTATTGTTGATAAATCTGAGCATTTTGTACGCGATAGGCACCGGACAAATCGAACACAACGCAACCTGCTGCCAGAAATACCGGCGCAATGTCATGACTGACCTCATGGGCGGTGGCAAGGAAAACCACATCAATCCCTTTAGCAGCATCAGTAATATCAGTCAGCGGTTGCAGCGGTAGATCAACGATGCCTTTATACTGTGGATGTAAATCTGAGAAGCATTTATCTGCATCAACGCTCTGAGCAGAAACCATTAGCCTAATCAGATTTATATGTGGGTGACGATGCAGATATGCTGCCAGTTCTGCTCCGGTATAACCACTTGCACCAACAACCAGCGTATTCAACATGGGATATCTTTACCTTGTGCTCAGTATTTAAACGGGATAATGTATTTTTATTCAAAAAAAATGCATGAATATTGATACTATCATGAATAAAGGCTGTCAACAGTGAATATTAAATTACCTCCATTTATTGAGCTATTTCGGCAGTTAATCGCTACTCCCTCAATCAGTGCCACCGATATCAGTATCGATCAAAGTAATGAGTCTTTAATCAACCTGCTGGCAAGCTGGTTAAAGGAAATTGGTTTCGAAATTGAAATACAACCGGTACCCGAAGTCCGCGGGAAATATAATTTACTGGCAACTCTGGGGAAGGGTTCAGGTGGATTACTGCTATGTGGGCACACCGATACCGTCCCTTTTGACGAAGGGCGCTGGACTAAAGATCCCTTCACCCTGACAGAACGTGATAACAAACTATATGGTTTAGGTACGGCAGACATGAAAGGCTTTTTCGCCTTTATCATTGATGCCTTGCGGGATATTGATGTCAGTAAAATAACCCGTCCGCTGTACATTCTGGCTACCGCGGATGAAGAGACAACAATGGCAGGTGCCCGTTATTTTGCGGCAAGTACAACTATCCGACCGGATTTCGCGATTATCGGTGAGCCGACGGCATTGCGGCCTATCTGTGCACACAAAGGGCATTTATCGAACGCTATCCGCATCGTTGGCCAATCCGGACACTCCAGTGATCCAGATCGTGGTATAAACGCCATTGACTTGATGCACGAATCTATTGGTCACCTGATTGAACTACGCAATACGCTAAAAGAGCGTTACAACAACCCGGCGTTTACCATTCCATACCCAACCATGAACTTCGGCTATATTCATGGCGGTGACGCAGTAAACCGTATTTGTGCCCATTGTGAATTGCATATGGATATTCGCCCGTTACCGGGACTAACGTTACAGGATCTGAACGGACTGTTAAATGAAGCGCTGGAACCAGTTAAGCAACGTTGGCCTGGCCGCTTAACTATCGATGAATTACATGCCCCTATTCCCGGTTATACATGCCCAACCGATCACAAGATGGTTGACGTGATTGAGAAACTGCTAGGCCGCAAGGCTGAAACGGTCAACTACTGTACCGAAGCACCGTTCATTCAGGAAGTATGCCCAACGTTAGTCCTTGGCCCAGGTTCTATTGAACAGGCACATCAGCCGGATGAGTTTATTGATATGTCATTTATTGAACCCACCAAAAAGGTAATTTCTCAGTTAATCGATCATTTTTGTCTAAGCAATAATTAATCATTTTACTCGTCCCCCAAAAGTCAGGGGGACTCAAGCATCATAACAAGCAACAAAAGCACCTTTCCCAAGCCTTCTGCGCATAAGTAATACTTATGGAACATGACCTACCATTAAATTTTAGAAATTTCGCCCAAACTGATTATTTTCTGATATGAATATGAGGGCTTAGGGTAAATGCAACATTGTGGCGCCACAAAAAACAATTTCCCGCCACGTTAATAAAATTTTTCTACAGGAACAGAATCAACATTCTGCCAGTTATAAAGGCCAAGAGTCACATGAATCAACAATATTCCGCAATGCGCAGTAATGTCAGCATGCTAGGTAAGCTGCTGGGAGATACGATCAAAGAAGCTTTAGGAGAAGATATTCTCGATAAAGTTGAAACTATCCGCAAATTATCCAAATCATCCCGTGCCGGCAATGAAGCACACCGCCAGCAACTATTATCCACATTGCAAAACTTATCCAATGATGAACTGTTGCCGGTTGCCCGCGCTTTCAATCAATTTCTCAACCTGACAAATGTCGCGGAACAATATCACAGCATATCCCCACATGGTGAAGCTGCCAGCAACCCGGTTGCTTTGGCGAAGTTATTCACCCAGTTAAAAGAAAAAAATTTCAATAACGACGATCTGAAAAAAGCGGTGAATGAGCTGTCTATTGAACTGGTCCTCACCGCTCACCCAACTGAAATAGCACGTCGTACCTTGATCCACAAACTGGTGGCCGTTAACACCTGCCTGTCACAATTAGATCACGATGACCTGGCAGATTATGAGCGTAATAACATCATGCGCCGCCTGCGCCAGTTAGTCGCCCAGTCATGGCATACCGATGAAATCCGTAAAATCCGCCCTACTCCCATTGATGAAGCTAAATGGGGCTTCGCTATGGTGGAAAACAGCTTATGGGATGGTGTGCCGGCATTCCTGCGTGAATTCAATGAACAGTTGGAAGAATCCATTGATTACAGCTTGCCGGTCGAAGCTGTTCCCATCCGTTTTACTTCCTGGATGGGCGGCGACCGCGACGGCAACCCGAATGTCACGGCTGAAGTTACTCGCCATGTATTACTACTTAGCCGCTGGAAAGCGGCCGATCTGTTTCTGAAAGATATTCAGGTTTTGGTTTCTGAATTATCCATGTCCGAATGCACATCAGAAGTTCGCAAACTGGCAGGTGGTGATGAAATTCTGGAACCTTACCGGGAAATTGCCAAAAAACTGCGAGCACAACTCAGCAATACACTGGAATATTTAGAGAAACGGCTGAAAGGGGAGCAAGTTTTGCCACCCACTGATCTGCTGGTGGATAATGAACAGCTCTGGCAGCCCCTTTACGCCTGTTATCAATCACTGAAAACCTGTGGCATGGAAATCATCGCCAACGGCCAATTATTGGATATCCTGCGCCGTATTCGTTGCTTCGGCTTGTCACTGGTACGCATTGATGTCCGTCAGGAAAGCAGCCGCCATACAACCGCCATGTCTGAATTGACGCAATACCTGGAATTAGGAGACTACGAAAGCTGGTCCGAAGAAGAGAAACAGGCTTTCTTGCTGCATGAACTGAATTCCAAACGCCCACTGATCCCACACAACTGGCAACCAAGCGCTGAAACTCAAGAAGTTTTCGAAACCTGTAAGGTGATTGCAGAATCACCTCAAGACGCCATCGCTGCTTACGTTATCTCAATGGCTAAAGTGCCCTCTGATGTATTAGCGGTTCACCTGCTGCTGAAAGAAGCCGGTTGTCCGTTCACCTTACCAGTTGCACCGTTGTTTGAAACCCTTGATGACCTGAATAACGCCGAGGATGTCATTCAACAATTAATGAATATTCAATGGTATCGTTCTCTGATTCAGGACAAGCAGATGGTGATGATTGGCTACTCTGACTCGGCAAAAGATGCCGGAGTGATGGCTGCGGGATGGGCGCAATACCGCGCACAAGATGCACTAATCAAAGCCTGTGAAAAAGAAGGCGTCATGCTGACCTTGTTCCACGGTCGCGGCGGTACCATTGGCCGTGGCGGCGCACCAGCACATGCAGCGCTGCTTTCCCAGCCACCGGGAAGCCTGAAAGGAGGGCTGCGTGTCACTGAGCAGGGTGAAATGATTCGTTTCAAATTCGGTCTGCCACAGGTCACTATCAGTAGCTTAGCGTTGTATGCCAGCGCAATTCTGGAAGCCAACCTGCTACCACCACCGGAACCTAAGCCGGAATGGCATCAGATAATGGATACCTTGTCTGATGTTTCTTGCAAGATGTATCGTAATTATGTACGTGAGCAACCTGATTTTGTACCTTATTTCCGGGCTGCAACGCCAGAACTGGAATTAGCTAAACTACCTTTGGGTTCTCGCCCGGCCAAACGCCGCCCGACAGGGGGTGTGGAAAGTTTACGGGCTATCCCGTGGATTTTTGCCTGGACACAGAACCGCCTAATGTTGCCGGCCTGGTTAGGCGCAGGTGCTGCACTACAAGCAGTCGTGAATGATGGTAAACAGGATGTACTGGCAGAAATGTGCCGCGATTGGCCCTTCTTTACAACCCGCATTGGTATGCTGGAGATGGTTTTCGCTAAAGCGGACCTATGGTTGGCGGAATATTATGATCACCGTTTAGTGGATAAGCGTTTATGGCCGTTAGGCCAGCAACTACGTGAACAACTTTCCGCGGATATTAAAACGGTATTAACCATTTCCAAAGATGAACATCTGATGGCAGATTTACCGTGGATTGCAGAATCAATCGCCCTGCGTAATGTTTATACCGATCCATTAAATGTTTTGCAGGCGGAACTTCTGCTACGTTCCCGTCAGCAGCAACACCCTGATCCACAGCTTGAACAGGCGCTGATGGTCACAATAGCGGGTGTAGCGGCAGGAATGCGAAATACAGGTTAGTCGTTGTCAGTAGAAAACAATCTCCGCACGACAGTAGTGATATTATTGAGCACAATACGGGTATCTTTTATCTCCATATAACCCCATACAAGATATGCTCAATGGTATCGAGGAAGTCATTGCTCGACAGGTGAAACATGCTTGAAGAGCAATTCCTTAATAATTTACCCTCCCTGTTCCACTAAGCAAAAGACACGATAAGATCAGGCTAAATTCCGCCCACTACATAAATAAAATTTGATAATGTGATTTTTGCTCACTTCCCTAGAATTGTGCCTTTCCATTTCTAAGAGAGTTCAATCATGAAGAAAAATAAACTTGCCATTTTGTTATCTCTTGCCTCCCTGTTTGGCATTAATGCCTATGCCCAAACAGAGAAACCACAGGAAGCCCCTGCTGCTAAACATGCCCTGACAGCGCAATCCCAGCTGCTACCTAACCCTAAGAGTCCCATCCGTGCCGACGGGAAGGAACTCGACATTAAGTCTGAGATAGCTTACATCCCCGCTCCCACGCTAACCAATATGTGGATCTATGCCGTTGGCTCGACGAATTGCGGATGGGAATACACTTCCAACTTGCCGGTGACGAACTGCAATCACGGAGGGGGCCTGCTTCGCGCAGCCGTTCTGGAAATTGGCTACGGATTCAACCCCATTGCTGGGATGAACGGCGCTATACTGCCAGGCTCGATGTACTCTTCTACACCAGTTTGTATTACAGGCGGGTACTACACTTGGCCATGTCCTGCGGGCCAAATTGTAGCTGGCTGGCTTAAGGAATACACCCTCGACGGCTACCAGAATGGTATCTTCAGATACCAAAATACTTCCACTAATTGGCCTCATAATACTATGTCAACGCAGATCAGCATTCTTTAATCTGCTGAAATCTGTAAAGGGCGGTAAACCGCCCTTACTCATTTCTACGCGCAGGTATCGACGCCGATGGTTTAGCCTCGGTACCGCTGCATGATAGATTCAAGCACCTTGAGCATCTTTTTATCGTTACGCATCATGCTAGTAAAATCGGCTTGCTTAACACCACCTAATTTCTATCAGAGAAACCTCGGCTGTAGCCGACGCAACACTAGGCAATTGTGTGCGCTAGCTGGCATCGCTCATGATTTGCAATAATGCACCTGATATTTCCGCCCGCATTGGGCGGAGGCTTACGGCGATTTTTGCTAAACTTTGTGCCACGAGGTCCCTTGAATGCCTAATGGCTGCCATCCCTGGCTTTCAGTGGTAGGGAATGTAGCCGTAAGGTCCCTAGCTTGCTGTAACATCCGTCCGACTAAGCTGGCCAGCAACTCAGCATCCAGCTTTTCCAGCCATTCTCGGCTCCAAAGCAGAGTCTCACCCTCTTCACTGCGGCTCAATTGCAGCGGCGGCCAGTCGGCTAACGTAGCCAAAGAACGGGGTTGGACATTACCCAGCGGAATAAACAAAGTTACCAGCTCATCGCGTTGGCGAATATGCAGGCTAAAAGGACCGAGCGGCAGATCAAGCCCCTCCGTGTGCAGGGACTCCTCGGTCTGACCAAGGAGCCGGCACAGATCCGATAATAGGAGATTGAACATGATTACTCTTTATGGTTGTCAAACACGGATTCAGTCGGCGGCCACAGGTTGGCGATTGGAGGCTTACTTGGTGTACCTTGTAGCTCACCACCTATGGTCGCAGCCCAAGGATCGATGACACGTGCCTGGGAACCCCAAGTTTCGGGTTTGCCAAGCTCACTGTTGGGATCGCGACCGATCACTACGAAGCAGTGGGTCTGGGTATGCCCCTTGGAGCCACGATGAGCGACTACCTCAATGCGCTGCTGGTCGTCTTGATTGTGCTTCATCAATTCTGCTGCCGCAGAGTAGGCCAAGGTGGTACAGCAGCCAGCCTGGGCCTGAGCGACATGGCGGGCGATGGATTGCAACTGGTTGAGGCTGACGTTGCCTCGCTTGGCGGCGATGGCTGCCATGTTGGACATCATGTTGGCTTGGCTGTTAACTTTCTGGCGCTCAGGATTATCATTGAATAACCGTAACCTCTCCATAATTTGCTGATATTGGGAATTCTGCTTGCTAACGAAGGTGCCTGCATCGGTGCATGCATAGGTTCCCATCTTCTGCAAGGTTGGCATGGCCTGTTGCAACATGGCCTTGATACCGGGCGCGACCACATTTGGCTGGTGGGCACGCACCATAACACCCTGTTCCGCCAGAGCCTGTTTGAGTTCGGTGAGGCGGGTGCCCCGGGCCTCCACCTCTTTGGGATGGTGGTTCTCCCATTGCTGGATAGCATCTTGTACCCGTTGGGCCTGCCCGCTGCTGGGGGCACTCTGCAACTGGCGCAGTTCAGTGATCAACTGTTTGAGATCCGAACTCTGGAAGTGCAGAGGACCACGTCGAACAGACTGTTCGAACAGACGGTTGCCCTGTTCGAGTAGAGGAGAGACGGCAGCGCGCTGAGGAGCCTGCATTTGGCTAAGTGGCATACGGCCGCTAATGGGTGAGATTGGCATAATCTTTTCCAAAATTAGGTTGAGTTAATTAGGGGCATCTTAGTATTTTTCCTGCCCTGCTTATGTAAAAAAGTGACCAGATTTTTGTCTGTTTTGGGTAATCAGAAGATTTCCGTTATCGACTCAATACTCAAACTTACCTACTCAAATTTTATACAGTAAAATGCTGCATACGTTAATTTACTGTATTTATAGGAAAATGCTTAAACACCTATCTTATTCGGATAATATTCTTTTACGTGAAGATTTACTTTCAACTCACTATTAACGGTTAATGATTTTCTATTAAATACCATTAACTATCCTGCTAAAAAGTCACATTTATTAAATTAAATCCGCTCCTGATCTAAAATATTTAATATTTCTACATTCACGTTTTTAAATGATTACGGCAGGTTAGGCTAATGTAAAATAAGCAGAATATAAAATCGCAGACAAATGAATTAAACATGGCAGGGTAAA
>NZ_JBHFKW010000058.1:0-19155 GCF_042879395.1 Photorhabdus sp. RM322S
GGTCTTGCTAACCAACACCTGCGGTCAGAAACGCACATGACACCGTCATCAAAGCGCTTACTGCTGCCGACGTGGCAACCGGGTAGTTGATGCAATCGTCTCAGTCATTCGTACCGATTTTCTTTTCGATTTCAGCAACCCGTTCCTTCAGATTTTGGGAACGATTTTGGAAAACCTTAATGGCAACCAGATATTGGTTGGTGCCAATGTAAAGGTCGCCATTCCTATTAAAATAAATGCCACCGTACTCATGACAATAGTTCACACCTCTGCCAAGAGGAATCTGCCAAATCACCCGGCCGTCGAAGGAGTCGATCGCGCTGATATAGTACATTCCGCCCTTTGATGCCGAGATGTCTTCAGACCAGTTACAGGTATGCGCGAAGATGATACCGCTTCCACGACAGAGCATGTTCATCGCGTAAAAGTGAACGTCCGGCAGAGACCATATCTTTTCATCAGGTTGTTCGGTATTTGTAGGGTCAATGCGGATCATCTCCATGCCGGTACCATTCGGAACCAGCTGTGAGAACGGCCACGTTGGATAATGGCCGAAATTATTTTCGACCACGAAGGTATCACCGACACCGATCAGCGAGGCTTCGTCGGCGCTCCTCTTCTCCAAAAAGCAAGGGGGCTCGGAAATGACACTTCCGTCCGCGCGGTTACAGACCAGCACGTTCAAGCGAGGGTCAGCATTGTCGGTGATTCCCACCAGTTCAGTCCCGTCCTCCATTTTGGTGAGCGTCGGCGTGGTCCCCGAACCGATATTCGTCTGACCCGGCTTTCGGTATCCAGCATTCTGATAGGCCGTCTTCCAACGAACGACGATGTCATTCCCCTCCAGACCGAACGCCCAGAGATACCCTTCCGTACAGGCGCCATCGTTGTCGATACCATTGGTGACAATGTAAGCCCCGTTCTCATCAACAGCGAACGTATTGTTATTCCACTGTCTTTCCAGCTCCTTCGCGCTGATCAGCGTCGTGCTGCCATCGTTCTCAATTTGCACAACCGCCATCCATGCCGGAGAACTGAGTGTACTATTCGGGTAGTTCTGGAAGTCGTACTCACCGGCAATCAGGCACCAGTAGAGATTCGGACTCTGTTCATCCCAAACCGGAAGCGACGAGTAGAGGGAATTGCCCTCCGCTGAGCCGGTGACCAGCTCAATGATATCGGCGCTCAACCAGTTCGGTGTAAGCGGATAAATCTCACTCTCATTCGGCAGCACATCCGCTGTTGGATAGCTGACGATCCGGTTGTCCTGTACAACAATTGTGTTGTCGTTGTTGTCCATGTAGAAATAGCCGCCGCCGAAGGTACTACCGGAACGCTTGCCCGCGGGCGTGGCTGAAATGATGTTGCAGTTCTCGTCGAACACCACCACCCAGAACTGAGATGAGGAGTAATCCAGCGAAACACCCACCATTTGATTATTGCTATTACAAACCATGTTCGGCGTGTATCCGAAAGGATTGTACTGCTCGATAAGCAGAAGATTGTCGTATGCGTCCCCTTTATTGTTAATGGGGCCGTTGAGCGACACGGACTCGGAACACCAACTGTCCTGATGCGGGCTTCCGAAGTCGTTTAGAGCCATCCACGGGTGTTGTGGAATCGTGGCACCAGCAAAACGGTTCAGCGTGCTCTGTGCAGCAGGGACGTGGTGCAGTTCTTCCTTTCGCATGGGAACTATATGATCAAGCGGATTCATAGTTAGGCCTGTATTTGTGTTAGATTGCGAATTTCCAATCCCGAAATTCAAGATCGGAGCGTTGAACTTCAAATTATACATCACATTTTCTTATGGGTTATAGCACCTGTGGTGCTCTCTCCCAATTAACACTTCAGCCATCTTAATCCTATTACTGTGACCAATCTTAAACATAGTTCTAATATTTATAAAAATACTTAACCTTTCCTTAACCCTAGCCATTCTCAATAAATCTTACCCACCCGTAAAATGCGAAAAACGCCAAAAGCAATCAATGGCAGGTCAGTTGCGGAGATGAAACTCAAAAAACTCGCCTGGCGGCAGTCTGGACATTTCAATTTAACTAACAGGAGGGCATTTCTACTTAGTTTTGACATAAAATGACGCTTACTGCCCGTTTCGGCGGATAGGCGACCAGCAAATGCACAACCCGTTGATATCTTCCTGTAACCGGCTAAAATCAATGCACTATCTCAATGCGAAGTTGTTTCAATGAAACAGTAGGGTAGAAATACTTATGTCTTATTACAAGACGCGAAAGAATCAACAGACATTCATCGGAATGTCCGTAACTCTTACACCGGTAGATCAATGTCGTCCAGACCAAATTAAGTTGTACAAAATAACTATCAATTAATATGCCGGACGGGATTCCACTTTGTTTACCCAATCATATTTAATTTATTTATCAGCGATTCTATACTTCATTTATTTTATATTTACTTAACCTGCCATAATCATTTAAAAACAATAATATAGAGATATTAAAGCTTTTATATCCAGATCTGATTTAATTCAATAAACACAACTTTTCAGAAGAAAAGTGAATTGCATTTAATCGAAAATCATTAACCATTAATAGCGAGTTAAAAAATCCGCACGTAAAAGAATATTATCCGAACAGATAAATATTAAAGCGCTTTCTCGCCGGTCATTTTATGAATAAAATCAATACAATAAAAAAAGGGATAATACGGTTAATGTGGCAGGTTTTAAACCCTGAAAAAGGGACTGATTATCCGGAAAAACAGAAAGAGGTATTTTTATATCATCAGGCTATTTACTTGCTGATTTATGAAGATAAGATAAAGGGTGTTGACTTATTAAAATTGCTGGTAAGACAGAGTCAGTAAAGATAAAAAGTGGGTATGATTAGCGTTGATTAAACGTAAAATACGATAGCCTATGATGATTAAACTTAATAAAAAACAAGTGTTAAAAGTAGTGAAAACAACGATTAAAATCTTATTATACCTATTAAAACCAGAGGTAAAAAAATGATTTTTAATAACAGCTTAAAACCTGTCCATCATAAAACCATCAATGAAAAATGAGAAAAATAATTGGCTTAATTAATGATTATATGCCCAGTAAAGAATATGAATAACAAAATCCGCAAATAAATGATTTAACCTAATAGACCCTGTAAATTATTTTCAACGTTATTATGTTGCATTTACCATGCAACACCGCGATACATTAAACACGCCAATTAAAAATTATTTTATACTACTTTATCCGATCCAATAACATTACCTTTCTACGGTTTAAAGATCATTCCTCTTTTTATACCGTTAATGTAATTTAACGCTTAAATACCCATTTAATCATTATAACCTTTCAGGCTGATTAATCCTCGATAATTTTCACTATTGTTAGTGTAATAAATCGTTATTAAATTAATTTACCGCTCGATTTAAACAGATATAGGTTGATGAAGTTAAGTTAAAATCCTATTTTAATAAATAAACGATTTTATTTTGACAACCCAAACCTTTTCAAAATGATATTCACTAAATACACATACCATTTATTACTCTAAAATAGCCATTTTATTAAAGACAAGACAAAAACCATAAAACTGTGAAAAAACATCCAAGTATAAAATAAATCCATTGCTAAAAATTTTTTATTTAAAACTGTGCTTTGAATAACCAAATAAATAATATCTCTATAGTAATAATGGAGTGCAACCATTAAAAACCATCAAAATATTTACGGGTTGATTTATAAAGATAAAAAAATGATGTTGACTTATAAAAACTGTTCAGAATTACCAGTAAAACAGCATCAGTAAAGATAAAAAACGAGTATGATTAAACGTAAAACACGATATACCATGATGATTAAACTTAACAAAAAACAGAGGTTTTATTTGAAATTGCCTTTTGGGTATATTTGACTAAGAGCCTACATTAGATAGACAAAACTATATCTTTTTCATCAACAACATACGCGAGTTTGAGCGAATGCTTGGTTTGTTTGTTGAGAACTGGGTTGATTTCAGTCAATGAGCTACTACTGGCCTGATGCAGAGTAGTCAATGTTTTCTCTAATGCATCAGGCCAAAAAATTATGTATGTCTTGTGCGGAGCTGAGCTTGACAGATTATTTCATTGTTTAAGCGTCGCTCAAGGTGCCCCAAGGGATGTCCAGCTAGACCATGAACTAGACCATGAACAGGATGCTACCTTCTGCCAGATGTGCCAGAGCGCTTTATCGGCGCCGCGAGCAAAGACTTCAAGACGACCATCGGCGTTAGCATATACGGCAGGGTCACTGGCAATTACGTTCCCTAAAGATTGCCAGTAGTCTGACCAGCCGGAATTGGGAGCGATTTGCCAGATGTGCCAGATGTGCCAGAGGGCGTTATCGGCGCCGCGGGCAAAGACTTCAAGGCGACCATCGGCGTTGGCATATACGGCAGGGTTGCTAGTAATTGTGTTCCTTAAAGATTGCCAGTCTGACCAGCCGGAATTGGGCGCGGTTTGCCAGATGTGCCAGAGGGCGTTATCGGCGCCGCGGGCAAAGACTTCAAGGCGACCATCGGCGTTGGCATATACGGCAGGGTTGCTAGTAATTGTGTTCCCTAAAGATTGCCAGTCTGACCAGCCGGAATTGGGCGCGGTTTGCCAGATGTGCCAGAGGGAGTTATCGGCGCCGCGGGCAAAGACTTCAAGGCGACCATCGGCGTTGGCATATACGGCAGGGTTGCTGGTAATTGTGCTTCCTAAAGATTGCCAGCCTGACCAGCCGGAATTGGGCGCGGTTTGCCAGATGTGCCAGAGCGCGCTATCGGTACCGCGGGCAAAGACTTCAAGGCGACCATCGGCGTTAACATATACGGCAGGGTCACTGGTAATTGTGCTCCCTAAAGATTGCCAGTCTGACCAGCCGGAATTGGGCGCGGTTTGCCAGATGTGCCAGAGCGCGTTATCAGCACCACGGGCAAAGACTTCAAGGCGACCATCGGCGTTAGCATATACGGCAGGGTTACTGGTAATGGTGTTCCCTAAAGATTGCCAGTTTGACCAATCGGAATTGGGAGCGGTTTGCCAGATGTGCCAGAGCGCGTTATCAGCACCACGCACGAATACTTCCAATCGACCGTCCAAATTACGAGAAACAGCGGGTTTGTTAGTCACTGAGGCAATGCTGGACATCGAGATAGATGAGTTTTCGGTTTTTAGCTGTATTAGGTTGTGTCCCGCAATTCATTTGGACTGGCTGAAGGTGAAGAGAAAACGTCAATTCCGTTCATTTTTTGAACCATTAATCTACATTTTTGCTATCAATCACCGAGAAAACTGCATGGTTTTTCACTGTGCAGACAGTTAAGGGACACAGCCTAGCTCATTTGTAACAGAAAACTCGGCATTATCTGGATTTGGTATATTAATAGATTCTTCTTGCATATATATCCTCGTTAGAAATAATTTTTCAGATTCACTGAGTATTTATTTAATAAGCAAGATATTTAATTTGTTGAGTTAATATTCTCACTTTTATTTTTAGAGAAATAATGAATATTCTATTTGATACTGGTTTATACCCGTTATCTTTCAAGTTGCCTCTTTGTTGGCTGCACTCACTCACCCCGATCACATAGTTATCTATGCTCCCGGAGATTCGCTCCCTTGCCGTCGCGATGCATCTTGAAATCCATTGGGTATATGAGCCATAAAGTGTCAAATAAATGTGATACTACATTATAAAACCTCTTCTGTTTATATATATTTTTACATACGGTTATTTAAAAATAATAAATTATTAATGAACTGTTTTGCTGTTTTAAGGTTTCATCTTTATTATATTTGAAAATATATTTTTATCATGATTATTTTAATTGCATTAAAAACAATTAATAATCTTTACGAAAGCGAACAGTTTGCCGACCGACATTAAAAAACACAGATTCTAATTCATGAATGTTCTATAAAACGGAGGTTAAAAGTAATAAAAAAAGCAACGGTTAAAACTTCATACCGATTAAAATCATAAGTTAGAAAAATGGCAGTTTAAAACCTGCCCATCATAAAACTCAGGGCAGGATCCCACTATTATTTACACAGAGGCACTAAAGCTTTTAAATCCAAGGCGGATTTAACTCAATAAATGCAATTATTCAGAAGCACGTAGATTCAGACTCGGTCTTATCGCTTGTAATGTAAATGTACCGCTTCTTTTATACGTTTCGTGCATTTACTCACGCATTATGCCGATAACGTATCAACAGTAAGTTTGTCGGACATTTGTTCAAGTTCACTCTGGCTCAACCCGGTAATTTTCATCACCGTTTCACGGTCGATACTCATACTTCGGTGACTGGTCTGACAGTCACCGTAAGATCCTCTTTTAACATGCATCGTTGAATGCTGATTAAGAACTCTCAGTACGAGTTAGTGGCGTATTTGCTCAAGTTCGTTCTTGCTCAGACCGGTGGTTTTCATCACCGTTTCACGGTCGATTCCACTATTCAGCAATGCATGAGCAATTTTTAAAGTTGCCTCTTGGTGCCCTTCCTGACGTCCTTCCTGACGTCCTTCCTGGCGCCCTTCCTGACGTCCTTCCTGGAGCCCTTCCAGGAGTCCTTCCTGACGTCCCTCCTGACGTCCTTTCTGCTCCAGTTTCTGCGCTATTGTCATCAGTACCTCCTCATACCTCGGGGACTGTTCTGCCAGTCGCCGGATAAAACCCTCTGGATCGGCGGTATCTCCCGCCTGTAATAAGTAGTTTAGCACGCTTTTTAACTGCTCATCCGTATAGTAATCATACGTCAGCAGCGTAACCAATTCTTGCAGCAACTCCGCCATATCACG
Organism: Photorhabdus sp. RM322S; assembly: GCF_042879395.1. NCBI lineage: Bacteria > Pseudomonadati > Pseudomonadota > Gammaproteobacteria > Enterobacterales > Morganellaceae > Photorhabdus > Photorhabdus sp. RM322S. Next base: position 6,817 of record NZ_JBHFKW010000058.1, read on the forward strand.
CTGCCGGATATGTTTTTGCACCATTTCCAGTAGCGCAACCCGTTTGTGCGTCAGGATTTCATCATCCGAAATTACCGTCACATCTACCAGCGGGAATGCACCGGAATAGACTTCCTTCGCTAGGGCTGGATCATCGAAGCAATCGAGCCAATGGGTACTCCACGGATACGGCTGTATTTTCCCATGATAGAACAATACCGGAATGACCAACGGTAATTTTTCATGTCCCTGCTCCAGATGCCGTTGCATCGCGGAAATACCGTATCGCATCAGCCGGAATGCCATCATCTTGTCCGGGGAACTCTGATGCTCAATCACGCAATATACGTATCCGTCACCCTGCGCTGTTTTTAGCGAATACAGGATATCAGAATAATGCGCACGCAGATTGTCTTCAATAAACGACCCTGATTCCAACCGCAATGTATCCAGATCACAAACTGCCCGTAATGTCGCAGGCAAATGAATCTCCAGGAAGTCTCTGGCGGTATCAATATGACTTAAAAACTGTTTAAAAACAGCGTCATGTGGCGTTGGTGTATTTTTTCTCTTCATCGGTGAATGGTAGCATATTTTCTTTTATATTGAAGGAATATTAAGCAAAAAACCGAGCAGACTGAAATGTCTTGAATTTTCTTTGACAAAAACTTTGATCGTATCTCAGGTACTTTAATTTCCTTCTTAAGCGAAGTTCAGGTTATCTAGATATTTCAAGTGCTGGAAATAAAAAGGTATTTTCATTTCCAGCAATCTCTAATACAGCGCTTTATTCATCATAACAGGCGATTAAGCACCAAGCGTTGCACCACCATCAATGACAATATCTTGTAAAGTAATATGACTTGCGAGATCAGAGGCCATAAACAAGACCGCATCAGCAATTTCTGTTGGCGTCGCTATCTTCCCTAGTGGGATACCAAGTTTAAACAATTCAGAAAACCCCTGAATGACTTGCTGTTTAGACGCTTCTGTTTGCCACATACCACGCTGCATTGGCGTATCTGTCGATCCTGGTGAAATAAGATTACAACGAACGCCATAAGGTGCTAATTCCAGCCCAACACTCAGGCAGAGACTACGCAATGCTGCTTTAGATGCGCAATAGGCCGACATGCCAACACGAGGAACATGAGCCGCATTTGACGCAATAGTGACAATTGCCCCCGCCTTTTGGCGTTGGAACTGGAGAATAGTCGCCTGAAATAGGTTGAATGCCCCTCCCGCATTGACAGACAAGCACTGTTGCCAATCTTCAAACGTTATCTCTTCAGCAACACCAAGGCGTAAGATCCCTGCTCCATTCACCAGCACATCAAGTTGCGGTTGTTGTGCAAGGAGTTGTTCACAACAGCGCGAAACGGCAATAGGATCGCTGATATCAAGCAAATACGGCGTAAAAGGCAAATCCCCCTCAGGGAACGTGATGTCAAACCCAATTACCTTCGCGCCTGCTTGCTGAAAACGATAAGCCGTCTGATAACCAATACCGCTACCGGCACCCGTTATCCAGACAATTTTATCGCTAAAATCAAGCGCAATACTCATTTCAGGCTCCCTGACGCTCAGTGAATAATGTCATCCAACCATTTATTGTTGGATTTTTCATTAACGAAATGAAATCCATTTCATATCCTTGCTGACGCCAATGGGAAATAAGAGACATAATGCGCACAGAATCCAGCCCATAATCGAGCAAGTTCTCATCATCACCAATATCGTCGCTATCCTCATCTAATAAAGGCAGTAATAACGCTTTGAGGCGAGTTTTATTCCATTGCACTTGTTTTACGTCTAAGGCAACAAGAAGCTGCTCGGTAGTCTCCACACGTCCACAGCGCCCAGCGGTATATTTAAGCGCCATCATATGTTCTTCATAACTGAAATCGGCTAAAGCATCCGCAACCATAAAAGGCTGTATATCACGCATGAACGCGTCAGTCGCTGTCATTAGACAGCCAATATGTGCATAAACGCCACAAATAATAAGTTGATCACGCCCAGCTATTTTGAGCTGTTGCTCAAAATCAGTGCGCTGAAATGCGCTGTATCGCCATTTATCCATGACAATATCACCAGCCTGAGGTGCGAGCGCATCGGTAATTTTTTGCAGTTCAGGGTGGCAGTTCAGCCCCGGTCCCCACATATCATTTAACAGCGCCCTCTCCTCATCACTTTGCTGGTTAGGTTGAGCGGAATAAAATACCGGTATTCCATTTTCCCGACAGATTTCTATCAGCCTGGCAATATTAGTCACGACTTGATTAATTAATGGACTATTTTCTTCCCAGAAGTTAAGAAAGTAATTTTGCATATCATGAATTAATAATGCAGCCCGATTTTTATCCAACGACCAATTGACCTTGTTTGTCGGCAGTCCTTCTGCCACGGGTAAGTCATAACTATTAAGTTTAGGAATGCTCATTTCTTTCTCCAACGAGTGATGGCTGAACAAATTGTTTAGTAAGTTGACGTAATTGTTTTTTGTCTATTTTTCCGACAGGTGTTATCGGCAGTGAGGGAACAGGTTCAAACCGGTCAGGCAATTTATAATCTGCTATTCCCTGCTCACGCAGATAACGCCGTAAGACTACGGCTTTTATCGGTTTTCGTAATACGACAAAAGCACAGCTTTTTTCACCCATTAGCGGATCAGGAATAGCGACCAGCGCAGCATAAATGACATCAGGGTGCCGAAGCAGCAGATTCTCAATTTCCTCAGCCGCAATTTTTTCCCCACCGCGATTGATTTGATCTTTTTCACGCCCCACGACTTGTAAATAACCATCAGGTGCCATGATGACGAGATCACCAGAACAGTAGAATCCATTACTATCAAAACATTGCTGATTATGCTGTGGACTGCGGTAATATCCGCGGAAGGTATAAGGCCCCTGAGTCATCAACCGGCCAGCGACGCCGGGAGGAACAGGATTGCCATCATTATCAGCAACCCAAACTTCATCATCCTGACTGGTCGGGCAGCCTTGTGTCGTAAAAATATGCTGTTCGTCATCATCCAGCCGGGTATAGTTGACTAATCCTTCAGCCATACCGAAAACTTGTTGTAACTGGCAACCCATCGCTTTTGGAATACGTCTTGCCAGGCTCTCGCTTAACCTTGCCCCACCGACCTGTAGCAGTCGCAAGCTTTTTAGTGCATCACGGTTACCACTAAGTGCTATCACCTCAAGCCATACACTGACTGCCGGCGGTATCAATGCAGTAACATTCACCTGATGTTGTTGGATAAGCGGAAAACAACAATCAGCACTGGGGTTATTCGCTAAAATGACCTGCCCTCCGCTGTAAAACGCCCCTAATGCCCCCGGTGAGCTCATAGGAAAGTTATGCGCAGCAGGAAGTGCACATAAATAGCGAGTTTCAGCATTAAACTGACAAATTTCCGCACTGGCGCGAATACTGTAGTAATAATCATTATGCGTTCGGGGAATAAGTTTAGGTGTCCCCGTACTCCCCCCCGACAATTGGAAAAATGCAACTTCATCAGCCGGTGTTGGATCAGCGATAAAATCACCAGCACCTTCTGCCAATAGTGTCTCAAAATCCAAAATACTGTCATTATCACCACGTAAGACAACGTGACTCAAAGACGGCGTACAGGCTCTGAGTTCATCAATAAAATTGTCGTCGCTAAACAAGGAATGGTTGCGATCGGCAATTAACAATGCGGGGTTAATCTGATCAGCATAAGCACAAAGTTCACTACGCTGATGGCTATATATAGCGTTAACCGGAACTACCCCAAGCCGTAATAAGGCAAAGAAAACAATATAAAACTCGGCCTCATTCCCCAATTGAACTAAGGCGGTTTGTCCTCGTTTAACGCCTTGTCGTTGTAATGCTGCGGCTAAACTATCCACCAGCAGATTAAGTTCAGCATAGCTGAACTGACGATCTCCACAGATAAGCGCAATTTTCCCGTTGTTTGACTGACGGGTAAAAATGTCGCTAAGCGGGAGATCTATCCAATAACCAAGTTGACGATAGCGCTGTTCCAGCGCTTTTGGCCAACGATTAAATTCAACTATCATGCCGGGCATGCCTCCTGTGAAAACTCGAATGCACGCATCATCGTTGAAAACTTAACCTCTGTTTCCTGCCACTCTGACTCTGGTTTCGAATCAGGCACAATGCCTGCTCCCGCAAACAGTCTTACCCGCGAGCCATTTACTTCACCACAACGGATAGTCACCACCCATTCACCGTTCCCTTTCTCGTCACACCACCCCACAATGCCGCCAAAGAGGTTTCGTTTAAACGGCTCTAATTCCTCAATTAGGTTTTTCGCGGTCTGATACGGTGTGCCGCAAAGGGCCGGAGTAGGATGAAGCAGGCAAGCAATAGAAAGTGCATTTTCCTGTGGCGCCTTCAGCTCTCCCTCGATATCGGTGGCAAGGTGCCAAAGTACAGGCGTGCTGATGGTGGAAGGCATTTCAGAGATATGTAGTTTTTGACAACGGCTTTCGAGTACGTTTCTCATCATATCGGTCACTAACCGATGTTCATAATTATCTTTGACGGACTGAATAAGCGCCTGACGCAATTTGTAATCTTCTTGCTGGTTTTCACTGCGCTTTGCTGAACCTGCCAGCGGCTGAGAAAAGATAGTATTGCCCTGTTTACGTACTAATAATTCTGGACTCGCACCAATCAATGCCCCATTTTGCAACGGAACATGGAAATTATAACTCCAACTATTTTGCTGATTTAGATGTCGTAATAATTGAATTGAATCTAATGGCTGATGGGTTTCGATGTCGAGTAACCGCGAAAGGACAATTTTATCTAGTCTATGATTACGCATTGCATCAACGGCAGTGTTCACCATCTGGCTAAAGTGTGCTTTATCAGGCCACTGGGTGCGTCTTTTTTCTGTATAAGTTGAATTGGAAATAAGCGTGGGAAACTGCTTTCTTTGGAACCAATTGCATTGTTCAGGGACAAAAAGTGCCGCATTTTGCTGTTTATCGAATGGAATTGCCCCCACCAGAACAGGATTTTCAATCCCATCTCTCTTCGCTTGCTGGAATAATTGACGTATTTCTTGCTGAATCAGGCTATCAGGATTTGCTGCATCATCAAGTGGCTTTGACACAATTGCATATTGCCCCTGCGCCAACAGACTTTTACTGGATGAAAGAAACAGAAAATCCTTATTATTAAGATCATTAAAACCAGTCAGCAAAGTATTTCTATATAGATCTGGCACAAGTTTTACCTCTATCTGTTAATCGTGTGATCACGAAAATGGAATTCTTGTCTCGACATAACTTTGCATCACTTGCTATAAATAAAACGATGACTTAAATTACCAATAATAAAATTTCGATATGATTTAATTTTATAAAAATTTATATTTTTAAAACATTTCTCCCTTATTCCATTTAGAGATCTCATTTCGTACCATCCTGTTATTCTGCCTGATCTTAAAAGTGGTTGATTGAATCTATCAGGCATATCTCAACGATATTCATATTATTTTAATAATAATAATTATCAATGTTATTAAAAAATACATTTAAAAATCATATCTATCCCTTTGTAAAACGCCGTCCCTGCGGAATAATTAAGGGAGTATGGCTGACGGGATCATCAATAATGACACAATCGAGGCCAAAAACCTCAGAGACTAATGTTGTCGTAATGATCTCACCAGGTGCCCCTTCCACCACAATCCGTCCCCCCGCCATCACAATCAAATGATCTGCATATCGGCAAGCCTGATTCAAATCATGAAGTACAGCAATGAGCGTATATCCGGATCCTTGATTAAGGTGACAAAACAACTCAAGCAACTCAATTTGATGAGCAATATCAAGATAGGTTGTCGGTTCATCAAGCAGTAACAATGGCGTTTGTTGAGCCAGCACCATAGCAACCCAAACCCGTTGACGCTGCCCACCTGAAAGTTCGTCAACAACGCATTCAGCAAGCTCGGTTACACCGGTCGCATTCATTGCCTGGCGCACCGCTTCATAATCCTCATGACTCCATTGACGTAATAACCGCTGATGAGGAAAACGCCCGCGCGCAACTAAATCCACAACTTTGATCCCCTGAGGAGCCTGCACGCTTTGCGGTAATAATCCCAGCTGACGAGCCAAAGCACGGGTTGGTATCGTGTGAATATCATGACCATCAAGGCAAACCCTGCCATATTCCGGGCGCAGCAGACGACATAAACTTCTCAACAGCGTGGATTTACCACAACCATTAGGACCGATAATCACGGTAAAACGACCATCAGGGATACGCAGATTCAGTTCATCACAGACGATATGTTCACCGTAACCCAGGCGCAATTCTTCCACACTCAAGCGACAAGGTGATAAAACACATTGGTTATTATGTTCTAGCGTTAGCGTTGCCATCAATTCTCTCACAAAAACGTTATCAATCAGTCTGCATCAATATTCATATCAATGCAGACTGCAAGAGGATTATTCAATGTTGCATAGAAACCCTGATATTCAAAGGGTATCCATGCACTCGGATAATCTTGGCAAGATCGCCTTAAGCGGTATATTGCTATCCTGTGTTTTTGCAAACAGCGCCAAAATGCCATTGATAGCCTCTGATATTTGAGAGATTTGAGCCGCACTATAACGATCTGAACGATAATTAAATAAAACGCGTACCATTTCTTCACCTGCAATCATCTCTTCCATAATTTCAAAGTGAAGCCCCAGTAGCGATTCCTGCTTTTCTAAAACAATCTGCTGAAATGCAATATGGCTTCCATCCAGCATATGGAACTCACCGCTCAAACTATTTTTTGCATGTAACTGAATATATACCTCGAATAAATGATCTTTTCCTTGATCTGTGTGGCCTGATAAGGCTTCTTCAATCAGATCAACGGGGATATCGGTATAAGGCAACGAGTCATTGATGTTGTTCTTAACCTGAGTGATCAGATCAGTAAATGTCATCTGTTCAGTAAAGCGAACCCTGTGTATCACAACCGTGGTGAAATAACCGACAGTGTCAAAGAAGCTCGCATCATCACGCCCGGAAGCTGATGTTCCCACAATAAGATCATCGGTTGCCCCCAGTAAATTGAGCGACGCAACAATACTGGCGTAAAGAATATTAAAGAATGAAGCGCCATTTTTTCTGGCAAGTGACTGCAAGCCTTGAGCCACCACTTTTTCAATCTCAAACTCAATGCCTTCACAGGAATTCGCCTGCCCAGATAACTCGCTGGCCGCATTTTTAAAAATGGGCTCTCCGCTTGGCGCGCCCCGTAAATTATTAACCCAATAATCAAGATGAGACTGATTCATTCCCTCATTATTTTGCCTGATTGCATATTGAAGGAAGGGTAAGGGTTGCTCTTGCCATGTTGGCGTCTCATTTATCAATCTGTATTTATAGGCATGTTTCAGCTCTTCTATGAGCAAAGTAACAGACCACTCATCAAGTGCCACATGATGAAATAACAGGGATAAAAACTGCTGCCCTGAGGCGTTATCAGTGACAAATTTAATGCGCAAAGGCAGTTCTTCAGATAGATCAAACTGATATTTCCCCTCTTTTTTTAATATTTCTTCTGAGGAAAGGGAACCATATTCATATGAACCCCAAAACCACTGATAATCCGATAAATCCTTCATTGGAACGACACGTTGATAGACTTCGCCCTCTTCCTGATAAAATAGGCTACGTAATACAGAATGTCTTTGCAGTACATCAAAAAAAGCTTGCTTAAGTACCTGCTCATTAATAATTGCAGAAAATTTTAAAATAAAAGGTAAGTTGAAGATATCGTTGAAATCAAATGCCGCATACGCTTTCCATAGAGATTTTTGCGCAAGGGATAAAGGTGCGACAGCCGAAATATCTTCTTTAGATTGTTCTTCGCTCAATTCATCTTTATTTTCATCAATAGGATCATGACATTGCGCATATTCGGCAAGTTTCAACGCCGTCGGATAACTAAAGAGATGGTTAATATGGATTTCTATATTATGTAAGCTCAGTAATCTGCCTATCACGCGGGTGGCAATGAGTGAATGCCCGCCAAGATCGAAAAAGTCATCACTGGCTGTCATTTCCGGTGAAGAAAGCGCTTGTCTGAATTCATTCAGGATAATATTGGCTATTTTACGATAGCTATCGCTTTTGTCAGTTGCTTCATGCTCTTTTTGCTGTTTGGCGATAATAAATGCTGTATCACTGATATCTTCATGTTTTTTCTTCGTTGGAGGCAGAAAAACAGACATAAGTTTTGGCGCAATAGTGACATTTTGTTCATGAATAAATGTGCCAAAACCTTCTAACAGAAATGCGCCAATATGTGGGGATATTGACGAGCCTGTGATTAATTCAAAAAACCATTGCCCCTCATTGACATTTCCGGCAGCCAGCGAAATATCAAAATGCGCGTTCAACGGTGGAATAGGTAATAACTCAACCATTGCATCATTCAACCTGAGTGATGATTGGGATTGATTAAGCCAAGTCACAAGGATATGTGGGCTGTCATGCCCGTACTCTACCTCATTACCCATTTGTAGATTGCCACTTTCTATCTGCCTTTCAATATCGGCAATTATTTTATCCAGGCTTCTGTCATCTTGGCACACACGCAACGACATTAATTCTGAGTAGAAAAATGGGCTGTTGAGTTCATCATGTGTATATTCTGGGTCGCACGATACACTGATATTCACGTCTAAATGAGAACCTATCATTGCAATATAGCAACCAAATAATGCTGCTACTGTTGCCAATGCTGAATATGCTGTTTTCTCCGCAGGTAAAAATGGAGCAAGTACATCAATATTGATCGTAGTACGATATCTGCCCACAAGGCGATGATGAAGAGAATCATCAAGGTAACTGATTTTACCCATCTCTTTAATTAGCACGCTCCTGGTGGTATCGGATTTATAGAGCCAGGGAATGCCAATCTTTCCAGATTCACTGGATAACCATTTAGCCGAGATTGCCTTTCTAAATAAATCTTCTCTTCCAAACCCGATAGTCTTCAAGCCATTATTATAGGCATCGGAAAGCAGGGTAAACATTTGCGGCCATGACACGCTATCTCTCAGAATATGATGCACAATCACACCCAAAATAACCCCACGCTTGCCATTCATAAACAACATGAATTTGACGGGTGGATGTTCATCAAGCTCGATAGGTTTGCACTGATCCGTAAGCAACCTATTTATCGCTTCTTCATCAGACTGAATCTGATAAATTTCGATAGGAGAATCCGCAGTTGGATCGCAATATTTACGCAAATCGCCTTCATCATCAAAACGATACCTAACATTAATTCCAACTATCTCTTTAGTAAGAAGCTCTAATGCTCTGATGAGCCGGCCTATGTTGATATTTCCTGTCAGTGACCAGGCACAGGCAAACTGACCGGAAGCGTTAGGATCCTGTTGATGATGAAGCCACATCATCTCTTCAAATTCAGTTAAGTCCTTTTCAGTTTCTTGGGCTTCCGAAGATGAATGACCATCAGCATGGGCATTGAATACTTCATCCAAAAGCAATGCTTCATCATCTGTCAGTATCCGCTTAAACTCTCTTGCCATATTCCCACTTCTCCAGTCAACGCAGGGCTACATCTACATATTAATCTTTTGCCATTTTTCGGACAGAAGATGTGATCCCACTCATACAACAACCCTCCATTTTTTGTCGGGTAGAATAAGTTTCACGCCACTGTCCGGTTACTTAATTAATCGCCTTAGAACTTCAGTTCAAACGTCGCACCAATCATTCTCGGACGCTGATAAATTATCGAATTAACGTTATTATCCGGAACTAATAAACGTTTATCAGAGTCAAACAGATTCTGAGCAAATAATGTGGCGCGTCCCCACTTGAAGTTATAACCAAGTTGAAGGTTAGCTATCCAATATGCTGGGATTTTTCCGCGGGCAGAATTGTCATACTGAGAGTAATAAGTATCTGAGAACATAACATTGCCGCTAACATCAATATCCTCTGTCAGTAAATATTTCGCCAAGAGGTTTGCGGTATATCCCGGCGCCCGAGGTAATTCATTACCCTGAACACCACTCTCCGCGAAGCTTTTAATCTTCGTTTTCAGCAAGCCAATATTAGCGTTTAACTCAAGTTTTTCGACCGGTAGCCAACGGGCGCCGACTTCTGCACCATACGTTTCAACCTTATTAGCATTACGGATCATGGTTGAATCGAGTGACAGATAATAAGGCAACTGCATATCCTTATAATCGTTGTAGAAAAGATTAGAAGTGAGTTCCAGTTTACCATCCAGCAGGCTGTTACGTGTATAAAGACTGTAGTTCCAGACATATTCAGGGTCATAGGTATAACTAATGACAGGCTTGCCAAAGGTCACTCCCGCTCCCCCTGCGTTATAACCTCTACCAACAGATACCCCGACGGTTTGATCTTTCTGCGGTTTCCAGGCTACATCAATTTTAGGCAGAAAAGCGTTATAGGTTTTATCAAAATCAATGGCTACACTTTCGCTTCCCCCTTTACGTGTTCTGTGTTCACGTTCAAAGCGGCTTGATAAAGTCACATCAATTTCAGGAACAACCGTGTAGGTCAAGACAGTATAAGCAGAGGCTGTTTCCGTTTTATCATCAAACTTGCTGCCCCCGAAAAGATTGATAGTCTCATCCTGTTTACCATGGAAATAACGCACACCCACCAAACCATTCAGCTTATTATCAAACCCTTGAAAACGGATAATAGGTTCAACTTCTAACTCTTTGCCATCAGTATCAGCTTTTGGAATTTTAGACGAGGTTAATCTGTGATAAGCAAGATCGGTATAAATTAATTTATTTTCCAGACTAATGGTATCTGACAAAGCCCATGAAATATCCCAGATCCCACTGGTCGTTTTTCGTTCTACAACTGGCCTGAACAGTTCATGCCTTAAATTAAGCGTATCCCTTGGATTGTATGCTTCGTTCTGCGGAGCACGACTATCAAGATGGTTAACCGTTAATTTGGTGGATAACTCAGGAATGGACAGTGGTTCAAACAGCAGCTTCGCACGGACCGTTGTTGATTCAATTTTGTGTGGATCGCCAACAGGATCATAGGAAACCAGGTTAGCAAAGCTATCACGATTTTGACGATCGACACTAAGACGGAAGGCCAATTGCTCGTCAATCAAAGGACCGGAAGCCATCGCAGCGACTTGTTGATAGCCCTGATTAGCGAACCCACTTTTGATTGCGCTCTCCCAATAAAAGGTAGGATCGAGTGATTTAATAATCACAGCGCCTGCAATCGCGTTCCTTCCCTGAATATAACTTTGTGGATCACGAAATACCTCGACACTCTCGATATCCCATAAAGATTGCGTGCCGAAAGCTAATTCATTATAGGTAAACGAGCGCCCATCAATAGAGACGTTGATTCTGGGACGCGTCCCACTAATGAAAGCCATTCCCCCTTGTGAAGGGCCTGAACCATCAACACCGCGAACAGCGGGAAGAGCATTACTAATACCATTATCAACAACGTTCGGCGTCATTTGCAGCAACATGTTAACATCAGGATTAGGAATAGATTTCATTTTGCGAAGATTATAAACCTCGACACTTGAACCACTATCGTAAATAGAGCGATTGACTTTCTCTCCTGTCACCACTAACACATCTTCTTCTGATGATGATGCCTTGGTATTTCCTTTTTGGGCGCTTTGTGTGTTCTTTTCCTCTGCCGCAATAGCGTCAGTTCCTGTCAGAACAATGGCACCAAAAAATAAAGCTCCAAAAATACCTACAAAATTCGATTTTTCAGTATGTTCTTTTTCTGATACATCATGTTGCAGAGTTGAGTGCAACCTATTCATTCATTTTTCTCCTTTAGCCAGCTTACACGAAATCGTTTTAATAAATTAAATGAGTTAAATCGTGACATTGCTGACCGGTGGATCCCAGTCTGGAAAAAACATGGTGCGATTCAACCCATGCTAATTTCATGCAGAGTAGTTTCTTTATGTTATTATTACTCTTCGGTGTTGCTTTGTTGTAATATTTCTTAAATAGTAATAATTATCATAACAAGGTGTATTATTGTATGTAAATAAAAATCATTATCATTAACTGTGATCAATGCAACAGAAAAATAAATTTTCCATATAAAACAAATTTTTATTTTAAAGAAATAAAAAAAATAAAAGATAACTCGGTAAAATATGTGGTTTTAGGAAGTTATTTAGCCAGAAAAAAATTGACTAAGAGTATATCCCTATATTTTATAGAATTAATTTGAGACTTAAAAAACAAACCAGAAAAATAAAGAAATCATGCACAAGGTGACTGCTCCCCGCCGTAAACGGCG
>NZ_JBHFKW010000059.1:0-18881 GCF_042879395.1 Photorhabdus sp. RM322S
ACTATAAAATAAAAAACGAGAAAATATTATATTTACAACAACTACTCAATGAAAGTTATTTATTTAAGTAAGTTTTTAACTTACATTCGCATAATAATAACCATTTTATCAAAACATCGATTACTTATATTTACGTTAATATTGGATGTTCAGAACGCAAAAATTTAACTGAGTTCCCTTCAGATAATCTATTATTTTGAAATGTTACTTAGGAAGCAACAAAACCTCTGCTTCATTGAGCTTTCATTTTATCAATTTACTTCTGTACATTTTGCTGTTGCTGACTGGAATGATAACGTACAACAGTATTTGGTTTATTTTGACTGCTAATTCGTTTTAGTGGCCTGGTAATGAACACCGAGATCCCTTGTTTTTAAATAATATTATTATTGAGCATTTTCCTATTGGTATCTTTAATGGCAGGTTCGGTTTTATTTTTAAGATGATGATTCCTCTGGCATTAATTGCGAATCCTGCTGCTATGGCGTTAATTGGAAATGTTGGATGGGAATTAGGGATAATGTCGGTTTTCATTTCGCTTTTTTTCTTAATCCTATTCTGCCGCCATCCCACTTTACCGCCGATGACATCATGGCGGTCTATCGCTGTCGCTGGCAGGTCGAACTGCTGTTTAAGGAACTAAAATCCCACACCCACTGGACAGGTTTTGCGACCGGCCAAAAAGCGAGATTGAGCCCTGAAATATCTCTCCAAAAATGCGTTGAAGTTGCCCCAAAGAAAATCCAATAAAGATAATGGGTTGGAGGGTATTTTCGAGAGGCTTAATACTTAAGGTTCAGTGTATGAATTGCTGATAGCTCCTGTTTTTTTATACTAATTCTATCTATCAAACGTAATCTTTCATTCTCACGCTCTTTTCCTTTTTCTTCCTTACGTTTCTTTAGTGATTTTATCTGTTTTTCTGCATTTTCTTGTAATGTTATATTAACACCCCCACCTTCGTACACCACATCATGATATACCGTCGCAATCAGATCTCCTTTTTTAATAAAATCTCCTTGCTGTACTTTTATCTTTGAAATAACTCCATCTTGATTAAAAATAGATTCATCCGCAGCCGGAAAGTATAAAATTTGTCCAGTGGCAGGAACTCGCTGGGTGTAATTGGTTAATAAAATTACAATTGCAATAACCAGAACGCCCATCGAGATCCATAGTACTACTGGAAGTATTGAAGGAACTGAAATGGAAAAGTCCCCTAACCACGAATTTTCTTTATAGCTGAGGGCTTCTTCACGAAAAATTGATTCTTTCTCGCTCATTTCTTATCTACTTAAATAAAGTTTTTCATTAGGCATATCTAAAATAACCTTATGGCCTCGTAAAAAATCCATTCCTAATAATCCATCAAAATCGATATCTTTTGGCATGTTTTGATTGATGACTATAGATATAATATTTTTCTTATCTCGTCTGGAATCATTTAAATCAACGGAAACGGCATTGCAATCTAGATTTGATGCTGTTTTATCGATCAACTTACAGCTTCTGAATTTAGTAACATCCGGAACGCGGTTATAAAATATAATTGAATGTGTTGCCGCAGTATCAAGAATGATATTTAATGGAGTTTCATCTATTTCAGCACGTAAAGAAATTCCTGATTGCGTTAAATTAAAGTGATAAGAATACCATGAAGTCATGTCGTAATGTTGATTTGTAAGAATCTGCAATTTATTATCTTTAAAATCTAAGAGTACCACTTGTTCTTTGAAAGCACCCAGTCCGATTACTTCGGACTCAGGATCTTGCTTTGTATCACCTATTGATAACCCCCAAGGGATAAGGTTAACTAACTCTATGTTCTTAAATGAAATATTTGAAATTAATAGTTCTGAAATCATCCATCTTGAAACAGTAAAGGTCCTTCCAGATAGATCACTCAGTTTTATATTGGCTTGTTTTTTCATTGATTTTAAATCAGGCCCAGAAAGCAATTTTTCTATTTCATAACTATATAAATGCAATCCTTTGCTACTTCCTGTATCCAACATTAACGTGTGATAACGGTTTGAGATTGTTGCATCAACAATTGGAAGCCCATTATCATTATATCGGATATTTAATATCGGTAATTTCTCAGATGCATAAGAGAATGATGAAAAAAACAAAGCAACAAAAATTGCCTTTATCATTAGTTAACACTCCAAGTTTTTAGCAATGAAATCTTCATTTACGCCAGAGGAAATTAAATGTGACGCGGTTCTGCTTAATATTTCTTTAACGGAGGGACAGAATACAGTACGTCTATTAAAACCGTCCTTTTTAGAATATCTGTAGCTTTATTTTCTTTGATTTCTTTAGTTAACTTAGACATTTATTCGAATCTTTTTTTCACTGTATCGGCATTGATACCTTATAAAATTCACACGAAAGATAAACATTTGCAAATATTTTTTTACAAAAAAACACAAATTGAACAATTTTCCCTGATAGAAGGGCAGTATCCCACCCCCCATTTTCACCAAAATGTGATCTTTAACAGACGTAGAACAACAGTAACGCTTAACAACAGCCCCACTAAATTAATTAAAAATATTTATAAATAATCATTTCTAACTAATTGACAGAATAAAATCCTTTGGTTTTTTAATGAGCTATATCATTAATTTTAATCGATACTCACGATGGAAATTAATATATTTGATAGTTTTTAACGATCGATAGTGTGATTTTTGAACGTTTTAAACAATTTTATTTTTCAAATTATAACTTATAATATTTGTTTCAATTTGAAATATTGCAATTTTATGAATATTTTGATACATGTGATTATAACGTATATGTTTTATTTCTTTTTGTAAGCATGTGAGTTTTCAGTTCAAGCGGCAGTTCTGAAGACGCGCGTTGGAGCGCGTCTATCATTTTGATTTTGGAGTTATCAGCATGAATAAGAAAGTCAGTGTGTTACTTAAAGCCAAGCGGCAATCGGGTTTTACTTTGATTGAAGCGTTGGTTGTGATGATTGTTGGTATTGTGATATTAGCCGCAGCCGCAGCGGGGATTGGTAAGTTGTTCCGGGCTTCGGAAATTTCGACAGAATCGTCGAATATTACTCAGATGGCAGCAAATTTGAAATCAATTAAAAACGGTGCCAAAGGTTATGACAGTTTGGATAATAAGATTGCCATCCATTATAAGGTTGTTCCGGCCAATATGACTCAGGATGGTACCAGCGGAATTATTTTTAATAGTTGGAATGGTAAGGTGCTTATTTCGCCGGGAGATGCTACCGCTCAGACGTTTAAGATTGAATATCAGAATGTGCCTGATGAGGCTTGCCAGCAACTTTCGTTGAAGTTGCGGGTGGAGGGTTGGTCGAAAATGATCGTCGGTGGTGGTGGCGGGAAGGGGCAACAGTCGGTCACGGAAATTAAGCCAGATTCGACGTTGGCGCAAATTAATACTGCATGTAATGCCAATGATGCCAATACGGTGACGTTTATTTCTGCCAGTTAGGTCAGTTATTGATTCTTTATGTGATGGGTAGCTTGAGGGGCTTGTGGCAGGCTTTCAAGCTACCTGGCGGGTTTTGATCTGTTTTGCGCTAATTGTGCCGGGAGATGATCATGGTGATCGAGTGGCTGCAATCTTCGACTGGGTGTCTGGTCCTGGTGGTTGGATTACTGGGATTATGTGTCGGAAGTTTTCTAAATGTCGTGATCTTTCGCCTACCGATCATGATTTTTTCTGAAATCAATAATGAAGTGGCTGGCTTTAATCTCTGTTTTCCCGGTTCGCATTGCCCACGTTGCAGTCACACGCTGGCGGTCCGCGATAACATTCCCCTGTTGAGCTATGTATATCAGAAAGGGCGCTGTCGATATTGTAATGGGATGATTTCAATACGTTATCCGCTGGTTGAAGGAACGGTGGCTTTACTTTTTTCTTTGCTGGCTTTGGATATGGGCTGGAGTTACTCGCTGTTGGGATTGTTGGTGCTGAGTTCTGTGTTGGTGGCGCTGGCGGTCATTGATTTCGAATATTTGTTGCTGCCTGATCAACTGACACTTTCTTTGTTGTGGCTGGGGTTGCTGTTCAATCTGCAATCCGCCGGATTTGTGGCACTGCCTTTGGCCGTGAGTGGCGCGGTTTGTGGGTATCTGTTTTTCCGGCTGGTTGAGTGGATCGCCCGGCGATTGACTCAGCGTGATGCATTGGGAATGGGAGATGCCAAATTCCTGGCGGCGCTGGGGGCCTGGTTGGGGGTGGAAGCGTTGCCATCCGTGGTTTTGCTGGCGGCAGAGTTCACGTTGATAAGTTATCTGGCGATTCGCTGGCTGCGCAAAATGAAAACACCACAAATACCTTTCGGGCCAGGTTTGGCGATGGCTGGGTTAGTTGTGGCGTTTTTCCATCGATAGCTGGATATGAGCGCAGCACTTTTGGGCGGAATGCTCTTTTGGGTAAAGAGTCCATCGGATGAAATAGATGTTGATACTTTTAAGAAGGGCTGTTTATGCATGATGAATCTGTGTCCATATTAACGATACGCCGCCGTAATGCAGGTTTCACTTTGCTGGAAGTGACGGTTGCACTGATGGTGCTGGCATCAATGATGGTGGTTGGTGTGGTTTATCTGAACAGGCAGAGTGATATGCTGGTTAATCAGGTAGTTGCCGGGCAGATCCAGCATCTTGGCGATGCAGTGGCGGATTATGTGAATGATAATTACACCGCTTTAAGTCAGGGGCCCACTCCGGCACCTATTCATTGGGCAGAGATGCTCCCCTATTTACCCCCGGGACTGGACCAGAATACGGTCAATCCGCTGGGTCAGAAATATGATGGCGTATTACGTGTCGTCATGTTGCCCAATGGCAAGAAACGCATTGATCCGTTGATTTACACCGTTCCGGCAATGGCTAACGGCAAGCCGCCGGATGTTGCTGGTCATTCGATGAAAATCGCGCAGTTGATTGGTGTTGGCGGTCTCTACCTGGATTACCGGGATCGTGACAGTCATAATCCGGCCACTTATTGGAACAGCTACGGTCAGGTCAATGCACCTGAATCTTTTGCCGGTTTTTTCAATGAGCAACCTAATGAAATCGGACGCATTTTTTATGCTCCGTTCATCCTGGACGCGGTAACCTATGGGCCAGGTACATTAGCCGGTGATTTGCTTCACCGGCAAAAAATAGATGGTCATCCAGAGTGGAATCAGATGGAAACCAGCATCAATATGGGCGGCAATAGACTCGATCAGGTGGATACGTTGTCGATGAAAGGCGCCGGTGTTGTTGATGGTGTGAATAAGATGGCTTTCTCTTCCCGTTTTCAGGAAAAACAATCTTATGTTGCGCAAGGTGATGATGGGGAAATTGTTGTCAATCCGGCGCATGGTACGTTGTTTATCCTAGATGGCAATGCCAGTGCTAATAGAAAAGGCACCCTGGCCGTCGGTGATGTTCATGCAGATAAGGATGTGGTTGTCGGCAACAATTTAGTGATAAACACCAAAACCGGAAGTTTTGCCGGTGGCAGTTGTCCGGCTTTGGGGAATGTCTCCATGAGCAAACAGGGAGAATTGTTGGTGTGCCAGCAAACAAGCACCGGTATTCCCGCGTTGCGATGGAAAGAGGCGACCGGAGGCGGCGGAAAGTTGTTTGCGAAACAGACGGTCATCGGCAGCGGCTATTGGTCTGCGGCGGGGGTGAAACCTGAATTGACGGGGGAGATAGCGACCTATTATGTCAGCAGTGGTGGTAAGGCACACAGTCAGCCGTTCTTCAATAATTCAGATTCTCCGGTATTGGTGACCGCTTCCACACCGCCGCTTTCTGATGGCTTTCATATGCGTTGTGTGCTGGCTGTGTATGAAGCGGATGAGAATGGTAACAACCGGGAATATGATTTACCGCTGGTTTTTCAGGGATCTGGGCTGACGGATTATCTGGAAGGCAGCACCAATATAAACCTACGGAATGCCGGGACATGTGCCGTGACATTCATTGCCGGGCCGCACCGCAAATATAACATTACCAGTGTGTTCCACTCTTCTAAAAATAACGCCCATATTTGGGAAGTGGTCACTGATGATCAGGCACATCCCGTGCACCTTGTGATTTGGAATTAATCAATCCGGTTTAGTGAATTTCTGCTGTCTTTAACTTGCAGGAGAACAAAAATGTGGCCATTAGCTATTGTTGGGATTGTCATTGTATTTTTCATGCAACTGATTTTCGGCCAGTTATTGCATGAAGTACGTGTGCAATCGGTGCGGGCCAGAACGGATGTGGCTGCGTTGTTTCGTAGTTATGCTTCAACCCGTGAGCAGTTGCTTAATCATCATGCTCAGGGAGAGGTCAGGCGTCGGAAGATGCGGCAGGTCTTGACCGCAATGCACATGGAGTGGGTGAACACCGATGCCTGGTGTGACAACTTTTCTGGCAAGTCTGGCAAGTGTCTCTGGGGAGCCTTTATCTCAGGGTCCCATGTCTATATTTTCCGCAAAAATATCAGCTACGGCGACAATGTGCTGCTGCATGGCGCTTTCGCAGAATTGCTGAGATGGGGGGCGGAACCCGATCAGATCGGTTTCAAGAACGGTTCCAGGCTGATCGACGGCAGAGGGAAACGAATAGGCAGCCCGCTTGCCAGACAATTACCCGATGGTGTCCGGAAATTTGTATCTGACGGCGCGCTGGTGGAAATACTGTAGTTGCTGTTCGGCAAGTGGGCTTTTTTTAGGTAATTGACTGATTAATAAGTTATTTTTATGCTTCTTTTTCTTTGGAAAGATCAATGAACAAAATAATCGCATCTGTTTTTACGGCGCTTGTTTGTCTATCAAATGCTGCCGTTTATGCAACACCGGCACCAATGCCGGCTCCTTTGGCTGCGGTGTGGACTGCAACTCCAGGGCAAACTCTGCGTAATGTTACGCAAGCATGGGCGAGCAAGTCCGGCTATGAAGTGGTATGGGATGCCTCCTATGATTTTCCGATCCGGGCTGGCCTGCGATTCAAGGGGACGTTTATTCAGGCGATGAGTGAGCTGTTCGACGCTTACACCATGGCGAACCGTCCTTTTACTGTTGATATTTATCAGGAACAGCGGCTTGTTCATGTACAGGCGCAGGGGTAATAACCATGTCTATTCAGTTTTTGACGTTTTCCAGATTGATATTGCTGTCCTGCATAGTTGCGGGTCTGTCAGGTTGTGCGGCAATCAACAAGGTCGATCATCAGGCGGATAATGAAATGGCGAATGCGACCGAAATTATTAAGGGATTACGCAATAGAGCCGCTTCCACCTCAGTGCATGTTCATCAACAGGGTTATTGGGTGTCAACCAAGGAGATCCCATCGAAGAAGGAGAGTGAAACGGTCTCCTGTAACTTAACCTTGCAGGAAGCGGAACCGATGACGTTGAGTGAATTTGCCGGCAAGATCAAACGTATTTGCGGTGTACCGGTAGTGATCAGCGCGGATGTGCGACTAGCCGCATATTCCGGCTCGCCATCGGGTGAAAAAGGCAATGAGCAGGGGGTAGTGGTTGTTAATTCAGGTTCACAACCCGTATCTGAAAGCGGTGAACCGGACGTGTTGAAAATCAATGTGAATTGGCATGGATCTCTGGCGGGTTTGCTCGATTCAGTCATTTTATCATCAGGGTTGCATTGGAAAGTACATAATGGCGCAGTGCATATTTTCAAAACAGAGACGCGGGTGTTTCAGATATATGCATTGCCGGGCACGGATGCATTGTCTTCCAGCGTGACCGCGACGACTAGTGCGACGTTCGGCGGTGGCGCGGGTGGGGGCGATAGTGGTAACAGCGGCAGTACGCAAACCCTTGCCACTTCTTTGACACGTTCGGTGATGGATGAGATCCAGAAAACGGTGTCAGGGATGCTGACGCCGGGTGAAGGTAAGTTAACTTTGTCGATGGCGACGGCATCATTGGCGGTAACCGACTCCCCTGAACTACTCGACAGAGTTAAGGATTATATTGATCAGCAGAATAAATTGCTGACCACGCAGGTGGTGCTTAATGTCAAGATCCTTAATCTGACGTTCGATCGGGATGATCAGTATGGCGTCGATTGGTCGTTGGCTTATAAAAGCGCTCATATAGGATTGGCTGATAAGAACTCGACTGCTATTGATGAGGGAAGTATCAATACCAATATCCACATTCTCAAAGGGCCATTCAGTGACAGCACGTTGCTGATTAAGGCGTTATCGGCGCAGGGCAAAGTCTCCATAGTGACTCAACCCTCGGTGACCACATTGAATTTGCAGGCGGTACCGATGCAGGTGGCAACCCAGACCGGGTATGTTTCATCAATTTCTAACACGGTGACGCCACAAGTCGGTACTTCGGTGGGGATTGAACCCGCGACAGTGACGACCGGTTTTAATATGTTGATGCTGCCTTATGCCATGGCTGATAAGCAAATATTGTTGCAATACAACATTAGCTTAAGCGATTTGAAGAAGCTGGCGAAATTTGGCAAGGAAGAGACCGGTCAGGTGCAATTGCCGACGATAGATTTACGTGCGTTCAGCCAGAAAGTGCGGCTGCACTCAGGTGAAACTTTGGTGTTGTCAGGGTTTGAGCAACAGTCAGATACCAGTGAGCGCAGTGGCTTGGGCAGCCCGGATAATCAGGTCTTGGGAGGGCGTCGTGAGGGTAAAACAAATCATAATGTGATCGTGGTCATGATTACTCCTATAGTGGTAGATTGAAAGATGATCCGGACCGGGACAGACGTGGAGCACGTCATGCAAATCAAGCTATATGGTAAAACGCTGGTGGCTGGCATCATCTGGCGACCACCGGTAACTGTGTTGGCGCGTTCTAACATGCGCAGAAATGGGATTGCGGCGGGGTTTACCCTGGCTGTCCGGCATCGTGTCGGGCAAGGTATTCAGATCGGTTACGTACCAAAGGAGGCCGGGGCACCGGGTGATTATTCATTGGCCGCTGCCCTTGCTAAAGCGGTAGATAAACCTAACTGGATCGGCGCGTTTCGTTTGTCTGATGGGCATTATGCGTTAGTCGCGGTACATCAGGGTGCAATCATGGCTGGACGTGACTTGATTGGCGTCCGCGAAGAGATCGAGGCAAAGTTGCGTGATACGGTACAGTTGGTAGAGGGCGCCAACGGGGTATGGAATGTGATTTATGCGCCGAAGGAGTTTGAATCGTCGTGGCCGGAGATGCCATTGGCCCAGTTGTTGCCGAAATCTGCATTGAAAAAATCTGTCGGTCAGTTGGAAAGCTTAACGGGTGAAATGTCGAAGCATCAAATTAAGCTCTTTGGCATGAGCGCGGGTTTGGCAATTTTGCTGGCCGGTGGTTGGTGGGGGTGGCACACCTATAAGCAGAATACGGTATTGATCACACCGGATTTATCCGATGAAGTCGTAGAAATTCCACCGCCGCATCCGTGGCTTGCACAACCGCAAATCGAGTGGCAATTCGCCGCATGGAACCGAGCGTTAGCCAGGATCCCTTTGTCCCTTGCGGGTTGGCAAATTGACGCCATTCTTCTGGATGCTGATACGATTTCTGTGAGCTACCAGCGTCATGAAGGAATGCCGATCAATATTTTTCAGGTTGCTGCTATCAATATATTCCAGTCTGGCCCTGTGATTTCCAATGGCGGAGAGCAGGCACAGGTATTGATACCGTTCAATCAGCAGAGTGAGAATTTGCCGGAAGGCGACGACGTATTGCTGTCGTCAGATCAGGCGCTGATTGAGTTAACGTCTTATTTCCAGGCGTTGGATTTGCCGCCTCCGGTTTTAACTGAGAGCGCTTCTGTTCTGCCTCCTCCTCCTCCTGCGGCAGAAGGGGAGACTCGCGTGTGGGCGAACCCTGACTGGCAGACTTATAGCTGGACGCTCTCTTCTCAATTACCGCCAGATGCCTTGTTTTCAGGTAAGTCGCTTCCTGGGTTGAGGGTCACCAGCGCCAGAGTTGTGTTATCTGACGGTTTTCCTCAGTGGGAGCTTAGTGGAGTTTTCTATGCAAAAAATTAGTCAGTTTATAATCAGTGTATTGGTGGTGTCGGTATTTTCTCTGGCATATGCACAAACATCACCTGCTGAGATCCCGGCGGTTCAGGCAAAGCCTGTGGTGCAGAAACCGGCATTGCCGGCGGCAACGACTGACAATGTTGCTGAACAATTGGCAAAGTTACAGACCGAAGTGATGTTACTTAAAGCTGAAACCGCCAGGGCAAATGCGCAGGCTGAACTCGATAAAATTTCCAGCGTCGTGAATAAAAGTGGCGCGATTAATAATGATCTGCCTTTAGTTAAGTCAATCTTTGGGCGCAACGGGGCGCTGATTGCCACGCTACGGTTTCGTTCGGGTGGCATCATGGATGTGAAAGCTGGTGATCAGTTGCCGAATGGTTATAAAGTGGTGCGCATTAATAACGGTGTGGTCACTTTTACCAAACAGGGACGATTCTATGATGTGGGACTGACTGCGACTAACGATGCATCGTTATTGGATAGCCTGGATTTAATGGTTGCACCGCCGTTACCGTTAAGTCGTTAATTGCTGATAAGTGGAAATTCCTATGGTAATAACAAGTTCCGATCTGCTGTGTATGGTCAGGCAGGGGGCGAAAGTGTTATCCGCTCTGAGCGGCGCACTTGAAATAGAGTTGGCGAACCGCAGTTTGATATGTCTTATTGAGTTGCCCCAGCAAAAGGGGCAATGCGTGCTTGCTGTATCCGCTTCTCACCGGCTCGATCCCCATGTACTGGCCTATGAGGAAACGGTTAAAAGACACGGTTTCATTTATCAGATTGTCACCTGTGGGATGGGGAACATATTGGAGTTGTACCGTCTTAGCAAGAGCCATCATCATCGTCATGGGCTGGGCGGCACAGAATCCGATGTTCAGCGTTATATCACTCGCTTAATCGGAGAAGCCACACAGGAGCGAGCGTCGGATTTACATATTGTCGCCCGGCATAATTATTGTGAGATCCGTTGCCGTATTGATGGTTATTTGCGGCCCGTGGAGCAGTTGCGTCCCGAAGAAGGATTACGACTATGCGCGACGATTTACCAAAGTATGTGCGACGTGGCAGAGCCGACTTTTAAGCCGATGCAGGCACAGCGTGCGCGAATGAAGGATGAATTTCTTACCGAATGCGGGCTTTCCGGGGCGCGGATTAATACCCGTCCGCTTGATCGTGGCATGTTAATGGTACTGAGGTTGTTGTATGCGGATAGTCCCGGTACGGTGTGCACCCTGAGTGATCTTGGCTATTTGCCGGAACAGTGTCAGATATTGGAAGAGCTGATGGACCATCGGGCTGGGGTCGTCCTGTTGTCCGGCGCGACCGGTAGCGGCAAGAGCACTACTCTGAAAGTTGTGATGCAGAAGCTGATAGCGGAACAAGCGGGTATTCATTTGCTCACGCTTGAAGATCCACCGGAATATGAGATTGAAGGCGCTAATCAGTCGCCCATAACCGGCGATCGTGGTGATAGCGTGGTTGTTGAACAAGAATGGGCAATGGCAATCGCTGATGCTATGCGGCTCGATCCCGATGTGATTATGGTCGGCGAGATACGTGATGCGGTCACCGCAAAGATGACGTTTCGTGCCGCAATGACGGGCCATCTCATTTGGACCACGATACATGCAAACGATGCGTTAGCGATCCTGCCCCGTTTGCAGGATGAGGCGGTAATGGAATCACTGTTGATGGATTCGCGGTTAGTGATTGGTTTAGTCAGTCAATCGTTGGTTCAGGTGTTATGTCCCCGTTGCAAAGTTCCCTTGCAAGGACATGAGCAGGAAATTTCCGGGCGTCTGTTAAAACGGTTGAATCTTTATTGCCAGCCGGAATCGGTTTGTTTGCAGGGGGAAGGCTGTGATTATTGCAAGCAGAGCGGCATCGTGGGCCGAACGGTAGTCGCTGAAGTGGTACGTACTTCTCCGGGCTTAATGCAAGCTTATCGAACCGGTCATCATCATGGGGCAACCCGGTATTGGATGACGGAAATGGGCGGATTAAGCAAGAACGATGCACTTATTCACAAAATAAATGACGGAATCATCGATCCCCGAGCGGGAGAACGCGTCTTGGGGCCGATTATCCCCACGATCCATCAAATAGAGTAAAACACCATGTTCCTGACCGATTTTATTGAAAGACTGAACTATCGAATGGCGAAGATACAGTTCGGTAAGAAAGCGCGGATTCGTTTCTACGGGCATCTTATTATGATGCTGGAAAATCGTGTCATGCTGATTGATGCATTACGCGAAATGTACAATGTCGCCAGCAATGAAGGCCAAAAACCCAACGGTGGTTATGCGTTGGTCTTGAGTCGTTGCTATGAATCGGTGAGTCAGGGCAGCACTTTGGCAGAGAGTTTGCAGCAATGGATTGGTCCTAATGAAGTCGCGGTGATTGCCGCGGGTGAGCGCTCCGGCGACATACATAGCGCTTTCATGGATGCGATCGCCATGATTGAAGCGGGTAGCAAGATCCGCAATGCGGTTGTCGGTGCCTCTATGTATCCGGCGGTACTGATTGGGATGATATGCGTCTTGTTGCACATTGTGGCGGGGAGTCTGGTTCCCAAACTGGCGTCGGTTTCTAAGCCGGAAACTTGGGATGGCGCGGCTTATACCCTTTATGTGATGGGAACATTTGTTAATGACTATGGGCTGTATTCGCTGATATTCCTGGTGATATTGATCATTGCGTTGTCATTATCGTTGCCTTTTCTGGGCGGGCGGTTGCGAACGGTGCTTGACCGGTTTCCGCCGTGGTCACTGTACAGAACCATTCATGGCAGCATGTTCATACTGAATGTCTCGTTGCTGATCCGCTCAGGGATGATGTTGCAATCGGCGCTGGAATTGCTGTTGGAACAGGCGGGTTCGCGTTGGTTGTATGTACGTATTGCTGCCACGCTCGAACATATTTCAATGGGGGCTGGTTTTGGCGAGGCGCTGCGCGATACGGGTTATCGTTTTCCCGATAGCGAGGCGATCAGTTATCTGAGGCTATTGTCACGATTGCAGGGTTTTGATCAGTCAATGGCGAAGTTTGCACGGCACTGGCTGGATGAAACGATAGTCAAGGTTCAGATAGTCACCCGCGGATTCCTGCTGGCTTCGATCCTGATGATTGGTGGCATGTTGATGCTGGTTGTTACGGCAGTATCTGGTATTGAAAATGCCATTGAACAGTCGTTATCTCTACCGTCTGCTTAACGTTGAAATTAATGATGAAAACCAGACAGGGCATTGAAATTGGAACCCGTGAAATTCAGGGAGTGGATGGCGCATATCGTGAGGAAATGTTGGATGAGCTGAGACAAGCTTGCGGGCCTGTTATCCTCCAGGCGCTTGATGATAAGAATGTGGTGGAAATCATTATTAATCCTGATGGAAAACTGTGGATTGAATCGCATAACCAGAACATGAATGAAGCTGAATCCGATTTTCCGGCAGAGGCGGCAGCGCGGATTTTGCTGATTTCTGCTTTATTGCAAAAATCGGATATGGGTACTGATGCGGGCCTGATTGAAGGTGAATTCCCGTTGGGCTGTGCCCGCATTGCTGGCGTACTGCCTCCGTTGGCCAATGCGCCTGCTATTGCCATTCGCAAACACTCTCCTGTTGTATTATCGCTGTCTGATTACCGGAAAAGCGGCATTATTAAGCCGATAGGCGCTACCGCTATGCGGCAGACTTCCGGGCTGGCGATCCACAAACGCAGCTTTGAGCACCCGATTGAGGCAATTCGTGAAGCTGTGGTTATGCGCAAGAATATCTTGATCGTTGGCGGTACTGGTAGCGGGAAAACGACGCTGACGAATACTATTCTGCATGAGATTAGCCTGCAATGCCCGTGTGACCGTATCGTGGCGATTGAAGATACGATGGAATTGCAGCTTAACAATGCTAACCGTGCACTGTTACGAACCAGTAAGGATGTGGATATGCGCCGCTTACTGCGAACGACGATGCGTTTGCGTCCGGACCGTATTGTGGTAGGCGAGATTCGCGGTGGTGAAGCTTATACTTTGCTCAAAAGTTGGAACTCCGGGCACCCTGGAGGAGTAACGACAACACATGCCAATTCATCTGAGGAGGGGTTGCAAAAATTAGCGCATTACATTTATGAAGATGAGGCGGCGCAGGGTTTTACTCCCGGGACGATTGGCTGGATGATCGCCAGAAGCGTGAATCTGGTGATTGTGATAGAAAAGATTGCGACGGAACCGGGGCGAATGGTGACGGAAATCTGCGAAGTTACTGGGTTTATGAATGATCGTTACAATATGAATGTCTTGTGCTTGCAGGGTAATGGTCATTGTGAATTCAGGCCACGTATTTGAGGTTGGGTTTGATGTTACAAGTAGTCTTGGAGATTATTATGTGAAGCACTCATTTGATTGTTTAAAGCACAGTTTTAAATAAAAAGTTTTAACTTTTTAAAAAGAGATTTGTTTTATATTTAGGATATTTGTTTTACGCTTTAATGGTTTAATGGTTTAATGGTTTAATGGTTTAATGGTTTAATGGTTTAATGGTTTAATGGTTTAATGGTTTAATGGTTTAATGGTTTAATGGTTTAATGGTTTAATGGTTTAATGGTTTAATGGTTTTCATTAAAATGGCTATTTTAACGTAATAAATAGCATGTGCATTTAGTCAATATCATTTTAAAAAAATTGAGCTTGTCAAAATAAAATCATTTATTTATTAAAACAGGATAGTCATATTATTTTAGATTTTAACTTAACTCCATTCACCCATAGCTATTTAAATGATGTTTAAATAAATCGGTTAATTCATTTAATAACGTTTTATTACATCAACAATATTGAAAAGTCTGGCTAATTCATTTGCCAGAAAGGTTATAATGATTAAACGGGTATTTAAGCGTTAAATCACATTAATGGTATAAAAAGAGGCATGATTTAAATCAAACCGTAGAAAAGCAATGCTATTGGATGGGGTAAAATAGTATAAAACAAGTTTAAATAAGTGTATTTAATGTATCAATGATATTGAATAGCAAATACCAGGTAGATTCACATAATAAGTGCAACATCGTTAATCGAGACTGTAATTTAAATGATTTATTTGCGGCTTTTGTTATTCTGTTTCTTATAAATGATTATTTAACTGGCTGATAAAAAAGTTTAATCTCCAGTTGAAAGCGTTATTAAAATCGGTTGATATTTTAAATATATTATCTTGTTGATCTATTTTATATTTTTATTTGCCTTTTTTTCGGGGTATATAAGCTTTAATAAAGCCAATTCTTTTCTCATTTTTTACTGATAGATTTATGATCAGCAGGTTTTAAACTGTTATTAAAAGCCATTTTTTAATCTTTGGTGGCTATTAAGTTTAATCATCATGGTATATTGTGTTTTACGTTTAATAAACGTTAATCATACTCTATTTATCTTTATTTCACCACCGTGATTTTAGCAGTAAAGCTCATTGAATAACGTTTTAAGCCTTTTGAGATAATTAGCGGATACATAATAGTGATTACGTATCCACCTTAATTAACTCTATAAATCAAAGCTCATAGCTAATCAGTGAAAAACAAACTGTTGTTTTATCATTAAACATAACTTCTGCAACGTGAAAAAGCCAATCGTAATGCTGCACCAACTTCCTCAGGAGAACTATCCACCGGGATTGCGACATAATCAGATTCAACAATGCCTTTTCCTGTCCAAAGCTCAAGTTTTTCATGACCAGAAGGTTTAATAGTTATCACACCATCTAATAAACGAATATCACAACTGTTCATTTTCTTAAATAATTGGCGTTTTGAGCGATAACCATAAGTTTTGATTAATCGATCAGTCCATTCTTTATATTGTTCGCGACATTTTTCAGGATCAAAAAAATCACCTACATCCTCCAAAGGAATTAGCCTACTCTTGGATAATGCATCAAGAACCGCCATACCTAATTGCTCATCATTTGTATCTGGGGGCAATAAATAGTGGCCTCCCTGTAGATCAATACTGAGCATCCGATAACCAGAAAAAGTTTCAATGAGGTAAAAATCTCTATTAAATACACATCTAGCATTTAACCCTTGTTTAAAATTTGCACTCATTATTTCACCACTGTAATTTTGACGTTAATGTTCTTTTCTGTACCATAAGTAATGGCCCGATTAATCTGCTCCCATTGCTCAGGCGTCGTAATCTTTGGTACAGCAATACGCACTTCACGTTGTAATATCTCATCAGCACTAACAACACGGTTTCCTTTCGACTCTTTAGTGAAATTAGCCACATCATCGATATTCTTTTTCATCGAAGTATAGAGTTGCTTCGGATCTTTAACCCTTGCAGCAGTACGTGTATCCAATGTCTTAACACTGGTAGCTAATCCCGTTTCTAGATCATAAAAATCAAATGTCTTGAAATTCTCTGGCAACCGAGTACCTTTTGGCATCTGCGTAGCAACAAAATCCTCAAAAGGATACCCCTGTTTATAGTTACCTTCTCCCCACGTCATTTGGGTTTTGCTACCATCTTTTTCTACCCGATACACATGCCTTATGTCTACTGTTGGGTGCGGATCTTTTGAGATGACTTTCGATAATTTAGCTGCACCAGATGTCGATCCCTTGACCGCGCCAAGGCCACCGGCTGCCATACTGGCTATTTCAGTGACAATTTTTCCTGCTTCCAAGCCAGCGTTATAGGCTCCCTCAGGACCCGCTTTTTCATATTCGGCTTTGACAACATCAAGCTGCTTGAGATAACCCTCCTTTGTCGCTTGCCAGATAAAGCCGGGCATATCCTCCTGAATCAACAGTGTCCTAAGCGATTCAATGACTTCCGAAGGATTAGAGACCGCTCCGACAATGGCCATCACACTATCATAAAGTTCTGATGGAATACCGGAGATAAAGCCCGCGGCTAAAGAGCCGTCTTGCGTATTACTAATCAAGCCCCATTTAGCAAAAATTTGCGACTTTTTCAGGTAGTTAGACTCGGCAGCAAGCTCTTTTTCCATCAATTCTTGTTGATGATGTGCAAGATAATTATACCGGAAAGTATTTTCAGCACTGTTTGCTCCGCTGTAAGCACCGTCTGCTTTGCCGGTAAATACAGCCCCGGCAAAGCCACCTAAAGCACGGGCAATTTGTGCTTGCCGTTCCGATGTTTTCTGCCACTCTTCAGCCTTGATGAGATTATCCCCCATCATCACACCAGCCAGTTCCGCCGCTAAAGCCCCCGCCATTGCACCTTTGACATTTCCCCGACCAATTTCAGCACTGATCCCTGCTACAACTACGTGGCTCAACGTTTTGCCCGGCACGCCCAGTACTTCGCCATTATCACCAATCAATCTGGCCCCTTCCGCATTAATCTGGCTGCCAATATTAGACAGCAAAGCCGCGGTGAAATTGTCTTTAAAGCTGCCGCCATTAATCGTTGTCCCCAAGGTGGAACTGATGATGGACTGGCCCGCGACCCGTTGAGCCACTTTGCTCCAGTCGCCGTTGCTCAGGGAAGGTAATTTTGCCTTTGATGGATCCAGTTTTGCGCCATTTGCGGCGTTATCCCATCCCATCACGTTATCAAAGCCCGCCAGTGCGCCGCTAATGACCATTGAAGTCAGGGTGGATTTAACGGTGTCGCTGCTTCCCATCGCTTTTAAGGTTTTGGACAAGTCACCCTGATTATCCACCAGAGCGACCGCCGCCTGAGAGGCCAGAGCCGCCATGCCGGAAGCTGTCGCGCCGTAAGCCACTGAACTTACAGTGGCTGCTGTACTGGCGGTTACACCCGCAGCCGTTGCCGCTGAACCTGCCGTGCCTGCGGCTGATCCGGCCACCGAAGCCGTTATGCCTGCGCCTGCCGTCACGGTGGCGACAGCAATCGCTATCACCGCCGAAACCACCGGGTTCAGGTGCTGGCTTTTATAATCCCAGCGGTCATACGCCTCTTTGACTAAGTTCCATTGCACATCCTGACGTTCATTGAGGCCTTTCAGCCAGGCGGTTTCCGGGGTATTACCGAAAACTGACACGGCATTTTGTAATGACTGACCATTTTTAGCTTTAATGTCCGCGCTGACACCGTTGGCGGCCGCTACGGTGAGTTTTCCACCGAGATGAATAGCCGGAAGCACCCAGGTATTTTCGGTGTAACCTTTATCTGTCTGCTTGATGTAGAACCCTTTGGAATGGGTAATCGTTTGCGCAAAGGTGCTGTTGTTTACCGCCTTAAAATTAACCTGACCGTGCGTACTGGTCAGTTTGGCATGTTGATGGGTGGCGATTTTGCTGGCTTCATAGGTGCTGTCATCCCGGCTTAACAGGTTAATATCGCCGCCGGCGGTAAATTCAGTGACTTTGTTGGTGACATCATGACGGGTGCGGGTGGTGGTTTTCTTTTTGCCATACCACCGGCGTCTGGTCTCGGTTTTCTCATAATGATTGGATTCTTCCATCGCCTGAGCGTACAAGTAACCGCCTTGTGCCGCCACATCCATTGCCCCTTTGGCCGCCAGTTGGGTGGCCTGGAAAAGAATGCTGCCGTTTGAGATAACCGTGAGTATGCCGCCGCTGGTCAGTTCAGTGCCCTGCTGAGTCACTGATTCGGTGAATTCCCGGTTACCTTCCCGATAGGTGTGGTTCTGCACCGATTCAAAACGCATATTGCCGCCGGAGGAAAGCGTGACATCACCCCCGGAAGTCAATTTGGCACCGGCGGCGGTGAGGGTCCCATTTGCCGCCATCGTCAGTTTTTTATCACCCCGGACTTGAGCAATAATATGTCGGTCATCCTTGTTGTTATCATTAGCCGGGTTAATGACAGAATAAGCCAGGGAAGGGAATGTGATATTTCTTCCTGCGGATAATAAT
>NZ_JBHFKW010000060.1:0-17882 GCF_042879395.1 Photorhabdus sp. RM322S
AATTCCAAAAGCAACCAGAAAAAGACTGTTTCTGTTGCTCTGAACCCATCCGTGCAGCGTTCCCATAGGATTACCTCTATTGCCAATCAAAAAAACATCGAAAAACAATCTAAACGCCCCTTTTGGGCAACTACAGAGGGGGTTTGTCGGTGTTGTTGGCTTTATTCTCTATCCAACACGAGGAAAACAATCGAAAAGCAATCAAAAAGTAATCTTTGGAGGATTTCATGAATCAGTTTGTTCTGGGTTTGGACATTGGCTACTCCAACCTGAAAATGGCAATGGGTCACAAAGGTGAGGAAGCTCGTACTGTTGTTATGCCTGTGGGCGCTGGCCCGCTGGAACTGATGCCACAGCAGTTAACTGGTGGTGCCGGGACCAGTATTCAGGTTGTGATAGACGGGGAGAAGTGGGTTGCTGGCGTTGAGCCTGACCGCCTCCAGGGGTGGGAACGTGAGCTTCACGGTGACTACCCTTCGACGAATCCGTATAAGGCTCTTTTTTACGCCGCGCTCCTGTTGTCAGAACAGAAGGAAATAGATGTGTTGGTGACGGGCCTTCCGGTAAATCAGTACATGGAGGTCGAACGCAGAGAGGCATTGAAGGCTCGACTTGAGGGAGAGCACCAAATCACACCAAAACGATCAGTTGCGGTTAAGTCTGTCATGGTTGTGCCTCAACCTGCCGGGGCTTACATGGATGTTGTCAGCTCAACAAAAGATGAAGACCTCCTGGAAATCATCCAGGGAGGGAAAACCGTTGTCATCGATCCAGGATTTTTCTCTGTGGACTGGGTGGCCCTTGAAGAGGGAGAAGTCCGTTATCACTCATCAGGCACCAGCCTCAAGGCTATGTCGGTGTTGTTACAGGAAACGAACCGGCTCATTCAAGAAGACCACGGTGGTGCACCTGGCATTGAAAAGATAGAGAAAGCCATTCGCGCCGGTAAGACCGAAATTTTTCTCTACGGTGAAAAGGTATCGATCAAAGACTACTTCAAGAAAGCCTCAACCAAAGTGGCTCAAAACGCATTGGTCCCTATGCGTAAGTCAATGCGTGAGGATGGGATGGATGCTGACGCCGTTCTGCTGGCTGGTGGAGGTGCCGAAGCATACCAAGATGCGGCCAAGGAACTTTTCCCTAAGAGCAGGATCGTGCTGCCCAACGAATCCGTGGCATCCAATGCCAGGGGCTTCTGGTTCTGCGGCTGATAGGTAGGAGGTCATAGTGGCTGGTAGCAAATGGGATGGAAAAATATCTAATCTGAATATTTCGGAGCAAGCTTTTCCGGAGCTCTATCGTGAACTGTCCCAGATGCAGCACAAGGCGCGTAGTGATCGGCTGCGCGCCCTTGCTCTATTGGGTCTTTATTCTCTTCGATTTTCTGGCAACATTGGGTTTTTTGAGCAACCGAGTTCAGAGCGCCAAACTGCACAGCCTCAACCTGAGCCGTTGCAGGATGACGCAAAACTGGACTCCAAGCGTGATTCACTTAAAGGAAAACTGATGGGCTCCGTATAACATGAAAGACCACAAGGAATTCTCTGTGCTAACAGCGGCTGAGCGTAGAGAGTTAATAATCGCAGAGTTAAAGCGAAAGAGCCGCATACGAACCCTCTTACGTGGGCTTCCGTTGGATGAGGTGCGGGAGATCATTGACAGGATGAAAGGCGTTCTCAATGAACTGGAGGAAGAGTACAAAAAGCGAGAAGAAGAAGAAAGAGAAAAGCGAGCTCAGGCCGCGCGGATAATGAGCGACATGAAATCCTGCGGCGTGGACATCAACCTCCTCAACGAGATGTTCACAAGCAAATCAGAGCCTGACAATACTAAATATTTAAAAGACGGGGTTTCTTGGAGTGGTCAAGGACGTCGCCCAGATGCTTTTAAGGGTTTGGGGGCTGTCGAGCTGGAGCGCTACCGTATTCCACAGAAAAAGTAAAAAATGAGCGCCTCAACTTTGCGGCGCTCATCTTCTGGCCGAAAATGTCATAGTCTACTCAAGCACACTCTTTCTCCCCACCACCATGCTTTCCTTGTTCCTTGCAGAACGGACATTCAACGCAGGTTCTTTGATTAACAGAGGTGAAGTACGTGCATTTGCAATTATCGCACTCCTCCAGCATTGCGTCCCCACTTCGTAACTCAGAAGCGAGGCACCAGGCGTCTGTAATATCAAACGGAGCCCATCGCGCTCCTTTCATGCCTGACACTTCTTTGCGGATTGCGTGATACATCCTGAACGCCTTGTTTAAGGCTTTGATTTTCACTGACCGCAACACGGCTTCCCCACCAATGTTGAAGTAGAGCTGCATCAAAAGAGATGCCTGCATCTTGGACGTGTGGCTATGGATAAGTGTCGCGCCACCTCGGAATGTCCTAGATTTTCGTTCCAGGGTGTATCCATCTCTCTCCAGATCTTGGTAAAGCCGTCTGACCTGCTTGTAGGTAAGGCCAGTCTCGATCATGATGATTTTTGTGATGTATCCTGCGAGGGCCATGTGTCTGGCTGTGACCCAGCGACCCAATGTACCAGAGTTGCCAATGTTCATCGCCACTTCCCACGTCCCTGTAGAGATTGTTGCAGTTTTTTCAATACCGGGTGTGTTACCTCATCCCGGCTGTCATCAAGAATTTCTTCAATTATGCTAGGAGCAAAACGAAGCGTGAAATGCGTTACCGTTGTTCCAGACATATGGCGCAACTGACTATCTGTTGCCTTAGCAACCAGTTCCGCAAGTTCTCTCGATACACCGAACACTTCTTTAGCCACCTCCGGGTCTCTCGAAGCTACGCGATTAAATAACAACCAGTAGGCAGCATCAAACTCATCAACGCTGTAGTTGATAAAAACAACCGGATCGTAGTCGCCAGAGAGTCGCGTAATGATGTTCTGTTCTGCTGTTTCGAGCTTGAAGGAAATCAAGACGCCAGAGGCTAGGGCTTCCAATTGAGAAGATGTCGCCAGTGACAACTTTTGTACCGTGTTCATGCCCAAAGAAAATTGCGCGGCGGCGTCCTCTGGACGTTCTTTTGCCAGAGTACATAGCAGGTTCCACAGCGTCAGATCGAACTCGTAGACGTTTCTGTCTGCTTCTTCTTGATCTAGGCTGACAGCTCTAGCATCCCACACCCCAATAATATCCAGTTCCAACATACCGCTCCCCTCACAAATCACGAAGGTTGCGATAGATAGCCAAGACTCGGCTACCGTAGTTTCTGGCACGGATTTCGTCTTCCCATGCGTGATAGCGGCCGATGCCAAGCTCCAAATCATTTGGAGATGACTGAATGGCTTCTGATAGCACTTCTGCCCCAACCATGACGTTGGTCTCTGGGTCGAGAAGATCAACTGGGGAGGAAACCCTGTGACCATTCCAACGGATGTTCACCTGCATAAACCCAACATCAATGGCTCGTCCATACTGCTGCTGAAATTCAGCGAGCTTTGCCTTCGCCTGATCTTCCGACTTGGCATAGAAAGGAATCCCAGGAACGCGAAGCGTCCAAGGCCAAGGACTTATAGAGCCATTACCTCGTCCGGAGGCGGATTCGGCCAATGCGACCGAATATACCAGAAGAGGGTCGAGGTTATGTGCTTTCGCCGCCTTGTTGAAGATCGTCCCACTCAGGTCAATAGCATTCGCTGTTGATGACAGGAGCGCCGCAGACAGAACTAATGCTTTGGCTTTGCTCTTCATCAGCTTGCCTCCTTATGTCTGAGTGGTATTTCGTGTTCTTCGTCATACCGCTCCGGCCAAATCTCAGACGGCTTCATGCCCAAAGCTGTCGCTATCTTATGCTCCCAGCGTGGACTGGGTTTGTAGAGCGCTGTAGACACTACCTGCCGAGATGTTTTGTGTTTTCTGCCCAATGCGGCCAGAGAAAGTCCCTGGATCTTGAGTTTGTACTTGATCCACTCGCGTTTTTTCTCTGGGTCGATTGGGATGTCTATTACTTGGCATTTATCCATTATTATCATCCATTAAACTGCGTTGTAAAAATATAAAAAAGTGCGTTAATCAATGAACGCTTTTAGAGTTCTTCTATTGTCACAAACTGACATGTTTTTCGCCCTTTATAAGCCCATAAAATGATGCAGTCAATGATAAAAACATTTAAAAACATATACTTAACTTTTTATTGATGGAACAGGGTTACAATGCTGTTATTAATCAATTGGATATGAATATTTTTGCGATAATACTTAGAGAGTGCGCCAAAGGAATGGCGGAAATAGCGCACAGGAAGTGCGGTATTTTTGGATATTTAATAGCGTTTATGTATAAGTGATTTTAAGGATACAGCGAGGGCTGAAATTGCGAATACAGCAGGAGCTGAGGAGGGCAGGGTAAGCAAAGATGCGCCCCGACCACACGAAAATGATGGTGTTTACAAAATGATATATTTGGGAAAGAGAACTCTGCGGTATTGCAGATGGGGACCAAAGCGTTAACAATGGCCTATCCATAGTGTATGCGATTTGTTTGACATGTTCAACTATGTAATGCTTTGTCAACAAATGCCTTGTTCCGTAAGGTATAACTTTCACATGTGAAAG
This sequence comes from Photorhabdus sp. RM322S, assembly GCF_042879395.1. Taxonomy (NCBI): domain Bacteria; kingdom Pseudomonadati; phylum Pseudomonadota; class Gammaproteobacteria; order Enterobacterales; family Morganellaceae; genus Photorhabdus; species Photorhabdus sp. RM322S. The sequence continues at coordinate 4,562 of NZ_JBHFKW010000060.1, forward strand.
TTTCAGGACAAATTCTAATCATAAAAATTGCCAATGGAATGCTTATTTAGCAAAAAAACAGTCAAATTTTCACAGTTGCATTTTTTGATGCTGTGGTAAACTGGAGGCAAAGAGTAAGGGGGTTGGTATGAAACATGTGGTCAATATTCTGCTGTTAGGAATGGTACTTCTGGGGATAGCCATGATGGCTGATACGCCTTGGGGGCTTGGTGTGGCACTGGCTCCTTTCGCTGTTTGGGGTACTCGCTTCATGTTTCTTATTCACAGAAGCCTTTGGGCTGCTGTTGTCTTTTGGGGAGGGGTCGCTTACTTCCAGTGGCAAGTTGCTTTGATGGTCGGAGCTCTGTTTGGGCTGACATGGTTCATTCGCTCTGCTCGGTTAGCCTATAAAGAGGCTTCACCTGCTCGGCGTAGAAAGAAACATGCTGGTGGATTTCAAGACTCCTATGACTTTGACCAGCATTACCATATTGGTACTGGAGACGAATAAGGGGGCTAATTAGCCCCCTTATTATTTGGTTAGATTTTAAAACCGCTGATTTGCTATGTTGTAGCCCCTGATAGCGGTCAAATAGCTTCCTGATCGATCTCCCGCATCCGTCGAGTTCTGCAATATGTTTACCAGCTTGTCTGTAAATTCATCGTTCTGCTTAGAAAGAACTGGCTGACCTCCTTGCATCATCGGTGAGCCATCTGGCTTACGCTCTGCATACTCCATTTTCAGATTCTGAACAGCTTGGCTCATTCGACCCTCGTTTGTATCAAAGGATTCTGCATAAACGGCAGCTTGCGCTTGGGTCAGACCATAACGGCTTTGAGCAATCGACTGCATTGTTTCTTTGAACTCATCACCGTACTGGTTCATAAACTGCTGCGCTGCTCCACCACCAGCTTCTAATGCTGAGGCAAGAGCTGCCGCATAGAACGCGCCTCGTTCTTCTATGCTCATCCTTTTGGCCGCTTCCGAAAGGTCAGATTTCCCTGTTAGCCATTTTTTAGCTGCATCATAGCCGCTTGCCGCGGCTCCCATAACGTTACGGCCAAGTTTAGCCATTCCAACCATAGCGTCACCGGCCCAGCCAAACTCTTCTTTAACTGCCTGATCTCCGCGTTGAGTGGCTGCGATGAACTGGTCACGTTGCTCCGGCGTCATCGTTCGCATTTGGTCCATCGCTTTTGAGAAGGCATCAGCGCCAGCTTGACCGCCAGCGATGAGGGCTCTACCAGCTTGTTCAGCTCTACGGCTCATCCAGTCAGTAGAGTTATCCCATGCTCCCCATGCAGAAGAGCTCCAGGACATTTCCGGAAGAGAGTTCATCAGATTGTCCTGAGCCTTTTTCAGCTCAGGAGCTGATACATCTCGTTCTGTTTGCTGGGCTTTGTTGTAAAGGGCTGCTGTACCGGCTGAATTGTCACTTTGGACGAGGGGACTATTGGTTGGCAACTGACCCGCCTCTGACGCAGGATCGATCCCAGCCATCCCAGCCACATTCTGGCGGAATCCAGTTGGTATGTTGGGGCCACCGCTAACAGCGCCTTGAACCTGACTAGGAAGCCCGGAAACGTTAGGGCCTTCAATGCCTTGATTTCCATAGGCATCACCATTGAATGCTCTATTGCGACCGGATGCGGTATTGATCGCCTGTAGTGCGGCTTGATACCCGCCGAGCTCCTTACCCGGTTCGTAGTTTTTGGAATTGGTCATTGCTGTCATTCGCGCTGCTGCCTGGGCCACTTGAGGCGACATGCCGTATGCCTGGTATCTCTGCTGTAGTGAAGCAGCTTCGTCCTTGACGGACTGTGGTGCGGCATTACGGAAGTAGTCGTTAAGCTGATTCATGGCCGCAGGAGTTTGCGCCACGGCACCACCGAGAGTCTTAAAATCGGTGTTGGTCATCGAACCCATTTGGTTCTGGAGCTGGCTCATTGTCGTGAAGGTGTCTGATGCTGATACCAGCTCAGAAGCCGACTTGGACAAGTTCTTGGATAGGCTATCTCCCCATGTTTGTTTGAATGACTCGCTTCCAGAACGACTAAACCCCTGGGCCAATTGATTGGTTAACGCCTGGCTATCGGTTTGCGAGTAGCTAACACCTTTCATGAACTGGGACACATCGCTTGAGGACCAGCTTGAAGAGTCTTGGGAAGAGGACTCTGTTGCACCTTTGGCCTGAGCTTTGATGTCCAGGACATCGCTACCGCCACCGCCGCCACCAGACTCACTACCAGCAGGAACAAGAGCAGTGCTACTCGATTTAACTCCAGCAGTGGCCTTCATTGCTGCTCGTGCCTTGCCCATCATAGGCATAAGCATGGATGCCGCTTCATCAACATCTAGAGTACCCATAGCCTGCATGGCAAAAGCACCCTTGACAGCATCAGAATGACTGTCGTCCACCTGGAACTTATCCATGAAGTTTTTGGCTTGCTGGTTGATTAATTGGCTTTGGGCAGTATTCTGCGACGAAACATTACGTCCGACATTAGACAGTCTTGAGTAAGCCTGATCTTGGCTTACTCCATCAGAAAAACCACGCCCCAAAGTGCTTTGGAATGCCTCGGATTTTTGACTTTGTAACGCCTGTGCAGAACTCACGCCTGAGGCCAAGGTGGAGCCAAGCGAAAATGTACTGATCATGCTTTCTGCACCGTTCGCAATCGCCCCACTGAACTGGTTGTTATTGTATGCTGGCTGACTCTGCATGACCGGGCCTTGCTTGAGAAGGTCTGGTGTTTGCATCTTCTCGTCAACATGATCAGAACCACTGATTCTTGATGCCAGGCTGGTGAAGGCGTATGTACTTCCTGTAATTATGAACAGGGAGATTACTGGTGTGGCCGCTGCCAGCATCCCGCCTGTTGCAATCCAGTTTTGGAGCACATCTCCGGTCGAAGATAGAGCGTACATAGAATCGAGACCGGAAGCGCTGAGGCTAGACATCTCGTTTGACGCGGCGGTGTGGACAAAGAGGTTGATGATCGAGAGAACCGGCATCCAGAGCTGAATCCAGAGGATGGTCTGAACGTATTTCCCTGCCAATTGGAGCCCAAAACTGCCCATCACGATGATAAAGGCAATGATCGGAGTGATTGCGTAAATAAACCCCTCAAAGAAAGTCAGCATCGGGCGAACGACGGTCATGAACATAGACTGCTCAGCGGCCCATTGTGTGTTTCGCTGCTGAATAGCTTGGTTGATCATCAACGCAGAACCGTAGTCCTGGAGGTCCTGATAACGACCCGCTGCTGCTTCGTAGTAGAGAGGCTCAAGAACGGCAGCTTTCAGGTATTCGATTGATGACGTTGTTGTGGCTCCCATCGCTTGAAGCGAATCGTTAATCTCCGTGATAGCGTTGTCGCCGTTTGCAGTGTTTATACCTAGCAGGCTATTTAACGCATCAACAACAACAGGACTACTTAGGTTTGCGGTTGCAGAACTAATAGCTACCCAGCCGTCTGTGCAGGTGAAGTCTGCGCCATCAGGGTTGGCGGTGGATAGGTATAACCGGGTTCCGTAAAGCTGTGAATTGAACCGCAAAGCTGAATCCGTGGAACGGTTCATCAGCTCATCAAGGGACATCAGGTTGAGATCTACTTTTGTTAACGTACATTCACGGATGTAGTTATTCCAAGAACGTCTTACGTCAACATAGCCGCCACCATTTGCCGCATTGAGCGCAGTAAACACGCCCGTGTCGTATGCACGTCTTCTTACGTCGTTCAACAACTTCAACGTTTCGGAGAAATGGCTTTCCGTGACATTTGGAACGATCACACCATACCCTGTTTCAAACAGGTTGGTGATGGTGTATCCCACATTGGATATGACACCACCTGCGAAGCCAACACCAATAGGCACATTGGCAACGACTCGAACCTGCCCAGTGTAAGCGTCTTCTATCGTCACAGTTGTGGTAGAGCCGAAGAAGCAGGCGTACAGAATCCAACCGACAAGAACTTGTTGGAAGTTTATTTGCTTGGCCCCCTGGAAGAGGGATTGAATACAGATCATTAATACCCCGAGAAGCAGGCCAATACTGACCATCTTCTCCAAGTCTCCAGTGCCGGTTATCATTGATATTGCAATCAGTATTTGCTCCAAAAATGCAGAATCGCCAATAGAGTGAATTGAAAAAGCTCCCATTCCAATGGCTCCTTAGTTCGTGCTAGGAGGATTGGACAAAGTTGCAAGCATGTATTTTTGCTTGCGGATGTTGTCCAGTAAGTTGTTGTATTTCTCAATCTGGCTTGCAAGGTCGCCGTATTGAGAGGACAGAATTGTGTATTCGCCACGGATTTGCTGTTGCGATTGTGCGAGCAACTCCAGAGCCTCTTTTTTGTAGGGCGAATTGCTGTTCGCCATTGCAATGCGAGCAGCCCGGAAGAACTCTTCTGAAAAGCTGTACATCATCGCCAAAGCAATAGCTCCGGATGATTCTGTGACAAACAAATTGGCTCCATCTTGGGAAAGAACAGACAGGTTACGGACGATGGTACCTATTCCTCCAGGGAGGTTTGATACAAAGGCTTTTTCTGTGTCCGTCAGGGTTCCAGAGTTTGTAGCGTATTTATAGATAACGCCCGGCGTGGAGCTGGTTCCTAGCAGCATATCCGTGATCTGGTTCTTGATTCCTTTGAGCACGACTGTTTTGTTGCTGGTCCCAGCACTCAAACAATTGGTCGTGTCACCGTCACAGGAATAGATCTCAACAGAACCGCCTGAAATCAGGTCTGAGAGGGTAATCTTGTTGCCCGGCAAAGTTGTCAGTGGTGTAGTTTTCGCGCCTGAACCGGTTGAGTTCGGGTCGTTGACCAGATCACCAATAATTACTGTACCAGTTAGAGACATGATGGCTTCGAGCAGGGTGTTGTTCCCATACTGGAACCATGTGTTTGCATTATTGCTCTTGAGTTGTTTCCAGACGATATTGCCAATCATCTTGTTGTATTCGTCGGGCTTATTGGCTTTCAGTTCTTCCAGTGGACTCTTGCCGCTGGTTTCTTGCTTTGAACCGAAAAAGTCCTCAAAAAGTCCTGATGTTGTGGCAGTTATGGAAGCGTCTGTCTTGTGCTTCAAGTCCATGCCGCTGGTCAAGTCGTTTACAATCCCTTGAGCGAGCTGGCAGGAGTTACCTAGGTGCTGGTTCAGAGCCTGCACTTTTTTCTGGAAATTTTCTATCCATTTAGCACCGTCCGGGAATACGTTATCCAGTGCAAGTTGGAAGGCATAGCCTTTGGCGTTGGCTGCGACAGCTCGAAGGAGCTGCACAATCTGGTCTGCGTTAATAAAAGAAAGTGAACCACCGAATAGATCGACACCACCACAACCGGCTTTCCATGATGGAGGGGCAAAGCTAACCAGATTTTCGTCGAAGATTCGTGTTTTGGCCGTGAATCGGCCACCAGCCAACACACCGCGACGTTGACTTTCGTAAACGCCTGGCGGTGTTGTGTTGCTCATTTCATTGAACAATTTGTCCATCTGAGACTGGAGACCGTTGCCTGCCATAGCCCCGGTAGGAACCATGAAAAGACTGGCCGCCACACTCAGGGCAAGCAGGCTCCTTTTTACTATCTTGTGCGTGACCATCTTAATTCTCCTGTAGTTTGTCCCGGATGTACTTCATAAGTTGTTCCGGTGGCACAAAGTTGTCTTTGTCTCCGCTCGCTTGTGATAACTGCTTGAGGTCAGAGCCCAGTTCTGGTGAATCCAAGCGTTCGGCTATGTTGTTTTCGAGGTTGAGTACCGGACGGGTGCGGTTAAACTCTTCGTCAGTCACCCAGCCGTTCCGTTTTGCTGCTACCAGAATCCGATGGTTCAACTCAGGAAGTGACATTGGTCCTTGCCCTATCGGTGCGAACTGACCATCTGGAGAGGCGAGGTAAACAGCGGGGAAAGTCACTATGCCAAGTTGTTTGGCATGGCCTTCATCGGTCTTGTAATGAGGGAAAAGTCCGCGGGGGAGAGGTTTACCATCCATAGAAACCGGAATAATCGAGAAGCCTTCTCCTTGTTCCAGTATTTTGATGATCGGAGCTTGCAAGTCGCTGTAGTCGTCGTCTGACTGGTAGAAGAAGAATATCCCCACGCGGTCGGCTACGCTTTTGAGCAGCTTGTTTTTGGCGTTGCCAGCGTCTCGATCCACCTGTTGCGAAGCAAACGTGGCCGCAGGACGTCGGGTGATTTCATCCAGGAAGGGATCGCCCACAACAGCCAGCTCCGTTGCATCGGAAAACTGCTCTGAACGGTCTATCGCAAATCGCTGCAAGTAGAGGAACGTCCTGACGTTTTCAACGGTCGGGTTATCCCACGCCAGGTCTTTGTACTTGGGTAGGTTTTTCCGGAACCATTCCGACGAGAACATTTCTGGACCGCTCGGTTGCGGAGCGGCAGGCTTCGGCGTTTTTGGCTTCGCTTCTGCCACCGACTTAGGTTTAGATTTTTCGGGCTTCTTTTCCGGTTCTTTTGGCTCTTCTTTGTACCAGAACCAACCCTCTTCTTTTCGCTCATAGAAACCTGGCATTGTGCTATCTTGAGCCCAAGCCTGGTGTGGTGCCCCCAGCGTGAGTGTTGCTAGGAGCAGTAAATTCAAAGGTGATTTTTTCATAGTCTCACGCACGTATTTTCCCATGTTCGATATGGTAGAGGTGGGCGGCGTGAAATTAGGCAGGTGTAAGAGCCCTAAATGGGCGCTTAGAGCGTTTTATTTGTCAACTTTCACATGTGAAAGAATTGACCAAACTATTTGGTCGTGTCCTCTTCGACTTCTGTGGCCTCGGCGGCCATCTTCATCTGCTTCTCGACCAAGCGCTTTTGGGTGATATAGCGGATAACCATCTCTACAGCGCTGTTCAAAGCGAGGATTCGCATCGCCCTGGTGGAGGCGACGTAGAGCAGGTTTATTTCATCGTCACGAGCCATTGGGTCGAGCTCAGGATCTAAGACACTTGGAAAGTCGTCATAGAGCTGAACGAAGTCCCATTCAAGCCCCTTGCACCGATGGGCAGTCGAAACCGTAATGTCGGCTCCAAACTCCTCTTTGACTGTATTGCGTCGCAGAGTGGTGAGCCGCTCAGGGATTTCACCGTAGCTGTTGATGATCTTTACTGCCCTCATCATCTCAGGATCTTTGGTCGCCTTAGCTATTTCCTGATACTCAAAGTAGTCTTCGTATTCATCAAGCAGCTTCTTATTTTTTACCCGGTCAGGTTCGGCCATCGAGAACCAGTACAAATCTTGGAGTTCGTTGATTTGGTAGGCGTCGATTCCACCAACCCAAAAGACTTGTGCTCCAGCTTCGGTAGCAGAGAGTGCCGTCTCGATGACACCCATGACGGTTCGGTGAAGTATTGCTCGATGACCTACATCGCCAGGCAAAAACATGACCACCTGGTCTGCTGGTCCCCGGCCAACAACGGGGCGGGTTTCGCCCTTGAGTTCAAGAAGGGCGTTTGCCACAAGAGAAACGTTGGGGCCAAAGCGGAAGCTGTGTGTAAGATAGAGCTGGTCGGCGTTCATGAGCTCCTTACTATCAAGAGCGTTGTTTGCACCTCTGAACCTGTAGATCTGCTGGTGGCGGTCTCCAACCAGTATTACCTTGCAGTTCTGCTGTAAGACGATACTGCTTGTGACGGGATTGGCGTCTTGGGCTTCGTCAAAAAGAATGGTTGTGTACCGGCGAGACAGATTTGGCATCCCGAGCTGGTACTGTTTGAGGTAGCAGTCGTGTACTGTAGGGAACGGATCTTGGGCGTTTGTCATCCTTTTCCATATCAGCTCAGTACCTTCTACCACCTGGATTTGGTATCTTTCCTGTTTGGATGTGAGCACCTTACCCGTATCGGCGCGAGCAAAATGCGTATAAAGAATCCGCATGTCTGCGCTGCACATGAAGGCGTTGAGCGTGTCAAGAATGTCTTTAGCAAAAGTCCAGTTCTTTGTATTCACCGCCTGGGCAATGTCGGTAAGCCTTAGATTACCAGTGAGTTTGTGCTGGTAGCCTCTTCCGATAGTGGCGTAGGCGAGCTGGTGAGATGTTTTGCAGTCCACGTTTGCAGGAAACTTCTCTCTTGCCTCGTCGCGGATGGCCCGGTTGTATGCCAAGTAGAGAATGCGGGAGTCAAGATTGTTGTGCGCGTATTTCACCAACGTGGTGGTTTTACCCGTACCAGCGTAGGCCTTAACGACAAGCCGAGGCCCTTTGTACTGAGTGATCAGTGATTGTTCGGGTGTGTCAGGAGGCATTTGCTTCATGGAGCCTCCTAAGGCAAGCACATCTGGGGTGTGATGCGCTTCCTTTGTGTCGAGAGGAGCGTACTGACCCGCTTTTCTTTTCGGGGGAGGGATACTTCACAATCCAGGTCTGTCCACCAGTCCGGGCATTACTTTGAGCTACCTCCATAACCCAGCTATGCAGCTGGTGTAACCAGCCATAGTCGCCAATAGACGAGGTGGCTAATGTCATAGCCTCCCCAATCTTGGCTTGAAGAGCCGCAGCTCTGCTTTGCCACTCTTCTGAATACTTAGCCTTTCGCGCCATCAGTTTTCCTCTTTCTTTTTCCCTCCCTTACCAGCCTTAACAAGCTCTTGCTCTAACCCTGAAATTTTGGTCAGCGCCTCATTGAGTCTCTGTTCAAGACTCTTGGCCTGCTGGTCTCTTTCCTGCAATTGACCAGCCATCATGCCTTTATCTTGAACAAGAGCGCGAGCTTCCGCTTCGACGCTGGAGAGTTTGGTTTCCAGCTTTTCGATCTCTCCAGATAGGCGCTGGCACTCTCGTTCAGAGGATTCGCCATTAGCTTTGGCTGTCGCAAGGGAATCCAGTGATTGGGCCAATTTGGCCTGTGTATTCTCGAGTTGCTCTTTTAACGCTGTATTTTGCTCGTGAGCGGCCCGGAGCTTTTCTGTCTGCTCTATACTTTTGCCTTTTTGCACCTCTAACTCACCCTCTGTAGTTGTCAATTTTTGGCTCAAAGAGCGATTTTCGCTTTCAGCTTGTTCCAGGTGATCCTGGGCTCGGGTCAGCTCGGTGGCTTTCGCTTCCAGCTTTCCTTCCAAATCCAAGGTCCGCTTTTCCAGCTTCTCGATGTCGGCCTGCGAGCGTTCTAACTCCGCAGATTTGAGAGATAACGAGTTCTCGGCTTTGCCAAGGGCTGCATCGAGCTCAGTTTTTTTGTTGGTGAGATCCTCAAGCTGCTCTTCCAAAAGCTCAGCCCTTTCGGTGGCATCATTCGCTATGTCTACGGCTTGCTGCATGTCTTCCTGGTACTCAAGTTCTTTCTGCCGCAGGAGTTTACGTTCTCGCTCAAGCTTCTCATCAGCGCTTGCTTTGGCTACCTTGTAGATTTTCTGGAGGAAAAGCTCGGCGTCACTCATAACCGATTCAGGCAGAACTACTTCGACCAGCTCTTCATCGAGAGAATGTTCCTCCGACCACTGCTTGAGATACGTCGAAATAGTTGTGAAGCTCCCCTTAGCAATGAGGTCTCTGATAGCAATTACTGTTGGCCGCTTGCCGGCATCTTTGAGCTTTTGGGCCGCTGCGGCCACATCGTTGTACCCAACCAATTTTCTAGCCATGAGGACGTTCCTTTCCATTTGTAATTATTATGATAATACGGTAATTATCATAATAATACATCATGATGCGGTAGATTGAAATATTGCTTGGGTAGAACAAAGCCCCTCGTGTGGCAGGAAGAGCTTTGTTACATGGCCACATTCACCCAGGAAAGGATTCGATGGTGACACCGCCGAAGGTGCCGAGGATTTCCGATGCGGCTTTGTCCGAGCGAGTTTTACGCTGCTCTGATGCGTCAAAGCTGCGAAGCATTTTGAGCTGAACATCCTTGTCTTGGAGCACGATCAAAGGCATGGGAGCGGTAACGGTCTTAAGCACACCTGCGACCATAACGTTCGCCACCGGCTGTACCTTTACTTCCCTGCGCTCTCTGAGGTAAGGCTCTGGAGTGCTGACGATCTTCTGGATAAGCTGCTCAAGAGGAAGTTGGTAGTCAGGCCCAGACCGCTCTAATTCCTCCCTGATACGTTGCAGGAGCTCGTCTTTCACCGGTTTCTTCAAAGAATCCTTCCGTTGCCAGGTGAAGCGGATGGAGTCAATGTCGCCATTGGCGTAACACCGAATTTGCCTGTAAAGGTGGAGGGTCATAACGCCAGGGTAGTCAACTCGAAGCGCTTCAAACCGTTCTTGCCGGGTTGGGTACGTCGATATGATGAAATCCTCGATACCGGCTTTGGCCGCGTTGATACGCTCGACCGTTGCTGCAATCTCGTCAGCTACCCCGACCCTGGTAGGAGAGAACCAGAGTACCCCCACGGTGCGCCTGGCGGATTTCTGTGAATAGTCCGGATTGATATGCAGGTCCTTGTAACAGTGCGCCGCGAGCTCAAGAGCGTCCCTGCCTGTTTGTTCCATCACGACAATCTTGTTGATGGGCTCGTTTTCCATTCCCTTCCTGGTAGGAGGGATGGCCGCAACTTGTGCGTATCTGGGAGGGAGCCGTTTGATAAGGGAAGACAGGCTCGTCAGGTCGCGGCACATGGCCGAGTATTGTTCCGAAATGAAGTTTTTAGCCATGTTGCCGCCTACTTGTGGATTTGTTCTAACAGAGCATGGGTTAGATAGTATACTTATTTAACTCCAATGTACTGGTTTGATAACTAAATTAATGATTAAAAATCAACAATATTATTGCGTATAGACAACATTAGACCATCATGCAATGTAAGAGTAAAAATATCAGCGAGACCATAAAAATCTGTGGGGCACTTATGCAGCAATCTTTTCTGTCCAAGAATGCTCCGTTTCGTCACCTAATTTTATGCCCGGATACCAATGCTCAAATTGGGTTTTCAAATCATCATTAAGTACGGCTGTGCGGGTCTGGAGTAAGTAATGCGCACCTTGCTGGCTCCATTGCATCTGCTGCTTTTTCACCATCCGTTTGGCAATCACTTCATTGATCGTCGATTCAACAAATGAAGAGGAAATGGGTTCACCATAGCGGTACATTTCACCATAATTCGGGATCATCATGCTGTTATTTTCAATGTAGGTGTACATTTCATCGATATGTTTTGATAAGGATTTCTTATTATCATAATGCGAGATGTCCTCATCACACATCTCAGCACAATCCTCTAGCTGTTCTAATGCCTTAATCACATTGCCATGCCAGAGATACCATTTTGTACTGGTTAAAGCGTCCAATAATTCTGCACCGAGTTCAGGGGTGTTTTTCGATACCCCTCTGGCATATTGTTTGAGTACTGTCAGACGCATCGTGATATGAAACCAATCCAGTACGTGCTGCGATTCGGGGTACAAGTTAAATTGCAGATCCCTGAGATTATCGGCACCATCCGATAAGAAAGTAATTTGTTGATTCGCCTGCATACCTTGTGAAGATAACTGGGCGATGAGTTTTCTTCTGGGGTGATTTTCAAGACATTGCACAAAACCAAAGCGTTTGGTTGGAGCATTAGCCGCGAATGATTTTCCGACGATGATTTCAAAATGGTGTTTTCTGTCGTCCCGGTTTCTGACGTAGCCTCCATCAATACCCACCGTCATCGGTTTTCCCGGTTTGGGTAATTTTTCCCATTCTCTGGGATCGCCAGGGAGAAAATCCGGCAATCCGTCTAATTCGGCCTCTTGTCTTTGGGCGATCTGACAGAGATGATTTCTGACTGTGGAGGCATTACAGCGTTCCCCCACCGGCAGAATATCTTTGAGCAGATTGGCGGTCAATCCATAAGACATCAGTGATGCCCACCGGGTTTCTATATACCTGAGTTCCGGGTGAGTATGCGAATCACACCAGTGATTGAGCAAGCTAGCGGTTTGGGCTGAATGTTTCTCACACGCACACCGGTAAACCCGAAATCCCTCTACCGGGATAATGCCAAACAAGGTTCGGTACTGGATGGTTTGCTTGCCTTTTATCCGGCGATTTCGTTGACAGCAAGGACAAGCACGATGTTCATCCAAATATTCAGCTGCCTGTTTCTGGATCACTGATTGCTGGATAGTGTTCAAAAGTAATTTAGATTCAGACAGGGAGAGTCCAAGGTCATTGGGGGCGTCGGACTGTTTTTCTATCGTGAATAGTTTCTCCGTATGATGATGGCCTGATTTATCGACCACCGCTAGTTGGATTATGAATTGCATGATGCTGTCCTCCCGGGGTTATGGCTACTGTATACCCCCGTTTTTTAGCTGGTGACGCAATTTATAATACGTAGAAACACCTAATCCCACGTTATAGCAGGCCAGCTTTAACTTGATACCTTTCTCTCTTAATGCGGCATAACCGATCGAGGGAGTGAACAACTATCGTGTCGCCGGTTCTGACCTGTTGAAGCATATCCTGAAACTGTGGCCGGTTGATGTTTTTCGCACTGGCCTGTTCGATATAGATTTTGTCAATTTTAATACCGGACGCAGACAGTGCCTCTTTCTGGCGATCAACATGCTGGTCAACCGAACTGACCCGAATGTAGGCATAATGCATATCACCCTCAAAAGTCTTTAAACCTGATAAAGATTTGTAGAATACTCTATAAAATTGACTTTCCCGAGGTTTATAGAGGATTATTTCCTCGTTTTTAGCATGGATGAAAAGGTATACCTTTATGGATACCGATCATCCTATCGGCTACAGCCCTATCACAATAGGTTCCAGTTCCGGTGAATCAAGGTTGAGCCGACTCAATTGGCAGTTAACCTTTTTGCGGTTAAATCTGATGGCATCAAGTTCATCAATTAATGGACGGATATCTCCGATCGTTGCTGTTTCATCGGCATTAACGATGGCTTCCAGTAACGCCAGTGTTTTCTCACATTCATCAGCTAACGTTGCCCCCGGCATTCTATTTCCGGCCAAACAAAAGGGAAATTTCAGGTTAGCATTGTCAAGAATGGTCTCAATACGGATATCGTGAAGTCAGTTCTCGAAAAAGTTGTATTCGTAAGTAAATCGATCTCCGGCATCAAACTCAAAGTCATCGAGCGTGATTTTGTAAGGGTTATCAGAAAACGCAATTCCGCCAGAATAGGAAATGCCGTAATTTTTACCATAAATACGGAATTGATGCAGGTGATCATCCTGCCATCCCTGCGCGATCTGAATGATATAGTGAAAAGCCGCTAAAGAAGTCTCGCCTGATAGCCGAAATCGGCGTCAGACCATAGGGCTGACACCGCGAAGAGCCACTTTAACGATATAGGCTTTCATGGTGAGCTGCCTGCTAAAAACCTGCCAATTCGTTCATCCTATCACCAGCTTAACGGAGTGCCCA
>NZ_JBHFKW010000061.1:0-17407 GCF_042879395.1 Photorhabdus sp. RM322S
TGCAGCGGCTGGATTGCAGTCAGGTAAATTAAAAGATAACTCGTGGCCCTGACCAACGGGTTGCTGCACTTATCCATCGTACTCTCTCTTTTCTTAAGTTAATTGGGCTTCGTTGATAAAACGGTAATCTTTCCATAGGAAATATTGATAATTTAATAGTGTCATAATTGAACTATTCTAATGCGTGATTAATTATCTGTCTGAATTGATGGTGTGAAATGTGATCAATGTTGGGTTATTTAATCCTGACAATGGGGAATGAGATATATTAAATGCTAGAAAGTGGTGATAAAGCTGGAGATGTTAAATGGGGGACGGAACGATGGCGTTGGCAATGAATTGTGAAGCGAAGGCGGTGTGATATCAGTGATATTGCAGGAATAGCAAGCGATTATCGACGGCGATTGGCGGCTATTATTATTAAATTAAATGTATTAATAATGGCCGGATATTTCTTCCCAAGTAAAATGAAGGTAAAGAACCTGCCAATTTGCGTTAATTGTTAAACCGATAACAAGCGTGGCGGGTGTTGCTCTCTTTATTGAAAAGCAAGTTATCTCTATTTTATGGAATTCTTATATTTTTATAATTATTATCACCATTTAGGGGGCTGTAAAGATAAATATATCTTTTTATCTGAGCCTCAACATGGTCGATATTCTGTAAAATATCATGAATAATATCCTTATTAATCCATTGCTTCTGACTATTTCTATCACGTCTTATCCTGCATTACAGAATTTATTCTCATTCGCATTAAACGCATTTCTTTTTTTCTACTTCTTCTACTAAGTACTTAACCTATTATGCTGTGAATATAAAAATGACTTTAACGGTATGAAATATTCATAACTAATTGAAAAATAATAAAATAGATAAATTTCTATCACTTTATAAAAATAAAAGCAATATTTTTTTGAAAAAAATGACATATCGTTTGGTTTATGTTTATATATTGTGTGTTTTTTATATGATATGTTGGTTTTTATGACTGATTATCTTTGTGCAAAAAGTGCTATAGGATAAAAAATGTCTTGATTTTATATAAAACTGTTTAGAAAATCACCTTTCCTAGGAAATGGCCTGTCTGGTAAATTCATTTATTTATTGGCACGGGCATTGTCGGTTTTCTCTTATTTGCTGCCCGGTTAACTGCCTGCTCTGAAATATCTGAATCCGGTTTTTTGTTTCTGAATTGCGTTATGGCATAACCATCATGCCATTCATTCTATCTGTATTGTTTAAGGAGTTGCTTGTGGCACAGAGTTTTCAAAACGAAATTCCCAAAGCGCGTATTAATATCGATAAAAAAACCATGGAAGAAGTAGCTGCGATTAAAAACATCGGTAGCTACTTTGATCGCGCTGAATACATCGAGTGACAAGCGTTCCGCGACAGCGATGATGCCGGTTATATTTATTCCAGGTTTCTCAGATACCAAAAGCCAAGGGGTAACAACGTGAAAATTGATCGTCTGTTATGGGTGACATGGACCATAGCGAAACAGACCACCTGTTTTCAGTGTGGGGTTGGGCTGACTGGATGAGAGCGGCAAAGTGCAAGCGATAAGCTGGACAACGTGAAGGTGGTAAAAGTGGCACCGCTGATGCATGACATCAAAGCCCTTGCTAAAGAGAAACACAACCATCTGAAACGCGTTGAGTTCCGCTATGAAAATCATAAAAACATTATATATCATTACCTTATGGGCCTCGGTATACGGTTATGGGCGGTAGCGTACCTCTAAATTTTATTAATTCAATCTTAACCAAAAAGGAAAATAAAATGAAAACTGCAATATTAGCAAATATGCAGACCCGTTGCGTTGGGCGTTATCTGATTGATATTCCCTTATCATTTGAAAACATCATCAATACTGGGATATTTATTGGTGATGTAAGAATAGAAACCAAGCGTTTGCATTTATCCACATTTGAACAGTGGATACAAATAAGGGAGCAGAAATTAAGGGTGACCAGAACTGCCGATCCGAAAGATCTGCCCTTTTTAAAAAAGGTTCATCATCTCCAGGGGAACTTATACGGTGTTATTTTTGACAGAAATAACAATGTCAGTGAACCCGGCTTCACCCGAATATTAGAAGCCCATTTATATGATAATGGTGTGGCTTTTGTTATAAAGATGAAATTTACAGAAATTTCAGATGACAAATACAGTTATTCAAGAAATATTTATATAAAATCTGGAATGGACGAAAGCCAATATAAAATGCTTTCTCAAACCTTGGACAAAATGCAAAGGCTTCTTTCCAGAATCAGTGGCAGAAAGGATAGAGAAATTCCGACAATGGCAGGGATCTGTATCCCTGATGGTTTTATTGCCAGTCATGATAATGATGATGAGAAAGTGAATATGACTTTTGCCTATCAGGGAGATGAGAATGATCATTTCACATTCGGTATTGAAATAATTAATGACCTTAAAGAAGATACTCTGCTTGAACGTATTGGTGAAGTTGAAAGGGATTGGTTCATTAATTGTGGCAGGGTAATAAGAAACGGGGAAAGAGAAATAAACGGCATTCATGGGGAAGAGTTATTAGCCTTAGGTCTGCAACCTTTTGATAGTAATCCTCGGTATCGATTTGATTTTATTATAAATGATATGGTGGTGGATGAGGAAAAAGTTTGTGTTGGTATTATGTTAATGAATTACCAGTTACCTTCGCCGCCATATACCGAAGATGAACTGATCACGTTTTGGGATGCAATAACGAAAACCTTTCGTAAAAGACCGGGTGCTTGCGGATAGCGATAAATGTAATTAAATACAGAATATCATTATATCTATCATTATTTTTAAGATGGTGGAGCTAATTAGTGCGAAAAAGTATTTTCGTTAATTCAATGAGCTATAAGGAATTTATTTTTATTATGAACAATATTGTGACTAACGCTTTGCAGTTGCCTGCCTGGTATCCGCAAGCTTTCTCTCATTTGGGGGCAGAGGAGTATGCCATTGTATGCCAAATCTGGCAGCGTGAACCTGTGCTGCGTGAACTGGCGGCTGAACTTGATAAATATCATCCACCGAAGGAAATGCGTTGCACTCCCAGTGGAAATCATGAAGTCAGGTTCATGAGACTGATGGAGTCTACACATCCGGATCACTATTGTCGTTTCTGTCAGTCTCACCACTCTTACTATTCCGGCACACCATTTCATCAACTTGATCATAGTCAGCATGCCCGTTTATACGCGGTTTTGGTAACGCTCTGGGGCTGTTGGCATATTGAAGAGGCGATTTGGATAAGTGGTTGTTATTATAGGAAATCCTGGAGGGGCTACTGCCAGCGGTTGAAGTCGGTTCTGATGCTGATTGGTAAACGTCCGGTGACACTGTATCCCCGTTATTTGCTGGGTTTCATGCCGGGCCAGCAAGGAGTAGATTGCCCGGCATGCCGGTCATCACGATTAAGCTACGCTGAGGAGATGCCTGCGGGCAACCCAATGATTCACTGTGAAGCGTGCCAGCATCAATTTGTGCTCTATCCGGAAATTCCCAAGGGTATTGATCCATTTGCAGAGAAAAGGCCGGATGATAGGGTACCGGTGCCGGATTGGTTCCAGCGGTTATTTGCGCATACCACGCAAGCGCAATACCAGCATTTAAGGTCTGTCTGGCAAAGAGAGCCGGTACTGCGGGTGCTGGCTGATCGTCTGGATGAACAGAATCCGCTCTTGGGCGGGGTATATGAGTGTCCCTGGTGTGGGAATCGGCGTTTGACAACCTACGTTAGGGAGCATCACCATGATGAATATTATTGCCGGGCCTGTGATAAGACGTTTTCTGCCAGTGCCGGCTCGATATTTTATCGGTTGCAGGAGAAATATTACTATCGCCTGTATTCCGTGTTGGTCATGTTGTGGACACAGTGGCGACCTACGCAAGCTTTGGCAATAGGTAAACTGCGAAAATTGGAGGTATTTAACTACTATCGTAAACGGCTACAGCCGCTGTTTGATGAGCTGGGCAATCAGCTTATTACACCGTATCCCCGGTATATGTTAGGATTTAAGCCTGGAAAGCAGGGGGTTTGCTGCATTCATTGCCAGTCTTTAAATTTGGATATCGTGGGAGTAGTCACCACCCCGAATAATCCCAAGATTAGTTGTCTGGATTGTGGCAGTAAGTTTAGGTTGCATGTTTGGCGCTGGCAGTTTTTACCTGATACACCCTAATATGCCGTTCGATCCCTTTTATCAAAATGGAGTCGATATATTGTTTCAGCGGTAGCCTTATTAATCAATTAAGGCTGCCGCAGTTATTATCGGTAATTAAAAATCATGTTAATAGTTTGACAATCCGATTTTTAAGTTAATAAAAATTTTTCTGGTACATAATGATGAAAGTTATTAGCCAGACAGTATTCTTCTAATTGTTTGCTGGAATTAATACCTATCTTGCTATATATCCGGGATATATATGTTTTAACAGTACGATGAGCAATATTCAATCTTTGTCCAATCTGTTTTCTGGTGTATTTTTGTAAAAAGAAGAAAATAATATCCCACTCGCTTTGAGTAAAAAGATCTGTTGGTGGTTGGAGTATAATGGATGAGGGTAGTTTTTTATGATATTGATGTAATTGGGTTAATGAATACTCTTTGGCTTCCCATGCATGGAAAAGGATCCCGATACTTTCGTTTTCATCATTATATAGTGGATATTTTTCGCAAAAATAAGATGACAGAAATGTATCTTTTCTATACTGATGTGTTTCAAGTGAACATACTCTTTGTCCTCTTGTTATTACATTTTTATCATGATCCATGAATTCCTTGGCAAACTCAGCGCCATTCCAGGGGATTTCAGCGTCAAAACATCCTTCGTAATCAAATGAGTCTGGAAGATTTTGAAGATACTTAAATGCCAGGTTGCCATAAGCCCAGCATGAATTTTGATCTTTTATCCCCCAGGGCTCATTACTTTGCTGTGTTGTGTTAATGATTTGAGGTGAGACAATTAGCTTATTGGTTTTGCTCATGATTAAGTCCTATAATATCATATCGAAATCTTCAGGAAGGTTGAATAGTTGATAAAAAGCAGGATTGGCATAAATAAATCTTGATTGTAGATCTTTGGTTCCCCAAGGTTTATCATTTCTCTCCCACGTTTGAGTTAATTGTGGTGTGATATTGCTGGGATTTTTTCTTATATTTGACATAGTTACTCATAAATCTTTATTTAAATTATTATCTAAAATTTTTGTTTGTCGATTACGCTTCAAGTGAACCTATCTATAATAGAAGAAAATAACTTTCTCGTCAAAAAACGTATGTTTATTAATTGATTTTTTACTATTTAATAATGTAATTTTAAATTTAAATGAATATAACTATAAATATTATTTATACGGAAATTGTTTTGAGTTTTTATTGAGTAAATAGCCCGAGGCTGTTGCTGTGCTCTCTTCTACACCTGATATTGGACATATTTTAGTGAGAAAGTATATGTTATCAACGATAAATAAGTGTAGATTATACCTAGAATTATCAGCATCCTCGTTATTGTCAATTGATGAATAATTATTTTCCCTAATGCTTAATAGCTGTTTTGCTAAACTATTTTATTTACTCTTATCTGTAATAAAGAGCAAATCTGGGCAGTGTTTTGAGAAAAGTGGTAATTTTTAAATACATTTTTAATGTGGATAGAAGGGTGAGTGAAGCGAATCACCCCTCATATGCTACATGTATGTTCCTGTGTGCTGCCCGTGTTTACTCTTCATTATAAGAACGGCCTGCAACAATGACGTCTATTAGGATAGACTCTAAGTTTCATTGTCAAGAGTCATTTGATAATACGATTTCTAAGACAATAAAAATCTCTCTGGTACATAATGATGAAAATTATTCGCCAGACAGTATTCTTCTAATTGTTGACTGGAATTAATACCTATCTTGCTATATATCCGGGATATATATGTTTTAACAGTATGATGAGCAATATTCAATCTCTGTCCAATCTGTTTTCTGGTGTATTTTTGTAAAAAGAAAAAAATGATATCCCATTCACGTTGAGTAAAAAGATCCGTTGGTGGTTGGAGTATAATGGATGAGGGTAAATTTTTATGATATTGATGTAACTGGGTCAATGAATACTCTTTAGCTTTCCATCCATGGAAAAGGATCCCGACACATTCTCTTTCATCATTATATAATGGGAATTTTTCTTGAAAATAGGATGATGGAATTTTATTTTTCCCATATATATGTGTTTCAAGGGAACATATTCTTTCTTCTTTTGCCATTACAGTTTTATCATGATTTATGAATTCTTTTGAAAATTCAGCTCCATTCCAAGGGATTTCATTGTCATAAAGCCCTTCATAATCAAATGAATCTGAAAGATTTTGCAGGCGTTTAAATGCTGTATTACCATGAATAAAGCATGAAGAACTATCTTTTACTCCCCATGGCTCATTGTTTATTTCCATTGTGTTGATAATCTGAGGTGATATTTCATAGCTCTTCATAAAAACTCCGTGATAGTTTGAAATTTAAAGAAACATGCTACTTTCTGGGTGCACAAATCTTTCTGGCACATAGAGATCATAATCATTGAGGCGACAATATTCTTCCAATTGATAACAGGAATTAACGCCAATTTTTTTATATATCCGAGCTATATGGGTTTCAACTGTGCGATAGGAGATATCTAGCATCTTGCCCATTTGTTTACTGGTATACTTATGCAAGGAGAGGAAAATAATATCCCATTCCCGTTGAGTAAATAAGTCAGTGGGTGGTTGGAACATAATAGATGCAGGAAGTTTACCATGATATAGACGGGTTAATGAGAAATCTTGAGCTTCCCATCCATGAAAAAGTACTCCTATACATTCTTTTTCATCGTTATATAGTGGATATTTTTCGAAAAAATATGATGACAGAAATTTATCTTTCCCATATATATGCGTTTCAAGTGCACATATTCTTTTTTCTTTTTCCATTACATTTTTATCGTGAATAACGTATTCTTGTTTAAATTCAGCTCCATCCCAGGGGAGTTCGTCATCATATAATCCTTCATAATCAAATGAATTTGAAAAATTTTGAATAATTTTCAACCTTGAATTACCAAAAATCCAGCATGAGTTCTGATCTTTGATCCCCCAGGGCTCATTACTTTGCTGCATTGTATTAATGACTTGAGGTGAAATAATTAGCTTATTAGTTTTACTCATAATTAAATCCTATTGTATAGTTAATGGGCAATCGTTTAAATTTATAATTCCCTATTGGTAATACATTATGAATGAATTTTTTTCGCAGAATTGCTGTAAATAAATAAAGAATGAAGAACTATCTTTCACTTCCCTCGGTTCATTGCTTATTTCCATTGTGTTGATAATCTGAGGTGATATTTCATAGCTCTTCATAAAAACTCCATGATAGTTTGAATTTAAAGAAACATGCTGCTTTCTGGATGTACAAATCTTTCTGGCACATAGAGATCATAATCATTGAGGCGACAATATTCCTCCAATTGATAACAGGAATTAACGCTAATCTTTTTATATATCCGTGCCATATGGGTTTCAACTGTGCGATAGGAGATATCTAACATCTTGCCCATTTGTTTACTGGTATACTTTTGCAAGGAGAGGAAAATAATATCCCATTCCCGTTGAGTAAATAAGTCAGTCGGTGGTTGGAACAGAATAGATGCCGGAAGTTTACCATGGTATAAACGGGTTAATGAGAAATCTTGGGCTTTCCAGCAATGTAAAAGGATCCCGACACATTCGCCTTCATCATTATATAATGGAAATTTTTCCTGGAGATAAGATGATAGAAATTTATCTTTCCCATACATATGCGTTTCAAGTGAGCATATTCTTTTTTCTTTTTCCATTACATTTTTATCGTGAATAGCGAATTCTTGTGCAAATTCAGCTCCATTCCAAGGAAGCTCATCGTCATAAAGCCCCTCAAAATCAAATGATTTTTGGAAATTCTTGAGAGACTTTAATGCTTGGTTGCCATAAATAAAGCATGAATTCTGATCTTTGATCCCCCAAGGTTCATTACTTTGCTGCATTGTATTAATAACTTGAGGTGAAATAATTAGCTTCTCAGTTTTGCTCATAATTAAGTCCTATTGCACAGTTAATGGCTAGTGGTTTAAATTGATAATTCCCGGCTACCAACAGTGAAAAATCTTTCAGGAACATAAAGGTGATAGTTATTTTTCTTGCAGAAATCTTCTAATTCCATATGGAGTGGTAAATTGAATTTCTGATAAATAGACTGAATATGATTAATAACATCTTCTGTACTGATCATTAATTCTTTACTGATGCTTTCTTCATCTTGTGAACGCAGAGTCAGAAAAATAATCTCCCACTCAGTCTGCGTCAGTATGTTATTAGGTGGTATAAATTGCAGGGTTGACGGCGATGTTTTTTCATAATAGGAAGAAACAGAAAAATCTTGGGTTTTGTACATATGTAAAATAATCCCCATGCAATCACCCTTTTCATCACAAAGGGGATATTTGTCACAAAGATAGGTTTGTTTAACTTTATGTTCTCCAAGCAGATGGGTTTCCAGTGAAGTGACCCGTTGCATAGTTTGAATCGCTTTTTGATCCTGACGGTAGAATTCTTCTGCACATTTGGCGATAGGTAAGGGTAATTCATCGGCAGAAAGCCCTATAATATCGAAATCTTCAGGAAGGTTAAGTAGTTGATAGAAAGCAGAATTAGCATAAATAAATCTTGATTGCAGATCTTTAGCTGCCCAAGGCTCATTACTTCTGTCCCACATTTGAGTTAATTGTGGTGTGATATTACTGGGGTTTTTTCTGATGTTTGACATAACAGCTCCTAAATCTTTATTTAAGTTATTATTTGAAACTTTTGTTTGCCGATTACGCTTCAAGTGGGCCGTTATATAATAGAAGATAATAACTTTCTCGTCAAAAATCGTATATTTATTAATTGATTTTTTACTATTTAACAATGTGATTTTAAATCAATAAAAATATAACTATATTTATTATTTTATACGAAAATTGTTTTATGGCTTGTTGAAGAAATAGCACGAGGCTGTGGTTGTACTCGCTGTTGCGCCTGATATCTGGCGTCTTTTAGCGATAAAGCGTGTGTTATCAACGGTAGATAAGTGCAGATTGTGTCCGAAGTCATCTGTAGCCTCTTCAGTTGTTAATGGATAAATAATTATTTGTCCTAATGCTTGATAGCCATTTTACTAAGCTGTTTCATTTACTCTTATTTGTAATAAAGAGCAATTATTAACCGTGTTCTGAGGAAGACGATAGTTTTTGAACACATTTCTAATGTAACCCGAAGAGCAGGATAAGCAAATTACGCCTCTTGTATTAAGTGTATATTTAGGGTTTTAAACACTATCTGTTTTTACTGTTTATTTAAAAGCATGTTTTGCAGCAATTATTTTTATTGAAATAAGTAGTAAATACTTAATGGTGAGGCTAATATAAGAATTGCAATATGTACACCAATTGGTTGTGATAACTCAGTATGCGTCATGTTATGCAATTAAATGATCACTTTAAGCGGTTCATTGAAGTATTTATTACGATACCAATTCGTGTAAGAATAATTAAACTTCTGTACCTGGATGTAATATTTCAAACAACAATCATCTCTCTTTCTATATCGGAGAATTTGCTGTGCTTTGCGGGGTTTGATGTCTTAGCACAGCTATTTTTTTAGTATTCCGCACCAGTGCGGGCCCAGGGGAAAAGCTGTAACAACATAAAAACATTGGTCTGATAAATAGGAAGCGGATATGAGCATAGTACCTTGCATAACCAAACTGAGGAAGGAAGCAGGAATGATCGAAAGACACGATTGGCATAAAGCAGATATTATTGCGGCGCTGAAAAAACGAGGAACATCGTTGGCGGCAGTTTCAAGAGAAGCAGGGCTTGCGTCATCTACTTTATCAAATGTTTTACACCGTCCATGGCCCAAGGGAGAGCGGATTATTGCGACCATTTTAAATTGTGAGCCATCTGAAATATGGCCAAGCAGATATTTTAAGTAAATTATTATCGTAAAAATTTACTTGAACTTTTCATAACAGAGTTAATGAGAAGGGAATTCAATGTCTGAGGTACGAGCAGAATTTTTCACGAATGAAAGTTCTCTTTGTACATCAGGCATGATTTTGATAGGCAGGTTTTCTGCATATATTGAATAAAGTGCGGTGGTATTTTGCAAGGATGAAAATTTATTTATCTTTAAACAAAGAATACAGTCGGATTAAGTGCGGTCGGGTAACATGCTGCACTTATCCGACTCTTCGCCATTATTGGGTACTGATATAATATTGTATTTTTATTTTACGGTGTTAACTGAGTTAAACCGGCGATCGCCTTTTCAAGATACTGACGATGGCAACCTAAAATCATTAAACATAAACACGATACAAAAAATTTCGTGATATATGTCACGTTTTTAAGATTGATCGGATATTAATCAATCGAACAAACAAGACACAGTCAATTTTTTGTTATATTTTACCGATGAGATATTAAACAGATAAAACTACGCATTATTTGTCGTGACTCTCTCTTTGGTAACCGATGGCATAGCAGCCCAGGTTACCTGTTCAATGCAGGTTATCAACAAGACTATCAGCAACAGACTGCTAGCAGCCTCATTGGCTTAATGTTTTTCCCCAAGGGGGTCTCTTTAACCCCTTGATGATTATGACTACACGCAAAAAACCGCCGGACCGAGGGTCTGTGCGTTGAATATCCTCATGAAAAATAAGGGGGCGTGATGTCATTGCAGAAAAATCAACCCAGGCCATCTGGTGCCAAACACCTTGCCGACCGGCTAAAAACGCAAAGTGCCAGCGGCTTACAATTTACCCTCACTGCCGGTGGATTACCGCCTGAAACCTTTGTCGTCGCCGGCTTTTCACTGAATGAAGCTTTCTCCACCCCCTTTAAGCTGGCGGTCAGTTTAGCCAGTGCCGACCCGGCCATTGATTTCGCCGCGGTCCTCGATAGCAGCGCTACCTTGTCCATCCTGCGTGCAGGCAAAATCGAGCGTACCGTCACCGGCATGGTCGCCAGCTTTGTTCAGGGCAATACCGGGAAACATCAAACCCGCTACGAGATGACTCTCTATCCCGATATGTGGCGCACCACCCTGCGCCAGAATTCACGGATTTTTCAGCGGCAGGATATCAAAACCATTCTCACCACCCTGCTCAAAGAGAGCGGCGTACGGGATGTGATATTCCGCCTGCGTTACTCACACCCGGAACGGGAATTCTGCGTTCAGTACCGGGAAACCGATTTTGATTTTCTGCAACGGCTGACCGCCGAAGAGGGCATTTTTTACTTCTTTGAGTTCAACGAGAATAAAAACACCCTGGTGTTTGCCGACGTTGCGGGTGCCCTCGGCGAAGGCCCGCTATTGCCTTACCACCCCGATGAGGCAACTCAGGCCCAGCAATTATGCGTCACCACCCTGACCCGGCAGGCTCAGGTGCGCCCGGCCACCGTGGAGTTGAAAGATTACACCTTCAAAAATCCGGTCTGGGCTGCTGAGTTTCGGCATCATATGCGGGAAAAAAACCTCCAGCACACCGGCTATGAACACTTTGACTTCCCCGGTCGCTTTAAAGACGAACAGCACGGTGCCGATTTTACCCGCTATCGGCTGGAAGCCCTGCGCAATAATGCCCTGACCGGCTATGGTGAAAGTAACGACGCCGCTATGCAGCCGGGCGTGCTGTTCACCCTGGTCAACCATCCCCGTGATGACCTCAACCAACTCTGGCAGTTGATCCGTGTCTCTCATACCGGCCACCAGCCACAAGCGCTGGATCAGGCCACCGGGGATACCGGCACCATCATGAGCAACCAGTTCACTTTTATCCCATATCACCAAAACTGGCGTCCAATGCCACAATCCAAACCGGTTATAGATGGCCCACAGATAGCCAAAGTGGTTGGCCCGGCCGGGGAAGAGATCTTCTGTGATAAATACGGTCGTATCCGGCTGCAATTTCTGTGGGACCGTTACGGTCAGAGTGATGACAACAGCTCGTGCTGGATACGGGTAACACAACCGTGGGCCGGTCAGGGCTGGGGCATGCTGGCGATCCCGCGTGTCGGTCAGGAGGTGGTGGTGGACTTTCTCAACGGCGACCCGGACCAGCCGATTGTCACCGGGCGCACCTATCATGCCAATAACATCCCGCCGGGAACCTTACCGGGCAGCAAAACCCAGATGGCCCTGCGCTCAAAAACGCACAAGGGCGAAGGTTACAACGAACTGCGCTTTGAGGATGCCAAAGGCAGCGAAGCCCTGTCGCTGCACGCTCAACGGGATATGCATACCCGGGTGAAACATCGCCAGACACTCACCGTGGAAGCCGCCGACCGTGAGATTACCGTGACGGCCGGTGATGAAAACACCGTCATTAAACAAGGTAACCTCAAGGAAACCATCTGCCAGCTGCGCAGCACCGAAGCCAATCAGGTCCAGGTCAGGGCCAAAGCCGGTAAAGCCGGCGACGGCACTCAACTCTATGAAGCCGGTGACAATATCACGCTGACGGTCGGCGCGGGAAAAATCGTGATGACCCAGGAGAGCATCAAACTCTTCTTCGGCGGCGAGGCCAACAGTATTGAAATCAATGCCAGCGGCGTCATTGTGCTGGGCAGCAACATCAATATGAACAAGTAACCCGGCCCCTCAACACCTTAAGATGATCAGGACCCCACCATGACCCAGGAAACCCGCTTCATCCCGTTTCACTTCAATGCCGGCACAGTGAAGGTGCCCCACGACTGGCAGGATGTCAGCCTGTTAGTCCTCAGCAGCGACGGGGATCACCACGGCAGCAGCTTCACCCTGTCCCGCGATACCCTGCCCTGGGGACTCGATTTTACCCAGTTTGCTGAACGGGAAATCCACTCACTCGGCCAGACACTGAAAAACTATCAGGCCATCGCTCAGGAAACCGGCGAGCTGAACGGCATCACCACCGTCACCTCAGAGTTCACCTGGACTTCGCCCCAGGGCCCGCTGCATCAACTGATGCTGCTGCTGCATCTGCCGGAACAGATATTAATCCTGACCGGCACCTGCGCCGGGACCATGACGCCGGCCCAGCGTGAACAGATGAAGGCCATGATGACCTCATTTCAACCTCGTCCCCACGACAGTGAATAACAGCCGGGAGTGAGTCACCATGAGTTTATTGATGATGGCCTGGCTGGGGGCCGGGGCCGCGCAACGCGCCCACCCCACCGGTGCCGACAGGCAGGGCAACACCCCGCCACAAACCGAAAGCACGTCGTCCGCCGATACCGTGCTCAACTATCTGGAAGGTGAGGATTTTCAATACCATTCGCTGGCGGTGGCGGGCATCTACACCGTCGCTATCGGGGGGGCACCCGCGTTACTCCCGCTGACCGCCGGGGTGGCGGCCGGAAAACTGGGCGCTCACATTGGCAATGAAGTCGGCACGACGGTGACCCACGGGATTATGTCCTTACTCGGCCATCACACCATTGCCACCGAAGGCCATGCACCCGCCCGGAAAGGGGATGTAATCGCCCATCAGAACAAAAGCGCCGCATTGTGGGGCGCGCTGGGCGGGGTTTTGCTGGGGGCACTGGCCGCCGTCGCCATCGGGGCGTTAACGGTGGCGACCGGGGGGCTGGCGTTAGCAGTAGCCGCCGGTGCCGCCGCGGGACTCGTCGGGGGCTATGTTGGCGGGCTGATGAGCGGCGTGGGGGCGGCACTCGGACAATACGGTGCCAATAAGGGCACGATTACCGGGGGCTCACCGAATGTCTTCTTTGCCGGCCAGCCGGTGGCCCGTCAGGGGGATGAAATTGTGTGCAGCGACCACCCCGGTCCGCTGGTGATTGCTGAAGGGGCGAAAACCGTGTTTGCCAACGGCAAACCGATTGCCCGCTTAGGCCACCGCACTACCTGTGACGCCAATATCAACAGTGGGGCGGCTTCCATTGCCGTGACCCCCGAAACCGGTCATGCCCTGACTATCCTGACCGAAAGCAACAAAGACCTGCGCTGGCTGGTTGCCATTGCCGGCGCGCTCCCGCTCCCGCTGGGCAGAAAAGGCCACGCCGGGAAAGTGAAATCGGGGGCAGAGCCCACCCCCTCGGTGAAAAAAACCGGCAAGGCCACCGAGACGACGCCCAGCGCCAGTGACCCGGTGGATGTGGCGACCGGGGATTTCTTACAGGTCTGGCCGGTGCTCGCCCTGCCGGGCCTGTTGCCGCTGGCGCTGAACCGGGTGTATCGCTCGACCGCGCACTTTTCCGGTCTGTTCGGCCCCAAATGGGCGGACGACTGGTCACAACACCTGAGACGGGACGGTGAAGAAACCCATTTCACCGACGCGGAAGGCGTGATTTACACCTTCCACACCCCGGATGAAAACGTTTTCTCGGTCAACCTGTATGCCGGTCATTATCTGCTGTACGGGCAACTGAGCGGTGAACTGCACCTGTTTAACCGCCGCACGCAGCACATCCTGAGTTTTGCTCAGAGACAGGGCGATAAACGCTGCCTGTCCACGATAGCAGACCGCAACGGCAACCGGACCGTGTTTCGTTACGATGAGACCGGGCGTCTGGCGGATATCGTCCATGCCGACAGCGCTGAACTGGTGCTGCACTATGAACATCAGCAACTGACCGCCATTGACTGGCGGCATCAGGGGCAGTGCCAGCGGCTGGTGACGTGTCGCTACGATAGTCAGGGTTACCTGGCGGAATGTGAGTCGTTTCAGTTTAACCACCTGTGGCATGAATACAGCCCGCCGGGCTACATGACCCGCTGGCATGACACCGATAAAACCGATGTGGCCCTGCATTATGACCATCGGGGCCGGATAACGGCGCTCACCACCCCGCAAGGCTACTGGCAGGACCGTTTTGACTATGATGATGCCCACCGGGCGACCACCTATTTTGATGCCGAAGGCGGGTGTACCCGCTACGAATATAACGCTGACGGGCTGGTGACCCGGGAAGTTAACCCGCTCGGCCATGAAACCCTGACCCAATGGGACTTTGGCCACAAAATAGCGGAAACCGACCCGCTGGGCCGGACCACCACCTGTGAATACAGCCCGTACGGGGAACTGATGCTGTTCACGGCCCCGACGGGAGACAGCACCGTTTACCACTACGATGAATACGGTCAGCTAACCCGGCTCACACAACCGGATGGAAAACGCTGGCGATTTCACTATAACGACCGGGGTAATCTGGATGCGGTCACTGACCCGCAGGGCCGGCGGGAAGAGTCCCGGTACGGGGAGCACGGTGAAATCCTGCGCCATGTCCTGCCGGATGGCCGCCGCTGGCATTACCACTATGAACAGCAGCAATTAAGTGAAGTGATTGCCCCGAACGGTGACGCCACCCAACTGGCTGCCGACGGACTGGGCCGCCTCCTGAGCGTCACCGATGCCCTGAATCAGCAGACCCGCTATCACCACAGTGCCTTTCATGCCAGCCCGATGGGCAGTGTCAGTGAAATTCACTTACCCGACGGGGTTCACCAGACAATTGACTATGACCGTGAACGGCGCGTGTCAGCGGTGACCGATGGTGCCGGGCGCACCACCCGGTATACCTATGACGCCTTTGACCTGTTGAGCGGCGTCACCCGCCCGGATGGCACCACACTCACCTTTGCCTACGACAAACTGACCCGCCTGACCGCGGTGACTAACGCCACCGGCGAGACCTACCGTTACACCCGTGACCTGGCCGGGCGGATTATCAGCGAAACCGATTTTACCGGCCGCACGATTCAGTATCAGTACGATAACGCCGGGCGCCGCATTACTGCCCGTTACCCGAACAGGCAATTATTACGCTGGTGCTACACCCCGGAAAACCGCCTCACCCGGCAAGAAGTGTGGCAGGAAGACGATGCGCAGTGTCAACGGGTCTCGGTCACGGAATATGACTATAACGCCACCGGCCAGCTTATCCGCGCCACCAACCCGGATGCGGTGGTGGCATTTGAATACGATGGATCTGGCAACCTGACAGCCGAGACGATTAACGGCCGGACCGTGCGCCACCAGTGGGATACCCTGAGTGGCTTACCGGTTTGCCGTCAGGCGGACACCCTGCCGGACCTGCACTGGGACTATGGGCCACTCGGTCAGGTCACCCGTTTTGGGTTGGCTGGTCACGCACCGCTGCATATTCACTATGACGGCCTGGGACAGGAAACCGTGCGCAGCAGTGACGCCGGTTTTATTCAGGCGCAATATCACACCCCAACCGGGCTGCTGGCCCATCAGGCCGCCGGGCGCAGCTCCGCGCTGTTCAGACAGGCGTTGCAGGAAGCCGACCCGCAGCATCCGCCGTTCGGCAGTGAAGTAAACCGTCACTGGTACTACACACAGGCGCACACTGTTGAGTGTATAAAAGACAGCCGCTGGCAGGAAACCCGTTACGGGTATAACGCCAACGACCAGGTGGTGGCGGCCATCTTTAGCGGCACTTACCGGGCACGGGAAGAGCAGTTCATTTATGACGCTAACCAGAATATCGGTCACTACCAGCGGATACCGGAAGAGCTGGGGGAGCCGGTCCGTCAGGAATACCAGGAATATCAGGCAGGGCAGATGGCCCGTCGGGGAGATAATGCGTTCAGTTATGATGAAAATGGTCGGCGGGTGGAAAAAACCGTGCATAAATACGGTTACCGGTCAAGGACGTTCTGTTACCACTGGGATGCGCATAACCAGCTGACGGAATTTATCACCCCGGAAGGGACCCGCTGGCGTTATCGCTATGATGCCTTTGGCCGGCGTATCAGTAAACGCAAGGAAGTGGACAGCACGCTGGAGGCCACTAACCTGAAACGGTGGCTTGACGGGCTGCCGGACCTGGAACTGAAACCGACGGCGATTATCGGTTACGATTACCTGTGGAGTGGTGACCAGCTAATAGAAGAGACGCCGGTGTATGCCGACGGCACGGTGGGATATGAGCAGAGTATTCACTGGCTGTATGAACCGGGAAAACTGACCCCCTCGGCGCGTTATGAACAGGGGCAACTGCATTATGTGGTCAGTGACCATCAGGGAACGGTGCGGGAAATATGCACAGAAGAAGGAAAAGTGGCGTGGGCGGGCAGGCTGTTCACCTGGGGTGAACCGGAGTTCTGGACCGTCTCAGCCCGGAAAGAGGAAACCGTCAGCTGCAATCTTCGGTTTTGTGGGCAATATGAAGATGAAGAAAGTGGTTTATTTTATAATCGGTTCCGGTATTATTCGCCGGAGACTGGGCAGTATCTCTCGCCTGATCCTATTGGGCTGGAAGGGGGTCTGAACCTGTATGCTTACGTTCATAATCCGGTGTCGTGGAT
>NZ_JBHFKW010000062.1:0-16617 GCF_042879395.1 Photorhabdus sp. RM322S
GGTGTCCTTTGCACCTGCTGTTCAAATAACTGATGAATGCACAACGAGTCAGGATAAGCTGTTTCAGTGGCATTCCAGTTTTCCAGCAATAGTCTGCGCTCTGCCGGTGCCAAAATATCGATTTCCCCAACAGGCTGTTGAGGATGGGCCACCATCGTTTGCAGTACCGTGTGCAAATACCCCACATAGCGTTCGATTGTTGGTTGATCAAACAGCGCCGTGGCATAACTCAATGCGCCCACAATCCTGCCATTCTCCTCCGTCAGTTCTAATTCCAGATCAAACTTGACTGCGTCAAAAACAGGATCAACAAGCGAGACAGCCAACCCGGGCAGTTCCCATTCCGGATCCTCATTGTTATGCCAGGCAAATATCACCTGGAACAACGGGGTATGCGCCAGTCTGCGCGGCGGCTGCACAATTTCCACCACCTGTTCAAACGGCAAGTCCTGATGCGCCTGCGCCGCCAAAGCGGTTTGCCGCACACGCGCCAGCAATTCAATGACATTCGGCGCACCCGATAAATCAATACGTAAAGCCAGCGTATTCACAAAGAAACCAATCAGCGGTTCTACTTCCTGGTGACTGCGGCCTGCACTCGGGGTGCCAATAACCAGATCCTCCTGACCTGACAGACGCGACAGGACCGTCGCCCAGGCGGACAACAGGGTCATAAATAACGTGACGCCTTGCTGTTCGCTCAGTTGCTTAAGAGAAGTTGTTAATTCCGCATCCAGATCGATGAGCATCACATCCCCGGCAAACGACTGCTCAAGAGGACGTGGCCGATCGGTTGGCAAATCCAGTAACACCGGCGCGTCAGCCAGCAGGGTACGCCAATAGTCCGATTGCGTCTGGACCTGTTCAGCCGACAACCACTGACGCTGCCAGGCGGCGTAATCAGGATATTGAATCGCCAGCGGGGGTAAAGGATCCGGTTGCCCGGTCAGAAAGGCCGTATAGAGCGTGTTCAGTTCACTTATCAACACGCCTACAGACCAGCCGTCTGACACAATGTGATGCTGGGTGAGTAGGAACCGGTATTCATCATCCGTGAGCCGGATAAGGCTGGCACGGATAAGCGGGCCATGACTGAGATCAAATGACGTACTGGCTTCCCCAATGCTCAGATGTTCAAGCCTGATTTCGGCATCCGGTATCCCACGCAGGTCATACTGAGACAACGGCAGCCCACTGTCCGCAGACAACAGTTGCACTTGTGGCTGACTATCAACGGAGACAGAAACGAAGACGGAACGTAACGCTTCATGACGAGCAAACAAGGTATCAAGCGCCTGCTGCCAGGCAACGATATCCAACTGACCACACAAGCGCAGTGCCATCGGGATATGATAAATATCACTAACCCCCTCAAACTGGGCAAGGAGCCACAAACGCTGTTGAGCGAATGATAACGGCAACGCCCCCTCGCGGGATATCGGCATAATGGCGGGTAATATCCTGCGCTGTGCATCAAACCGGGCACGCATGATCTCAGCAAAGGCCATTAAAGTGGGTGCTTCAAACAATGTGCTCAGTGGTAGTTCGATACCCAGCACGGCTATCCGGTTCATCATCCGTACCGCCAACAGCGAATGACCGCCCAACGCAAAGAAACTGTCATGCCGGCTGATCTGCTCAATCCCCAAAACTTCACACCAGATAGCCGCCAGCGCAATTTCAGCTTCCCCTTGCGGCGCTTCATAGACCTGACGAGCAAAGGCTTCATTGTCCGGTACCGGCAACGCTCGACGATCCAGCTTACCGTTCGGAGTCAATGGCAACACATCCAGCCTGACAAACGCTGACGGTATCATATACTCGGGTAACAGGGCCGACAGATACGAACGCAAATGTTGAGCAAGCTTTTCCTCAGCATCCGCTACGACATAGGCCACCAAGTGTTTATCCTCTCCTTTGCCATAAGTGACCACCAATGACTCCCGGACCGAAGGGTATTCGGTCAGCCGAGCTTCAATTTCACCCGGTTCAATCCGGAAACCGCGGATTTTGACCTGCTGGTCATTACGGCCAATAAATACCAAGTTGCCGTCTGGCAAGTAACGGACTAAATCCCCGGTTCGGTACATCCGGGCATCGGGTCTATCACTAAATGGGTCAGACAAGAAACGTTCAGCCGTCAATTCTGGCCGGTTCAGGTAGCCACGGGCGACAGCGACTCCCCCAATGTAAAGCTCACCAGCGACACCCATTGGGACAGGTTCCTCGTGGGGATCGAGAATATAGAGTTGGGTATTGGAAATTGGGCGACCAATCGGTACGTTATCAACAAAACGGCTCGGGTGATGGGTATCAAACACGGTACAACCCACGACGGTTTCGGTTGGGCCATACTCGTTGATGATGCGTGATCCAGGCGATAGTGTTCGCCAGAGTGCGACCGTGGAACTGGGCAACGTCTCTCCGCCCACAACAAAGCAATGCGCAGGGCATGTTCGACCCGCAGTTTTCAATTCCTGGCCCATTGCTGAAAGATGGCTGGGGGTAATTTTAACCAGAGCACCCGATTCCATTGACAACAGTGTGGGGAGCAGCTCAATCAGCTCCTGCCCATCACGGAGCAAGCGGATTTTACCACCACACAGTAAAGGCAGGTAAAGACTGGTGACCGTGGCATCAAAGGCTAACGGTGACGAAATGATACTATCGAATGGCCTTTCAGCCAGGTAATCACTCCGCGCCCATAGCAGATAGTTGCAGACACCACAATGTTCCAGTATCGCCCCTTTCGGTGTACCGGTTGAGCCGGAGGTGTAAATCACATACGCCAGATGTCGTGAAGTTAATGCGGGTATTTGTGGGTTGTCGTCCTGCGGGTGAAGCAATGCATTCGGGTCGAGTACGGTCAATTCTGCCAGTGCCTTCTCACCTAACGCCGCACGTCCGGCCTTATCCGCCAGTAAAATAGCTGGCGCGGCATCCGTCAGAATATACGCCAGACGCTCCCCCGGATAGGTTGGATCCAGCGGCACATAAGCGCCTCCGGCTTTCAACACCGCCAACAATCCCACCACCATTGCCGGAGAGCGGGCCACACAAATCGCCACCCATTGGTCGGGTACTACGCCTAGCGCAATCAGCTGATGGGCCAGCCGGTTGGCACGGGCATTTAATTCGGCATAACTGAGCGTCTGCTCCTGATACACCAGCGCCGTAGCCTGCGGAGTTCGCTCTGCCTGTTGCTCAAACAACTGATGAATACATAACGCGTCAGGATAGGGGGATTCCGTCGCGTTCCAGGTTTTCAGCAACAACGTGCGTTCCGTTTCCGGCAAGATGTTCAGCGCCCGTACCGGTGTCTCCGGTGCCTGCTCAAGCGCCTCCACCAAACTCTCCAGCGCCTGCTGCATATAACCGCATATCCTGTCCGGCTCAAACGGTTGTACTACCTGAGCCGTCAGACCCAAAGTGGTGCCCCCGTCTTCCACCGACAGCACAAAAGGATAGTTAGTGCTCTCCTGTCCACCCAGGAATTCAATCCCGTCCATCGTTTCATTCAGCGGATCCAACTGATCATTATGCCGGTAGTTCAACAGGGCACTAAAGAGAGGCGTACCGTTGGCAACTCCACTGCACTGCTGGGCCAGCACCAGTGAGGCATGCTCATGCGCCAGCAACCCGGCCAGCCGTAAATGGGCCGCCCGCACGCTGTCCTGTACCGGGGTCTCATCGATATCCAGGCGTAACGGCAGAGTGTTAATAAACAGCCCCATCCCATTGTCAGCCCCTTCTCCCGCCGTCATGCGCCCAAACAGCACGGTACCGAATACCACTTTCTCCTGCCCGCTGGTACGCGATAACACCTGTGCCCAGGCCAGATGACACAACGCCGCCAGACTGACACCCAAATGCCGGGCCTGATAGCGAAGACGGTTATTTAACCGGGTCGTCAGCATCCGGTGGGATACCGTCTCCTGAGATCCATCATGGTGCACGTCCGCCAGCCCAAACGGCAGCGTGGGTTCATCTACCTCCGCAAGCATGTCGGTAAAGAAGCGGGTATGTTCCTCCTGACTGATACCCAACCGGGCCTGCGCCACCAGATTGCGGAACGGCACCGGCGCAGGCAGACTATCCTCCTGAGCCGTAAGATACGCCTGTACTTCGCGATTCATCACATCCAGCGTGGTATGGTCGCCAATCAGGTGATGCTGCAATTCCAGTAAAAACCAGCGGCCATCGTTCTCCTGTGCCACCACAAAACGCAGCAACGGCGCCTGGCCCAAATCAATACGATAATGACGGGGATCAAAACGTTGTACCAGTTGATCACCCACCGGCCCATCAGCCGGGTCCAGCGTCAATTCAATGACCGACAACGGTGCCTGACGCCAAACCACCTGAGCCGGTACTGACAACCCTTTCCAGATAAAGGCGGTACGCAGAATATCGTGCCGATCAACCATCTGTTGTACCGCGCCCAAATAACGGTCCAGCAGAGGCCGGTTAGCAAAGGCCATCAGGTCAACTAACAAATAGGGATCACCTTCGTTTGCCAGTAAGTGGTGAAACAAAATACCGTCCTGCAACGGTGACAGGGCATAGATATCCTGAATATTGGTCATCCTGCCCGGCACCTGCTCAACAATACGGTCAATATCTGACTGAGTCAGATCAATTAGCGGCAACATCGCCGGTATCAGCGTCGTCGTCGCAGGTGTAATCACATTAGCCGGTACCCTTACCGCGTGATGCCGTCCCAACGTTTGCGCCAGTGCCGACAATACCGGCGACTGGAACAAATCACGCGCCGTCAGTGTCAGCTCCTGGTGACGCAGGCGTTCAATCATCCGCACAGCCAGCAGCGAGTGCCCTCCCAAGGCAAAAAAGCTGTCATGCCGGCTGATCTGTTCAATCCCCAGTAATTCACGCCAAACAGCTGCCAGAGCGATTTCCGTTTCGCCTTGCGGGGCCTCATAAACCTGACGGGCAACGGCTTCACCATCCGGCACCGGTAGCGCACGACGATCCAGTTTACCGTTCGGGGTCAATGGCAACGCCTCCAGACGCACAAAGGCTGACGGCACCATGTAGTCAGGTAAAATGGGACTCAGGTGAGCACGCAAGCTCACCGCCAGTCCCTCATCCGCAGGTGCCACCACATAGGCAACCAGCCGCTTATCCTGCCCATCACCCAATGCCAACACCGCAACCTCACGCACTGCCGGGTGTTCTGCCAACCGGGCCTCAATTTCACCCAGTTCAATGCGGAAACCGCGAATTTTGACCTGCTGATCGTTGCGGCCCAGGAATTCCAGATTGCCGTCCGGCAGGTAACGGGCCAAATCCCCGGTCCGGTACATGCGTGCATCCGGATTGTCACTAAAGGGATCGATCAGGAAACGTTCGGCGGTCAATTCAGGACGATTGAAATAACCCTGAGCAACCCCATCTCCGCCCACATAAATCTCACCGATTACACCTAACGGTACCGGCTGCTCATAAGCATCCAGCAGATAAACCCGGGTATTCGCTATCGGCCGGCCAATGGGGATCCGGCTCACACCCTGCGGTATCGCCGTAATAGGGTATATCGTGGCAAAGGTGGTTCCCTCACTTGGACCATAGGCCTGCAATAATTGTTGTGGCGGACGATTATCCAGAACTTGGGCAATCACCTGTAAATCAGGGATATCTCCACCGAAAATCAGGATTTTAATCTGCGGAAAAACCGGGGATAACTCTGCCGCCAGCCGGTTAAACAACCCGATGGTCAGCCACAGCACCGTGATGTGG
Organism: Photorhabdus sp. RM322S; assembly: GCF_042879395.1. Lineage (NCBI taxonomy): Bacteria > Pseudomonadati > Pseudomonadota > Gammaproteobacteria > Enterobacterales > Morganellaceae > Photorhabdus > Photorhabdus sp. RM322S. The sequence continues at coordinate 5,758 of NZ_JBHFKW010000062.1, forward strand.
TGAGCTTGTAAAGCCAGTACAAGCTCCTGTGGTGTCAATAACGTGGCATGGTCGATAACCACCAGCGCGCCACCGTTGAGCAACGGTGCCCAAACTTCAAATGTGCTGGCATCAAAAGCCGGATTCGCCGTAAAGGCCACCCGGTCATCCGGTCCGATTTCAGCATAGCCATTATTGATGACCAGCCGGACCACCGCACGGTGAGGCACTACCACCCCTTTGGGCATGCCCGTTGAACCGGAGGTATACATGATATACGCTGACCCGGTGCTGGAACGCGGTAAGTCAGGATTGATACGATCTTCCTCTCTGCTCGTATTATTTTCATCAGAGAGACAAAACAGCGGAACCGAGAGGCCGACCGGCGTATCAGATTGCGCATCAATAATCAGCAACTTAGCTGAACAATCATTAATCAGCCAATTTCTCCGTTCGTCCGGCACGCTGGGATCTATCGGAACGTAAACAGCACCGACCTTAAGGATAGCTAATTGGGCCACCACCAATTCCCTCGATCGTGCTAACAAAGTCGCCACATGTTCATTTGGGCAAACGCCTTGTTCGATCAGTTGACGAGCTAACCGGTTAGCGCGGGCATTTAATTCAGCGTAACTCAGCGTTTGATCTCCCACTGCCAGCGCGATGGCCTCCGGGGTTTTCTCCACCTGTTGTTCAAACAATTGATGGATACATAACTCCCCAGGATACGTGGTTTCCGTCTCGTTCCACGTTTTTAACAGCAAAGTACGCTCCGCTTCCGGCAGGATTTCCAATGCCCGAACGGGCATTTCCGGTGCTTGCTCCAAGGCTTCCACCAGACTCTCCAGCGCCTGTTGCATATAACCGCATATCTTTTCCGAAGCAAACGGCTGTACTACCTGAGCCGTCAGCCCCAGGGATTCACCAAAATCCTCCACCGACAGCACAAACGGGTAGTTGGTCCGCTCCTGTCCGTCAATAAATTCAATACCGCTGATGAGTTCATTCGATGTTGCCGGCAAGGTGTTATGCCGATAGTTCAACAGGGCACTAAAGAGTGGAATGTCACCCTGCACACCACTGCACCGCTGGGCCAGCGCCAATGAAGCATGTTCATGCGACAGCAATCCGGCGAGTCTGGCATGGGCAGCATGCACGCTGTCCTGTACCGGGGTATCATCCATATCCAGCCGTAACGGCAGGGTATTAATAAACAACCCCATGCCACTGTCAGCGCCATCCCCTACCTGCATCCGTCCAAACAGCACGGTGCCGAACACCACGTTCTCCTGCCCGCTGGTACATGACAAAACCTGCGCCCAGGCCAGATGGCACAACGACGCCAGACTGACCCCTAAATACCGAGCCTGACGACGCAAACGGTCATTCAGTGTGCCGGTCAGCATCCGATGAGATTCCGTCACCTGTGAGCCATCGTAGTGCACCTCTGTCAGCCCGAACGGCAGCGTAGGTTCATCCACCGCCGCCAGCATCTCGGTAAAGAAGCAGGTATGTTCCTCCTGACTGACGCCCAACCGGGCCTGAGCCACCAAATTACGGAACGGTGCCGGCACCGGTAGTCTCTCCTCCTGACCGGTAAGATACGCCTGTACTTCGCGGTTCATCACTTCCATCGTTTCATGGTCACCAATCAAGTGATGCTGCAATTCCAATAAGAACCAGCGACCGTCAGTTTCCTGAGCGATGACAAAATGCATTAGTGGGGCCTGACTCAGGTCGAGACGATGATGGCCCGGATCAAAACGCCGGGTTAACTGGTCAATGACCGGACCATCAGCCGGATCCAGCGTCAGTTCAGTCACTGGCAATTGCGCCTGACGCCAAACTACCTGTGCCGGGACTGACAATCCTTGCCAAATAAAAGAAGTACGCAAGATGTCATGGCGATCAACCACCTGTTGCACCGCCGCCAGATAATGGTCCAGCAGAGCACGGTTAGCGAAGACCACTGGATAGAGCAACAGATACGGGTCACCTTCCTGCTCCAGCAAGTAATGGAACAGAATACCGTCCTGTAACGGCGACAGGGCATAGATATCCTGAATATTCGCCACCCCACCCGGCACCTGCCCGACAATGTGATCAATCTCAGCCTGAGTCAGATCAATCAGCGGCAACATTGCCGGTGTTAACGCCGTGGTGGCCGGCGTAATCACATTAGCCGGCACCTTCACCAACCGGTGTCGTCCCAATGTTTGCGCCAGTGCCGACAGCACCGGCGACTGGAACAAATCACGCGCTGCCAGTGTCAATCCCAAATGACGCAGGCGTTCAATCATCCGCACCGCAAGCAATGAATGGCCGCCCAGGGCAAAGAAGCTGTCATGTCGGCTGACCTGCTCAATGCCCAGTAATTCACGCCAAATGGCCGCCAGAGCGATCTCAGCCTCCCCTTGCGGGGCTTCATAGACCTGCCGGGCAAATGCCGCCTCCCCCGGTGCCGGTAATGCCCGGCGATCCAGCTTGCCATTCGGGGTCTGTGGGAAGGACTCCAGACGCACAAAAGCCGCCGGGACCATATAGTCGGGTAAAACGGCGCTCAGGTGTTCGCGCAAAAGGGTCGTCAATCCCGTTTGCTCCTCTGCGGCCACATAGGCGACCAATCGTTTACCCTGCCCATCATCCAGTGCCAGTACCGCCGCCTCTTGCACCGCCGGGTGTTCCACCAGTCGGGTTTCAATTTCCCCCAGTTCAACCCGGAAACCACGGATTTTCACTTGTTGGTCGTTACGGCCAAGGAATTCCAGATCGCCATCCGGCAGATAGCGGGCCAAATCCCCGGTACGATACATCCGGGCACCGGATACCGGACTAAAAGGATCCGGCATAAAACGTTCCCTGCTCAGTTCCGGCTGGTTAAGATAACCGCGCGCTACCCCGACGCCGCCAATATACATTTCGCCAACACAGCCTGCGGGTACCGGTTGACCATATTTATCCAACAGGTAGATACGGGCATTTTTAGCCGGACGGCCGATAGAACGGGCATCTTCCAGGGATAGAACGTCCTTATAAGTCACCGTCACGACATTTTCAGTCGGGCCATAACCGTTCAATAGCCGGGGCCGGTGGCCTTCCAGCCTGAACCAGTCCTGAATGGCATTCTTTTTGACTGCTTCACCGCCAATAATGATGAGCCGGAGGCAATCCGGCAGCGGTAACCCGCTATCTCTGGCCGCCAGTTCAGACCAGAACAGGGTCGGCAGTGACATCACCGTAATACCATGTTGCCGGGTTAAGGCAATAAATTCCGGCACCGACGCCAGCCAACTGTCATCCCGCATCACCAATGTGGCCCCATTGCATAATGACGAGAAAAAATCTTCCACTGAAACATCAAAGGCAAACGCGGCAAATTGCAACACCCGGTCTTGTGCGGTGACAGCATAGGTGTCATTAAAGCCCAGATAACGTTGATAAATCGCCTGATGTTCTACCATCACCCCTTTCGGCTGCCCGGTTGAACCGGAGGTGTAAATCACATACGCCAGATGCTCAGGCGTCAATGCCGGGACTTGCGGGTTACTGCCCGGCTGGTCTGGCAAAATATTCGGATCCAGCACTGTCAGCCCGGCCAACGCCTCTTTACCCAACACTGACCAGCCGGTCGTATCAGCCAAGACCACCGACGGTGCCGTATCATTCAGGATATACGCCAGACGTTCACCCGGATAGGTTGAATCTAACGGCACATAAGCACCGCCAGCTTTCAGCACGGCTAACAATGCCACCACCATCGCCGGGGACCGCGTCACGCAAATCGCCACCGGCTGGTCGGGTACCACACCCAGCGCCATCAATTGGTGGGCCAGGCGGTTGGCGCGGGCATTTAATTCCGCATAACTGAGCGCCTGCTCTTGATACACCAGTGCCGTCGCCTGCGGGATTTGCTCTGCCTGTTGTTCAAACAACTGATGAATACATAATGCCTCAGGATAGGAAGTTTCCGTGGCATTCCAGGTTTCCATCAACAGTGTGCGCTCTGCTTCCGGCAACATGTTCAAGGCCCGTACCGGGGTCTCCGGAGCCTGCTCAAGGGCCTCCACCAGACTTTCCAGCGCTTGCTGCATATAATCGCATAGTCTTTCCGGATCAAATGGTTGTACCACATTAGCGGTCAGCCCCAACGTGGTGCCCCCATCCTCCACCGACAGCCCAAAGGGGTAGTTAGTGCGCTCCTGTTCACCCAGGAATTCAATCCCGGCCATCGTTTCATCCAGCGGATCCAGCTGCTCATTATGCCGGTAGTTCAACAGGGCGCTAAAGAGAGGCGTACCACTGGCAACCCCGCTGCACCGCTGGGCCAACGCCAGTGAGGCATGTTCATGGGCCAGTAATCCGGCCAGTCGCAGATGCACCGCCTGCACGCTGTCCCGTACCGGGGACTCATCGATATCCAGCCGTAACGGCAGGGTATTGATAAACAACCCCATGCCATTACCGGCACCTTCACCTGCCCCCATACGCCCAAACAGTACCGTGCCGAACACGACTTTCTCCTGCCCGCTGGTACGCGAAACTACTTGCGCCCAGGCCAGATGACACAACGCCGCCAAACTGACACCCAAACGCCGGGCCTGATGGCGCAGACGGTCATTCAATCCTCTGGGCAACATCCGGTAGAATTCCACCTCCTGAGATCCATCTCGATGCACCTCCGCCAGCCCAAACGGTAATGTGGGCTCATCCACTTCCGCCAGCATGTCGGTAAAGAAACGGGTATGCGAAGCCTGACTTACCCCCAACCGGGCCTCCGCCACCAGATTGCGGAACGGCACTGGCTCAGGCAGGCTGTCCCCCTGCCCGGCAAAATAGGCCTGAACTTCGTGTTTCATCACTTCCATCGTTTCATGGTCGCCGATCAAGTGATGCTGCAATTCCAGTAAAAACCAGCGGCCATCGGTTTCCTGCGCGATAATAAAATGCAGTAGCGGGGCCTGACTCAAATCAAGACGATACCGGCCCGGATCAAAACGCCGGGTTAACTGGTCAATAACTGGGCCATCAGCCGGGTCCAGCGTCAGTTCCGTCACCGGCAAGGTCGCCTGACGCCAGACCACCTGCGCCGGCCCTGACAATCCTTGCCAAAGAAAAGCAGTGCGCAGGATGTCATGGCGATCAACCACCTGTTGCATTGCCGCCAGATAGCGGTCCAGCAGAGTGCGGTTAGCAAAAGCCACCGGATAGAGCACCAGATACGGGTCGCCTTCGTTCTCCAGCAAATGATGAAACAAAATACCGTCCTGTAACGGTGACAGCGCATAGATATCCTGAATATTGGCTATCCCACCCGGCACCTGGCCGACGATGTGGTCAATGTCAGGCTGAGTCAAATCAATCAGCGGTAACATCGCCGGTGTCAACGCCGTGGTGGCCGGTGTAATGATATTCGGTGGTACTATCACGGCCTGATGCCGTCCCAACGTTTGGGCCAGGTCTGACAGCACCGGCGACTGGAACAGATCACGCGCCGCCAGTGTCAATCCCAGGCTACGCAAGCGTTCAATCATCTGCACGCCGAGCAGTGAATGACCGCCCAACGCAAAGAAGCTGTCATGTCGGCTGATCTGCTCAATGCCCAGTAACTCACACCAGAGAGCCGCAATGGCGATCTCTGCCTCCCCTTCTGGGGCTTCATAAATCTGCCGGGCAAAATCGTCTTCCCTCGGCTCAGGCAACGCCCGGCGATCCAGCTTGCCATTCGGGGTCTGCGGGAAGGTCTCCAGGCGCACAAAGGCTGCCGGTACCATATAATCAGGCAAAATAGCACTCAGGTGTGCACGCAAATCAGACGCCAATCCCTCATTCGCTGCCGCCACCACATAGGCAACCAAACGTTTGCCCTGCCCACCATCCAGCGCCAGCACCACCGCTTCTTGCACTACCGGGTGTTCCAGCAACCGGGTTTCAATTTCCCCCAGCTCAATACGGAAGCCGCGGATTTTCACCTGCTCGTCATTACGGCCCAGAAATTCCAGGTCACCATCCGGCAGGTAGCGGGCCAAATCCCCGGAGCGATACATCCGCGCACCGGCTACCGGACTAAAAGGATCCGGTATAAAACGCTCTGTGCTCAGTTCTGGCCGGTTAAGATAACCGCGCGCCACCCCAACGCCGCCAATGTACATTTCACCCACACAGCCTAAGGGTACCGGTTGACCATATTGGTCCAACAAGTAGATGCGGGCATTTTTAGCCGGCCGGCCAATAGAATGGGCATCTTCCGGGGATAACACGTCCTTATAAGTCACCGTCACGACATTTTCCGTCGGACCATAACCGTTCAACAGCCGGGGCCGATGGCCTTCCTGCCTGAACCAGTCCTGAACGGCGCTCTTTTTGATAGCCTCACCGCCAGTAATAATGAGCCGGAGGCAATCCGGCAGCGGTAACCCCGTATTTCTGGCCGCCAGTTCAGACCAGAACAGAGTCGGCAACGACACCACCGTAATACGATATTGTCGAGTTAAGGCAACAAATTCTGGTATCGACGCCAGCCAGCTATCATCCCGGATAACCAGTGTGGCACCGTTGCATAATGATGAGAAGAAATCTTCCACTGAAACATCAAACGCAAACGCGGCAAATTGCAATACCCGGTCTTGTGCGGTGACGGCGTAGGTGTCATTAAAACCCAGATAACGTTGATAAATCGCCTGATGTTCCACCATCACCCCTTTCGGCTGTCCGGTGGAGCCGGAGGTGTAAATCACATACGCCAGATGCTGTGGCGTTAACGCTGGGATCTGCGGATTGCTGCTGGGCTGGTCAAATTGGACATTCGGATCAAGTACCGTCATGCCTACCAGCGCCTGTTTGCCCAGCGCCGCCCGGCCAGCCTCATCAACCAGTACCACTGACGGGGCACTATCACTCAGAATATACGCCAGACGTTCCCGCGGATAAGTTGAATCCAGCGGCACATAAGCCCCGCCGGCTTTCAGTACCGCCAGCAAAGCCACCACCATTGCCGGTGAGCGTGCCACGCAAATCGCCACCCGCTGGTCAGGCTCCACGCCCAGCGCCATCAGTTGATGAGCCAGCCGGTTAGCACGGGTATTCAATTCCGCATAACTGAGGGTCTGTTCTTGATATTCCAACGCTGTGGCGTGCGGGGCTTGTGCTACCTGTTGCTCAAACAGCTGATGGATACATAACGGGTCAGGATAAGGGGCTTCCGTGGCATTCCAGGTCTCCAGCAGTAACGTACGTTCAGCCTCCGGTAACACATTAAGCTGCCCGACGGGAATTTCATCTCCCCTCTTTTTTGACAATGCCAGCACCTGTAAGTGTTCACCCATCCGCTGAACCACTTCCTCGCTCAGACGGTTTGCATCATATATCCAGCGAAAACTGCCCTGTGCATTCACCTGGAGCGTCAGCAATTCACCGGATATCTTCTGATCACACGGTTTATCATCCTGTATCACCGAGACGGCGATCTGCCACGGCCAGCGGGTTGTCAGCGCCGGGATAGCCTGCAATGAAGGAAAGCGAATAAGGAGATCATGACTCAATGTCTGGTGCCGCATCAACTGGACAAGCTCGTTATCAATCCAGTCAGCTACCGACCTCCACGGCTTATCAAACTCCACCTCAACGACCATAGGCACCAGATCTGCTGATTTACCATTTACTTTATCCACGCACCAGCCGATTTGGAATTCGGTCTGCTGAGTCAGGCGCGCAAGATAGATCACAAATGTCTGCAACAGTGTCCGTAATGGGTCTTCTTCTCCGTTTCCTGGCAACGGGGAGTGCCAAAGACTCATTGTCCATCTGGGCTTCGCTTGCTCCCCAACCGTCTCGAAAGGTAACTGGAGCGGTTGCAAAGCGGCAAAGCGCTCATACCAGAATAATTCACCGGGTGTGAGTGCCTTGAGAATATTCTGTGTATTTTTGGTCTGTGATGAAGCGTCATTTGCACTGATTATGTTTTCTGATGTTTGAGAGAAGAGTTCAGCGTTAAGAGCACTTCCTGCTTGAGCAATGCTATCTTTCATTTACGACCTCAACGAATCTGTTAGAAATTTGAAAACTGTCATTCCTGACAGCCATCACCCGTATTTTTCTTACTTCTTACCCCCAAGAAATAACCGATATCTCTTCAAAATACGCAAATATTGGATGCCATAGCCCGGTTAATAGCCATATCATTCACAACGCTACGATGCTAATTCCCCTGACAGCGAAATAAATAATTCAATGTATGATTTGGAATAAAACATTCCATTTTTGCTCCTGTTTTTTAGATAAATTAGATTAATTCTCTATAACTCCCATTGGCTGATGATAAATTACACAATTAAAGACAAGACAATTCCCTGCATTCATGATGCATATTTAACAAAAATATAACCTCAGGTTAAAAACAATCACATACGATATTATTTTATAACAACAAAAGAGTACCCCTAGTGTAGATGCCATAAGCAAACCCACACCAACTTAAGCACATTGCTTTATAACGATTAAATTCCATTACAAATAGAAATGTTATTTAATCCAATACCACCCAGAAACAATTATAATTTATAATTAACTCCAAAACATATTATTCAACAATAATAAAACAATGTAACAGGAATAATTATCAACCATGTATGATATTGATTTAAAATACAAAAAAAACCGGGAGATCGCTCTTTGATGCGATTTTTCGGACATCCGGCGATATTGACCAATACGAGGTATAAGCAGGAAAAAAATTTAATGTTATTCAGTTCAAAAACACCGACTAACATAGACATTGAGACTATCCGCCACCGTTTTTTCAATCTTATTATCCCAAGTTATTTAAAATAAAAAATATATATCAAGGGGAGATCATGAAATTAAAGCTGATTAAATCAGCCTACATGCCCCCCAGGAAACACATTATCATTATCAAATTTTCGATTATTTTTATCAGAATAAATATTTTCAACAATGACTCTACAACTAAATACATATTCGAGATACCCGTTTAATCAAAAAAATAAAATAAAATTAACAATAAAATTAGATTTAGATCACATAATAGAAAATAACAACAATAACGAAGAAATATAATCAAATAATTTATTATAAAAACCACCCTTTTCCTTATTCTGTTTTAGCATAGAAATAATCCGGCATAAACAATATATACCGGATCATCACACTAATATTAAATTATTCAATATTGATTAATATATCTGTATTATAACACCTCCCCGCCACAACTGATTGCCAACGCCCTGTTTATGGCCTGAGCTAAAGCGATTCTATGCTCATTATTCTCCAATAAACTAAAATGATTACCCGGAACAGCAATCAACCGAAGTAAAGAGTCAGGTATTATCTGTGCCCAACCTAACGATGGGTCTATAGTTAAAGTCTTCGGTTTTTCATCCGTAACAAAAGAACTAGCAGGGGGACGTTCCATCGCATAAAACTGATGCAGCGTTACCGTTAATACCCGTGGTTCATAATCTCCAACTATTTGCCCATAACGCTCTATCCGCTCCCAACTTTTTGCGACTAATTCAGGGCACAGATTGGCGGGGTATAACGCCAATTCCTGTGCCGCTTCAATAAATTGCACCAAATTCAGATCATCAATTCGCCGGTACAACGCCGCCATCTCCTGAGTGTGTTCTTCCCCAAACTGCCTGACTAACTCGTCAAAGAACTGATGTTTGAGTTGCATAGGCTGCTCCCTGATATAATGAGGAGCTGGCGTATCAATCAATCCCAGGAAGTTCACCGTCTCACCGGCATGCAAAAGCCCCTGGGCAATAGCATAAGCCAATACGCCGCCGGAAGAGTAACCCCATATCCGATACGGGCCTGCCGGTTGAACCGCTTTCATCAAGCTGATCATGCTGGCAGCCTGCTCTTCCATCGTCGGTACCGCTTCTTCATTGATGGACGACCAAGATACCGTATAAATCGGATAGCCTGACCGGATATGTTGAGCCAGCCCGAAGACATAGGAATAGTCTTCCATTCCACTGGGCACAAAGAACAACGGCAGTTCTGCTCCACCCGGTCGCACCGGTATGGCACTGCTTTGCGACTGAGACTGCAAATCTGAGGTGATTTTCGCTGCCAATGCGGACAACACAGGACATTGGAACAAAGCATTCAATGTACAAATCAACCCCTGACCGGCGGCAAGGTTTATCATGCGTATGGCAAGCAGTGAATGACCGCCCAGCGCGAAGAAGTTGTCATGCCGGCTGACCCGCTCAACCCCCAGCAATTCACACCAAATCGCCGCCAATGCCATTTCTGTTTCCCCATACGGTGGGGCGTAAACCTGACGGGCAACCGCTTTTTCGTCCGGTGCGGGTAATGCCTGACGATCCAGCTTGCTGTTAGGCGTCAGCGGGAAAGCATCCAGACGCACAAAGGCACCCGGCACCATATAATCAGGCAACAAAGCACTCAGATGTTCACGTAAACTGTTAACCAGCCCATCATTTGCCTGCGCCACCACATAAGCCACCAGATACTTGTCCAGCCCATCACCCAACGCCAGTACCCGCACTTCACTCACCGCCGGGTGTTCAGCCAAACGCGCCTCGATTTCCCCCAGCTCAATGCGGAAACCGCGGATTTTAACCTGCTGGTCATTACGACCAATGAACACCAGATTGCCATCCGGCAGATAACGGGCCAGATCGCCGGTACGATACATTCTCGCCCCCGGAGCCTCACTAAACGGATCTGTCAGAAAACGTTCAGCCGTCAGCTCAGGGCGGTTCAGATAACCCCGCGTCACACCTGCGCCACCAATATACAGCTCACCAACGACCCCAAAAGGCACTGGCTGGCCCTGAGCATCCAGCAGATACACCCGCATGTTGGCCGTCGGACGGCCAATCGGGATCACCC
>NZ_JBHFKW010000063.1:0-15859 GCF_042879395.1 Photorhabdus sp. RM322S
GTAAATCCTGGTGCTCCTGTGCCGCTAAAGCGGTCTGCCGCACACGCGCCAGCAACTCCGTCACCGTCAGCTCACCGGATAAATCAACACGCAACGCCAGCGTATTGACAAAGAACCCGATCAGCGATTCCACTTCCTGACGACTGCGGCCTGCACTCGGTGTGCCTATCACCACATCGTCCTGACCTGACAGGCGCGACAGGACCACCGCCCAGGCTGACAACAGCGTCATAAATAACGTGACACTGTGCTGCTCACTCAGCCGTTTAAGCGCCGTCGTTAATGCCGGATCCAGGTTAACCGGCACGGCATGCCCGGTAAACGACTGCTCCGACGGACGGGGCCGGTCAGTAGGTAAATCCAGCAGAACCGGGGCGTCAGCCAATATCGCACGCCAATAGTCGGATTGCCGTTGGGTCCGTTCCGCCAGCAACCACTGACGCTGCCAGGCGGCGTAATCCGGGTATTGAATCGCCAGCGGGGGCAGCGGATCCGGTTGCCCGGCCAGAAACGCCGTATAGAGTGCGCTCAGTTCACGTATCAACACATCGACAGACCAGCCATCGGAAACAATGTGATGCTGCGTCAGCAGGAACCAATATTCATCATCGGTGAGCCGGATAAGACCGGCGCGGATCAGCGGGCCACGCTCAAGGTTAAATGATGCGCGCGCTTCCTCGCTGCACAGGCGCTCAAGAACCCTCTCCGCATCCGGGAGCCCACGCAGGTCATGTTGAGGTAGCCGCAAGCCGCTATCCGGTGCCAACAACTGCACTTGTGGCTGCCCCTCAATAGAGACAAAGACAGAGCGTAACGCTTCATGACGGGCAAACAAGGTATCCAGCGCCTTTTGCCAGGCCATGATATCCAGTTGACCACGTAAGCGCAGGGCCATCGGGATATGATAAGTCTCGCTGACCCCCTCAAGCTGTGCCAGGAACCACAGGCGCTGTTGAGCAAATGACAGCGGCAACTCACCCTCACGGGCTATCGGCACGATGGCCGGCAGAACAGGGGCCGGTTGACCAGACCGGGCCTGCATGACCTCGGCAAAAGCCCTTAACGTAGGGGATTTAAACAGAGTTGCCAGCGACAGTTCGACACCGAACGCCGCGACACGGTTCATCACCCGTACCGCCAGCAACGAATGGCCGCCCAGGGCAAAGAAATTGTCATGCCGGCTGATTTGCTCAATCCCCAGGATTTCACACCAAATCGCCGCCAGCGCGATTTCTGTTTCGCCCTGCGGCGCGGCGTAAACCTGACGGGCAACCGCTTCATTGTCCGCTGCCGGCAACGCCTGACGATCCAGCTTGCCGTTCGGGGTTAACGGGAAGGCATCCAGCCGCACAAAGGCCGACGGCACCATATAATCCGGTAAAATGGCACTCAGATAAGTATGCAGGCTATTGACCAGCCCCTCATCCGCGGGTGCCACCACATAAGCCACCAGCCGTTTCTCCTGCCCTTCACCCTGCGCCAATACCGCCGACTCACTCACCGCCGGGTGTTCCACCAGCCGGGCTTCTATTTCCCCCGGTTCAATGCGGAAACCCCGGATCTTAACCTGCTGGTCATTACGGCCCAGGAACGCCAGGTTGCCGTCCGGCAGGTAGCGGGCCAAATCGCCGGTGCGGTACATACGGGCACCCGGATTCTCACTGAACGGATCGATAAGGAAACGGTCCGCCGTCAGGTCAGGGCGATTGAGGTAGCCCCGCGCCACACCCGCGCCCCCGATATAAATTTCCCCCACCACACCCAGCGGCACCGGCTGACCATACCCGTCCAGCAAGTAAAGGCCGGTGTTGGCTATCGGGCGCCCGATACTTTCAATTACCCGGTCACCCCGCTGTATCGATATCCAGGCAGAATAGGTTGTCGTTTCGGAAGGTCCATAGAGATTACATAACCGTTGCACCGGCGTTTCTGCGAAAATCTGTTCAATCAGAGCACTTTTAAGCGGCTCACCCGCCAGATTGACGGTATGGACCGACGCCATCAGCGCCTGAGACTGCAACAACGGTTTCATTGCCGACGGGACTGAGTTAATCAAACTCACCGGCCGGGGATGCCGCATCAATGACAGGACATCCTCGACCAGATGGATCGCCGCACCACAGGATAACGGCATAAAACATTCGAAAATGGACAGGTCGAAATTCATCGACGTTGAGAACAGTGTCTCCCGGAATTCTTCCGCGCCAAAAGCCTGCTGGGCCCAGTGCAGGAAGTTCACCGTATTCCGGTGCTCAATCATCACCCCTTTTGGCACCCCTGTGGAGCCGGAGGTGTAAATCACATACGCCAGGTGCCGGGCAGTCAGCGCAGGGACCTGTGGATTACTATCCGGTTGATCAAGCAAGGTATTCGGGTCGAGCACAGTCAGCGCAGACAACGCTTCCTCGCCCAACACAGTACGACCGGCTTCATCCGCCAGCACCATAGCCGGGGCAGCATCGGTCAAAATATGGGCCAGACGCGCGCCAGGATAAGCCGGATCCAGCGGCACATAAGCCCCACCCGCTTTCATTACCGCCAACAAGCCCACCACCATTGCCGGTGAGCGTGAGACACAAATCGCCACCCGCTGATCCGGTTCTACCCCCAGAGCAATCAGCTGATGGGCCAGCCGGTTGGCGCAGGCATTTAATTCGACATAACTGAGAGTTTGCTCTTCATACACTAACGCTATAGCGTCAGGGTTTTTCTCCACCTGTTGCTCAAACAACTGATGAATACATAACTGATCAGGGTAAACTGTTTCTGTCGCGTTCCAGGTTTTTAACAACAACATCCGCTCCGCTTCCGGCAGGATGTTCAGGGCTCGTACCGGTGTATCCGGGGCTTGCTCAAGCGCCTCCACCAGACTTTCCAATGCCTGCTGCATATAACCGCACAGGCTTGCTGGATCAAACGGCTGCACTACCTGAGCGGTCAGCCCCAAGGATCCACCAAAGTCCTCCACTGACAGCATTAACGGATAGTTGGTCCGCTCTTGTGCGCCCAGAAATTCAATACTGCTTATGATGTCATCCGATGTTGCCGGCAAGGTATTGTGCCGATAATTCAACAGGCTATTAAAGAGTGGAATATCACCCCTCACCCCGCTGCAACGCTGGGCCAGCGCCAGTGACGCGTGCTCATGTTCCAATAGTCCGGCCAGTCGGGTATGGGCAGCCTGCACGCTATCCCGTACCGAAGTTTCATCGATATCCAGCCGCAGCGGCAAGGTATTGATAAACAACCCCATACTGTTGTCTGCCCCTTCCCCCGCCTGCATACGCCCAAACAGCACGGTGCCAAACACCACTTTCTGTTGATCGCTGGTACGCGACAATACCTGGGCCCAGGCCAGATGACACAACGCCGCCAAACTGACGCTCAGATGTCTCGCCTGATGACGCAAACGGTTATTTAGCCCGGCTGGCAACATCCGGTGGGATTCCTCCACCTGCGAGCCATCACGATGCACTTCCGTCAAACCAAACGGCAAGGTGGGTTCATCTACCGTCGCTAACATGTCGGTAAAGAAACGGGTGTGTTCTTCCTGACTGACACCCAACTCTGCCTGCGCCACCAGATTACGGAACGGTGTCGGCGCAGGCAGGCTATCCTCCTGCCCCGTCAGATACGCCTGTACTTCACGGTGCATCACTTCCATCGTTTCATGATCGCCAATCAGGTGATGCTGCAATTCCAATACAATCCAACGGCCATCAGTTTCCTGAGCAATAACAAAACGCAATAGTGGTGCCTGATTCAGGTCAAGACGATGCCGACGCGGATCAAAACGCCGGGTTAACTGGTCACTGACCGGGCCGTCGGCCGGGTTCAGTGTCAGTTCCGTTACCGACAATTGGGCCTGACGCCAGACCACCTGTGCCGGCACTGACAATTCTTGCCAGATAAAAGCAGTACGTAGAATATCGTGCCGATCAACTACCCGCTGAACCGCCGTCAAATAACGATCCAACAGATCCCGGTCAGCAAAGGCCATCTGCCCCATCAACAGATACGGATCCCCTTCGTTTGCCAATAAGTGGTGGAACAAAATACCGTCCTGTAACGGTGACAGTGCATAGATATCCTGGATATTGCCCATCCCGCCCGGCACCTGCCTGACGATGCGGTCAATGTCAGCCTGAGTCAGATCGATCAGCGGCAACATCGCCGGCGTCAGTACCGTCGTATCCAGTGTAATATGGTTGTCAGGCACCTGAATTTCATCATGCTGAACCAAGGACTGTGCCAAAATACAGAGTGTTGGATACTGGAATAGCGTTTTTACCGATACACTCAGGCCGATACGCCGCAATCGATCGATCATGCGCACAGCAAGCAGTGAATGTCCCCCCAAGGCAAAGAAGCTGTCATACCGACTTATCTGCTCAACCCCTAGCAACTCACACCAGACTGCCGCCAGCATCGTTTCCATCTTCCCTTGCGGGGCTTCATAGACCTGACGGGCAAATGCTTCCTCCCCCGGTGCCGGCAACGCCCGGCGATCCAGTTTGCCATTCGGGGTCTGCGGGAAGGTATCCAGCCGCACAAAGGCCGCCGGGATCATATAGTCAGGTAAAACGACGCTCAGGTGTTCACGCAAACGGGCTGCCAACCCCGCCTGCGCTTCCGCTATCACATAGGCAACCAGTCGTTTTCCTTGCCCATCATCCAGCACCAGCACTGCCGCCTCTTGCACTGCCGAGTGTTCCATCAACCGGGTTTCAATTTCCCCCAACTCAACACGGAAGCCCCGAATTTTCACCTGCTGGTCGTTACGGCCCAGGAATTCCAAGTCACCGTCCGGCAGATAGCGGGCCAAATCCCCGGTACGATACATCCGCGCACCGAATACTGGACTAAAGGGATCCGGTATGAAACGTTCAGCGCTCAATTCCGGCTGGTTAAGATAACCCCGTGCTACACCCACTCCGCCAATATACATTTCGCCAATACAGCCTAATGGTACTGGCTGACCGTATCTGTCCAACAGATAAACACAGGTATTTTTAAGTGGTCGGCCTATAGAACTATCATCTGCCGGGGATAAGATATCCTGACAGGTCGCCGTCACGGTATTTTCTGTCGGGCCATAGGCGTTCAACAGCCGGGGCCGGTGGATTTCCCGTGCAAACCAGTCCTGAATGGCGCTCTTTTTCACCGCATCACCACCAATGATAATTAACCGGAGACAATCCGGTAGCGGTAATGCACTGTTGTCTCTGACAATCAGTTCGGACCAAAATAATGTAGGCAGAGACATCACCGTGATACGGTTCTGCCAGGCCAAGGCAATAAATTCCGACATAGAGGCCAGCCAGCGGTCATCACGCATAACCAACGTAGCGCCATTACATAATGTCAAGAAACATTCTTCCACTGAAACGTCAAAAGCAAAGGAAGCAAATTGCAACATCCGATCTTGCGCCGTGACCGCGTAGGTTTCATTAAAGCCCAAGTGACGCTGATACACCGCCTGATGCTCCACCATCACCCCTTTCGGTTGCCCAGTTGAGCCAGAGGTATAGATGACGTAAACCAAGTGCTGTGGCGTCAACGCAGGGACCTGCGGGTTACGGTCCGACTGGTCTGGCAAGGTATTCGGGTCAAGTACCGTTAACCCGCCCAACACCTTATCACCCAATGCTACTCGTCCGGCCGCATCAGCCAACGCCACTGACGGAGTAGTATCATTCAGGATATACGCCAACCGCTCCAACGGATAGGTTGGATCCAACGGCACATAGGCCCCACCAGATTTCATCACTGCCAGCAATGCCACCACCATTGCCGGGGAACGTGACACACAAATCGCCACCCGCTGATCCGGCTCGACCCCCAGAGCAATCAATTGATGGGCCAGCCGGTTGGCGCGGGCATTTAATTCAGCATAACTGAGGATCTGCTCTTCATACACTAACGCCGTGGCCTGCGGGGTTCTTTCCACCTGTTGTTCAAACAACTGATGGAGACATAACGCCTCAGGATAAGGGGTTTCCGTCGCGTTCCAGGTTTCCAGCAACAGCTTGCGCTCCGCCGGTGCCAGGATATCTATCTCCCCGATCCGCTGTTGAGCATGAGCGACCATAGCTTGCAGCACCGTGTGCAGATATCCCACCTGTCGCTCCATTGTCGATTGATCAAACAGAGCGGTGGCATAACTCAACGCACCGACAATCCGGCCCTCCTCTTCTGACAAGCCTAGTTCAAGATCAAACTTGATAATATCAACAGCTTGATCGACCGGTGACACGGCCAGCCCCGGTAGTTGCCAGGCCGTGCTCTCATTGTTCTGCCAGGCAAACATGACCTGGAACAGCGGGGTATGCGCCAGTCGGCGCGGTGGCTGCACGATTTCCACTACCCGCTCAAATGGTAAATCCTGATGTTCCTGTGCCGCTAGAGCGGTCTGCCGTACACGCGCCAATAATTCAGTCACCGTCAGATCACCCGAAACATCCATGCGTAACGCCAGCGTATTGACAAAGCATCCGATCAGCGGCTCCACTTCCTGACGACTGCGGCCTGCACTCGGTGTGCCTATCACCACATCGTCCTGACCTGACAGGCGCGACAGGACCACCGTCCAGGCTGACAACAGCGTCATAAATAACGTGACACCGTGCTGCTCACTCAGCCGTTTAAGCGCCGTCGTTAATGCCGTATCCAAGTTAACCAGCACGGCATTCCCGGCAAACGACTGCTCAGACGGACGAGGCCGATCAGTAGGCAAATCCAGCAAGACCGGCGCGTCAGCCAGCAGAGTACGCCAATAGTCAGATTGAATCTGAACACGTTCCGCTGACAGCCACTGACGCTGCCAAGCAGCATAATCCGGGTATTGAATCGCCAGCGGTGGCAATGGATCCGGTTGCCCGGCCAAAAACGCCGTATAGAGTGCGCTCAGTTCACCTATCAGCACATCGACAGACCAACCATCGGAAATAATGTGATGCTGGGTGAGCAGGAACCCGTATTCGTCATCGGTAAGCCGGATAAGACTGGCGCGGATCAGCGGGCCACGGTCAAGGTCAAATGATGCGCAGGCTTCCTCGGCACACAGGCACTCAAGAACCCCCTGCGCATCCGGGAACCCGCGCAGGTCATGTTGAGATAACAGCAGGCCGCCATCCGGTGCCAACAACCGCACTTGTGGCTGACCCTCAATAGAGACAAAGACAGAACGTAACGCTTCATGGCGAGCAAACAAAGCGTTAAGTGCTTGCTGCCAGGCGACAATATCTAGTGAACCACGCAAACTCAACGCGATCGGGATATGATAAGTCTCACTGACGCCATCAAGTTGAGCAAGGAACCACAAGCGCTGTTGAGCGAATGACAACGGCAACTCACCCTCGCGGGATATCGGCAGGATGGCGGACAATGCTCTGTCTTGCTTATCAAGCCGGGTAGTGATGATCTCCTCAGCAAAGGCAGCCAAAGACGGGGATTTGAACAGCTTGGTCAGCGGCAATTCAACATCGAAAGCGGCCATCCGGTTCATCACCCGTACCGCCAACAGTGAATGCCCCCCCAGGGCAAAGAAATTATCATGCCGGCTGATCTGTTCAATCCCCAGGATTTCACACCAAATCGCCGCCAAGGCGATTTCCGTTTCTCCCTGCGGTGCAGCGTAAACCTGACGGGCAAACGCCTCTTCGTCCGGTACCGGCAGCGCACGACGATCCAGCTTACCGTTCGGGGTTAACGGGAAGGCATCCAGCCGCACAAAGGCCGACGGCACCATGTATTCAGGCAACTGAACGCTCAGATGCTCACGCAGGCGATTAGCCAGCCTCTCATCCGCTGACGCCACCACATAGGCCACCAGCCGTTTATCCGGCCCTTCACCCTGCGCCAATACCACCGATTCACTCACCGCCGGGTGTTCCGCCAACCGGACCTCAATTTCACCCAGCTCAATACGGAATCCGCGGATTTTAACCTGCTCGTCGTTACGGCCCAGGAATTCCAGATCACCGTCCGGCAGATAACGGGCCAAATCCCCGGTACGATACATCCGCGCACCCGCTATCGGGCTAAAGGGATCCGGTATAAAACGCTCCGCGCTCAGTTCCGGTTGGTTAAGATAACCGCGCGCTACCCCGACGCCACCAATATACATTTCACCCATACAGCCTAATGGCACCGGTTGACCATATTGGTCCAGCAGGTAGATGCGGGCATTTTTAGCCGGCCTGCCTATAGAATGCGCATCGGCTGGGGATAATACGTCCTTATAGGTCACCGTCACGACATTTTCAGTCGGACCATAACCGTTCAACAGCCGGGGCCGGTGGCCTTCCTGCCTGAACCAATCCTGAATGGCGTTCTTTTTGACCACCTCACCGCCAATGATGATGAGCCGGAGACAATCCGGCAGCGGTAACCCCGTATCTCTGGCCGCCAGTTCAGACCAGAACAGGGTCGGTAGTGACACCACCGTAATACGATATTGCTGGGTTAAAGCAATAAATTCCGGCATCGAAGCCAGCCAACTGTCATCGCGAAGAACCAGCGTAGCGCCATTGCATAATGACGAGAAAAAATCTTCCACTGAAACATCAAACGCAAAAGCGGAAAATTGCAACAGCCGGTCTTGTGCCGTGACAGCATAGGTATCATTAAAACCCAGATAACGTTGATAAATCGCCTGATGCTCTACCATCACCCCTTTCGGTTGCCCGGTTGAGCCGGAGGTGTAAATCACATACGCCAGATGCCGTGACGTCAACGCCGTGACCTGCGGGTTGCTGTCCGGCTGGTCTGGCCGGGTATTCGGGTCAAGCACTATCAGCCCCGCCAGCGCGGCTTCACCCAACGCCATCCTCCCGGCCGCATCAGCCAAGACCACTGCTGGGGCGGTATCATTCAGGATATACGCCAGACGTTCCCCCGGATAGGTTAAATCCAGCGGCACATAAGCCCCACCGGCTTTCAGTACCGCCAGCAAAGCCACCACCATCGCCGGAGAGCGTTCCACGCAAATCGCCACCCGCTGGTCCGGTGTGACACCCTGCGCAATCAATTGATGGGCCAGCCGGTTGGCGCAGGCATTTAATTCGGCATAACTGAGGGTCTGCTCTTGATACGCCAGTGCCGTCGCCTCCGGAGCCCGCTTCACCTGTTGCTCAAACAACTGGTGAATACATAACGCGTCAGGATACGCGGTTTCCGTGGCATTCCAGGTTTCCAGCAACAACGTGCGTTCCGTTTCCGGCAGGATATTCAACGCCCGTACCGACGTTTCCGGTGCCTGCTCAAGCGCCTCCACCAGACTCTCCAGCGCCTGCTGCATATAACCGCATATTCTGTCCGGATCAAACGGCTGCACCGCACTAGCCGTCAGTCCCAAAGTGGATCCCCCGTCCTCCACCGACAACCCAAAGGG
This sequence comes from Photorhabdus sp. RM322S, assembly GCF_042879395.1. Classification (NCBI taxonomy): domain Bacteria; kingdom Pseudomonadati; phylum Pseudomonadota; class Gammaproteobacteria; order Enterobacterales; family Morganellaceae; genus Photorhabdus; species Photorhabdus sp. RM322S. The sequence continues at coordinate 9,395 of NZ_JBHFKW010000063.1, forward strand.
ATAGTTAGTGCTCTCCTGCCCGCCCAGGAATTCAATCCCGTCCATCGTTTCATTCAGCGGATCCTGTTGATCATTATGCCGATAGTTCAGCAGGGCACTAAAGAGAGGCGTACCACTGGCAACCCCACTGCAACGCTGGGCCAGCGCCAGTGACGCATGCTCATGCGCCAGCAACCCAGCCAGCCGTAAATGGGCCGCCCGCACGCTGTCCCGTACCGGGGTATCATCGATATCCAGGCGTAACGGCAGAGTATTGATAAACAGCCCCATCCCATTGTCAGCCCCTTCTCCCGCCGCCATGCGCCCAAACAGCACAGTACCAAATACCACTTTCTCCTGACCACTGGTATGTGATAACACCTGTGCCCAGGCCAGATGACACAGCGCCGCCAGACTGACACCCAAATGCCGAGCCTGATAGCGAAGACGGTCATTTAACCCGGTAGTCAGTATCCGGTAGGATTCCCTCTCCTGAGATCCATCATGATGCACGTTCGCCAGCCCAAACGGCAATGTCGGCTCATCCACCTCCGCCAACATGTTAGTAAAGAAGCGGGTATGTTCCTCCTGACTGATACCCAACCGGGCCTGCGCCACCAGATTACGGAACGGCACCGGCGCAGGCAGGCCGTCTTCCTGACCCGTAAGATACGCTTGTACTTCGCGATTCATCACATCCAGCGTGGTATGGTCACCAATCAGGTGATGCAGCAATTCCAGTAAAAACCAGCGGCCATCGGTCTCCTGAACCACGACAAAACGCAGCAGCGGTGCCTGACCCAAATCAATACGATAATGACGGGGATTAAAACGTTGAACCAGTTGATCACCCACCGGCCCATCAGCCGGGTCCAACGTCAATTCAGTGACCGACAACGGTGCCTGACGCCAGACTACCTGCGCTGGCACTGACAATCCTTGCCAGATAAAGGCCGTACGCAGAATATCGTGCCGATCAACCATCTGTTGTACCGCGGCCAAATAACGGTCCAGCAGAGGCCGGTCAGCAAAAGCCATCTGGCTGATCACCAGATACGGATCCCCTTCATTTGCCAATAAGTGGTGGAACAAAATGCCATCCTGCAATGGCGACAGAGCATAGATATCCTGAAGATTAGCCATCCCACCCGGTACTTGCCCGACGATACGGTCAATGTCAGCCTGAGTCAGATCGATCAACGGCAACATCACCGGGGTAAGTGTCGTCGTCGCTGACGTAATGACATTCGGTGGCACCACCACAGCCCGGTGCTGCCTCAACGTTCGAGCCAGTTCAGACAACACCGGCGACTGGAACAGGTCACGCACCGCCAGTGTCAACCCCAGGTTACGTAAGCGTTCAATCATCCGTACCGCGAGCAGTGAATGACCACCCAGAGCAAAAAAGCTGTCATGCCGGCTGACCTGTTCAACCCCCAGTAATTCACGCCAAATAACCGACAGGGCGATTTCTGTTTCGCCTTGCGGTGCCGCGTAAACCTGACGGGCAACGGCTTCACCATCCGGCGCCGGTAGCGCACGACGATCCAGCTTACCGTTCGGGGTCAATGGCAACGCATCCAGACGCACAAAGGCGGACGGCACCATATAGTCAGGTAAAGTTGCACTCAGGTGGGTACGCAGGCTATTCGCCAGCCCCTCATCCACGGGTGCCACCACATAAGCGACCAGACGCTTATCCTGCGCTTCTCCCAACGCCAACACCACCGATTCACGTACCGACGGGTGTTCTATCAGCCGGGCTTCAATTTCCCCCGGTTCAATGCGGAAACCGCGGATTTTCACCTGCTGGTCATTACGGCCCAGGAATTCCAGATTACCGTCCGGCAGGTAACGCGCCAAATCCCCGGTCCGGTATATGCGCGCATCCGGGTTGTCACTGAACGGATCGACCAGGAAACGTTCCACCGTCAATTCTGGCCGGTTCAGATAACCCCGCGCAACACCCGCACCACCAACATATAATTCACCGATTGTCCCCAACGGCACTGGCTGGCCGTATTTATCCAACAGATAGAGCGTTAAATCCGGGATACGCGTACCAATAGGGCTGGTTATCTGCGCCACATCATGAGAACTCAGTTCCCGATAAGTCACATGAACCGTCGTCTCCGTGATACCGTACATATTCACCAACCGGGGCGACGTCTCTTCACGCAGGCGATACCACGGCCGCAACATACCGGGATCAAAAGCTTCTCCCCCAAAGATGATATAACGCAGCTGGTCCGGTAATGGGTTATCGACATAACTGGCAATAAAGGCTTTGAAAGCACTCGGCGTCTGATTCAACACGGTGATACCGTGCTGACACACAAATTGATGCAGCTCCTGAGGTGAACGGACTATCGCGTGTGGCACCAGAACCAGTTTTGCGCCGTAGCGTAAAGCCCCCCACAATTCCCATACCGAGAAATCAAAGGCGATGGAATGCAACAGGCACCAAATATCCTGCCGGTTAAAGTGATACCAGGATTCAGTCGCCTCAAACAAACGCAGGATATTACGATGCTCGACCATCACCCCCTTCGGCATCCCCGTCGAACCCGAGGTGTAAATCACATACGCCAGGTGCCGGGACGTCAGCTCAGGGACCTGCGGGTTAACATCCGGCTGATCCGGCAGGGTATTATTCGGGTCGAGCACGGTCAGCGTAGCCAGCGTTTGCTCGTTCAGCGCATCACGTCCGGGGTTATCCGCCAGCAAAATAGCCGGAGCCGCATCCGTCAGAATATGGGCCAGACGCTCACCAGTATAAACCGGATCTAACGGCACATACGCGCCACCGGCTTTCAGCACCGCCAATACCGCCACCACCATTGCCGGTGAACGTGACACACAAATCGCCACCCGCTGCTCGGGTACTACACCCAATGCAATCAGTTGGTGGGCCAGCCGGTTGGCACGGGCATTTAATTCGGCATAACTGAAGAGCTGATCTTCATACACTAACGCGGGCGCATCAGGGGCTTGCGCCACCTGCTGTTCAAACAATTGATGAATGCATGACTGGTCAGGAGAAGCAGTTTCCGTCACGTTCCAGGTTTTTAACAACAACGTACGCTCCGCTTCCGGCAAAATCTCCAACTGTCGTACCGGCGTTTTCGGAGCTTGTTCCAGTACCTCCACCAAGCTCTCCAGTGCCTGTTGCATATAGTCGCACAGGTTTTTCGGATCAAACGGTTGTACTACCTGAACCGTCAGCCCCAGAGATTCACCACAATCCTCCACCGACAGCACTAACGGATAGTTGGTCCGCTCCTGTGCACCAATAAACTCAATGCCGCTTATCAGCTCATCTGACGGTGCCGACAGGGCATTATGCCGATAATTCAGCAAGCTGCTAAAGAGGGGGATCTCCCCCTGTACACCACTGCAACGCTGGGCCAGCGCCAATGAAGCATGTTCATGTTCCAATAGTCCGGCCAGTCGAGTATGGGCAGCCTGCACACTGTCTCGTACCGGGGTATCATCCATATCCAGCCGCAGCGGCAACGTATTGATAAACAATCCCATACTGCTGTCTGTTCCTTCCCCGGCCTGCATACGCCCAAACAGTACGGTGCCGAACACCACTTGCTCCTGCCCACTGGTACGCGACAACACTTGGGCCCAGGCCAGATGACACAATGCCGCCAAACTGACGCCCAGATGTCGCGCCTGATGACGCAAACGGTTATTTAGCCCGGCTGACAACATCCGGTGAGATTCCGCCACCTGCGAGCCATCACGATGCACTTCCGTCAAACCAAACGGCAATGTCGGTTCATCTACCGCCGCCAACATGTCAGTAAAGAAACGGGTGTGTTCTTCCTGACTGACACCCAGCCGGCCCTGCGCCACCAGATGGCGGAACGGCACCGGCTCAGACAGGCTATCCTGCTGTCCGTCCAGACAAGCTTGTACTTCACGGTTCATTACGTCCAGAGTGGTATGGTCGCCAATCAGGTGATGCAGCAATTGCAGGACAATCCAACGACCATCCATTTCCTGTGCCACCACAAACCGCAACAACGGTGCCTGATTCAGGTCAATACGATAATGACGGGGATCAAAACGTTGCGTTAATTGATCGCAAACCGGCCTGTCAGTTGGATCCAGGGTCAGCTCCATCACTGACAACGTGGCTTGACGCCAAACCACCTGAGCCGGCACAGATAATCCTTGCCAGATAAAAGCGGTCCGCAAGATATCATGACGATCAATCACCTGTTGCACTGCCGCTAAGTAACGGTCTAGCAAGGATCGGTCAGCAAAAGCCATCTGACTGACCACCAGATACGGATCCCCTTCGTTTGCCAGTAAGTGGTGGAACAAAATACCGTCCTGCAATGGCGACAGGGCATAGATATCTTGAATATGGGTCATCCCGCCTGGCACCTGCCTGACGATGCGGTCAATGTCAGCCTGAGTCAGATCGATCAGTGGCAACATTTCCGGGGTGAGTGTCGTCGTCGCTGACGTAATGACATTCGGTGGCACCACCACAGCCCGGTGCTGCCCCAACGTTTGAGCCAGGTCTGATAACACCGGAGACTGAAACAGGTTACGCACTGCCAGCGTCAACCCCAAGTGACGCAAACGTTCAATCATCCGTACCGCAAGCAGAGAATGACCACCCAACGCGAAGAAATTATCATGTCGGCTAACCTGCTCAACGCCCAGCAACTCACACCAAATCGCCGCTAATGTGATTTCCGTATCCCCTTGTGGCGCTTCATAAACCTGACGAGCAAACGCTTCATTATCCGGTGCCGGTAGCGCCCGGCGATCCAGCTTACCGTTCGGGGTCAACGGAAGTGCATCCAGCCGCACAAAGGCCGTTGGTACCATATAGTCAGGTAAAGTTGTACTCAGGTGGGTACGCAGACTATTCGCCAGCCCCTCATCCACGGGTGCCACCACATAAGCGACCAGACGCTTATCCTGCGCATCCCCTAACGCCAACACGGCAGATTCACGCACCGCTGGGTGCTCTGCCAACCGGGCTTCAATTTCCCCCGGTTCAATACGGAAACCCCGGATCTTAACCTGCTGGTCGTTACGGCCGACAAACACTAAATCCCCTTCCGGCAGATAACGGGCCAAATCCCCGGTACGGTACATGCGCGCATCCGGTTTATCACTGAACGGGTCAACCAGGAAACGTTCCGCCGTCAGCTCAGGGCGATTCAGATAACCCCGCGCCACACCCGCGCCGCCAATATACAATTCACCGATTGTCCCCAACGGCACCGGTTGACCGTATTTATCCAACAGGTAGAGCGTCAAATCGGGAATACGTGTACCGATAGGGCTGGTTATCTGTGCCACATCATGAGAACTCAGTTCCCGATAAGTCACATGAACCGTCGTCTCCGTGATACCGTACATATTCACCAACCGGGGCGACGTCTCTCCATGCAGGTGATACCACGGCCGCAACATCCCCGGATCGAGGGCTTCTCCCCCAAAGATGATATAACGCAACTGGTCCGGTAATGGGTTGTCGACATAACTGGCAATAAAGGCTTTGAAAGCACTCGGCGTCTGATTCAACACGGTGATACCGTGCTGACACACAAATTGATGCAGCTCCTGAGGTGAACGGGCGATCGCGTGTGGCACCAGAACCAGTTTTGCGCCGTAGCGTAAAGCCCCCCACAATTCCCATACCGAGAAATCAAAGGCGATGGAATGCAACAGGCACCAAATATCCTGCCGGTTAAAGTGATACCAGGATTCAGTCGCCTCAAACAAACGCAGGATATTACGATGCTCGACCATCACCCCCTTCGGCGTCCCCGTCGATCCAGAGGTGTAAATCACATACGCCAGGTGCCGGGCAGTTAGCGCCGGTACCTGCGGGTTACTATCCGGCTGTTCAGGCAGGGTATTCGGGTCAAACACAGTCAGCGCAGCCAACGTTTTCTCATCCAGCGCAGCACGTCCGGCCTTATCTGCCAGCAAAATAGCCGGAGCCGCATCGGTCAGAATATGAGTCAGACGCTCCCCAGTATAGACCGGATCCAGTGGCACATAGGCACCACCGGCTTTCAGCACTGCCAGTACCGCCACTACCATTGCCGGCGAACGTGAGACGCAAATCGCCACTCGCTGCTCCGGCACCACACCCAGTGCAATCAACTGATGGGCCAGCCGGTTAGCGCGAGCATTTAATTCGGCATAGCTGAAGGTTTGCTCTTCATACACTAATGCTATCGCATCCGGATTTTTCTCCACCTGTTGTTCAAACAACTGATGGATGCATAACTGGTCAGGGTAAACTGTTTCTGTCGCGTTCCAGGTTTCCAATAACAACCTGCGCTCCGCCAGCGCCAGGATATCAATTTCCCCGATCCGCTGTTGAGCATGAGCGACCATCTCTTGCAACACCGCGTGCAGATATCCCACCTGCCGCTCTATCGTCGAGTGATCAAACAGGGCGGTGGCATAACTCAACGCACCGACAATCCGCCCCTTCTC